>JAVBOZ010000156.1:0-14720 GCA_031549985.1 Oscillospiraceae bacterium | reverse complement strand
AGGCTATCCCTTTGCAGAAAGACCGGGCGTGACGTGAAGGCAAAGGCTTCGCGCTGGTCGCGCTCCGTCAGCTCGGAGACCGCCCTCTTCGCGGGAAGCAGGGTCAGCGCCGCGTAGGGGTAGCGGTAATTTATACGCGCCTGAATTTCCTTCAGCAGTGCCGGATCGGCGGGCGGCAGCGCATCGGCTGCGGTGGATTCTTTTCCTCCCTGTTTCTGCGCCGGTGCGCACATCAAAAAACGCCAGGGCGCGGGGCAGGGGAGCGCGCAGCCGTGGCCTAACCCTGCCGCTTCACGCAGGGCATGGGCGTCCGGGTGGCGCAGCGCAGCGCTGAGCAGCCAGTCAGCATAGCTCCCTGCCGCGCGGATGGCCTGCGGCTCCATGGCCTCCGAGGCAAAGCTTTGCCGCGAGGCAAGGCTGCGGAGCTTCGCCGCCGCATCTTTTTCGGTGCAAAGCAGCAGCAATTTTTCACGCGCGCGCGTCATCGCGACATAGAGCAGGCGAAGTTCTTCGCTCTTGGTGCCGAAGAGCAGGGCCTCCTGCACAGCCTGCTGGGGTAGGGTTGGCAGGCGTGTGCGGTTTTCCGGTTCCGGTCGCTGTAACCCGAGCCCCGCCTGGGCGTGCAGCAACAGCGGCTCGGCGGCGTCACGGGTATTGAAGCCGTGGCCGCACTGCGCCAAAATCACGACGGGGAATTCCAGTCCCTTGGATTTATGGATGCTCATCACCCGCACGACATCGGCGCTTTCGGAGACCTCACTGACCGCCAGCAGGGCGTTGCCGCTCTCAATCTGATCCATATAACGCAGGAAGCCCGAGAGCCCCGCGCCCGTTGCGTCGGAAAACGAAAGGGCGTATTCCTCCAGCCTGTGAAGGTTTGCGCGGCGGCCTGCCTGCCGGGGCATCGCCGCCGCGATGGAGAGCATGCCCGTCTCTTCCAGCAGCCAGCGGCAGAGGTCGCCCGGGGCGGTGATGGCAGCGGCCTGCCGGTAGGCACGGATGGCCGTCAAGAAGGCAGCGCAGGCAGGGTCGTCGTTTTCGGCGGCGCAAAGGCATTGCCAGAGGCTACCGGCCTGGGGATGCGCCGCCCGCAGACGCGCCAGCTGCGCCGTAGTGAAGCCAAAAACCGGTGATAGCACAAGTCCGAGCAACGCGACATCGTTCAGCGGATTGTCAATCACGCGGAGCAGGGAGAGCAGGAACTGAATCTCACGCCGATCAAACAGGCTCTCGGTACGTGCACTATGGGCGGGAATGCCCGCCTCACGCAGCGCTTGAACGAACACAGCGCCGGCGTGCTTATCCGAACGCAGAAGGATGCAGAAATCGCGGGGACACAGCGGACGAAGCGTACCTTTTTCACAGATACACTCGCCCCTGCGCAGGCTTTCGGCGATCCATTCTGCCGCGTGGCGTGCCTCCATTTCGACTCTCTCTTTCGCGCCTGCCCCGCCGGATTCCAACAGGTGCAGTTGCGTGCCTGTGCTTTCCGCCCCCGGTTCCGCCGCCCGGGCGCAGAAGAGCGCCTCTTCGGCAGTGTAATCCATCTCGGCGGCCTCGCGGCGCATCAGCTGGCGGAAGGCAAAGTTCACCGCCTCGGTCACGCCGGGGCGTGAGCGGAAGTTTTTGCCAAGTACCAGGCGGGCAGGCCAGCGCCGGCCGTCATAGGGCGCATAGTTTTGCCGCTTCTCAAGAAAGAGTTCCGGGCTGGCCTGCCGAAAGCGATAGATGCTTTGCTTGACGTCGCCGACGAAGAAGAGATTCGCGCCGCGGCACGAAAGGGCTTCGAAAAGCTTCCCCTGCGCGGCGTTGACGTCCTGATATTCATCCACAAGGATTTCGCGGTATTGCCCGCTGATGGCCTTGGCCAGTGCCGTTTTTTCGCCAGCCGGGGTCAATAGCAACGCCAACGCCCAGTGTAGCAAATCACTGAAATCCGCCGCTTGCTTCGCACGTTTGCGTTCGCTGTATTCGGTGAGGTAGGTTGCGACCAACTGCGTGAACGCATCGGCCAGCGGCAATAGCGCCCGCATATCGTCGGCGTGCTCCGCCGCGCTGACGCAGAGCCGTTTGCCCAGGCCGTTGATCTCCTCTTTCCAGCGGAGTCGGCGCGCCTTGCAGGTCTCGCCGATTTCGCTGGTATAGCCGCGCTTGGAACCCATGCGAGCAAAGGCAGGTTTTTGCAGCCCCGCGCGAAGGTTATCCCATGCGCCGCGTTCGGCAAGAGTACGCAGTTCGGCGCAAAGGGCGATGTCGCTTTGAATCGCGGGCGACATCACCGGGCAAAGCGTCTCATCCTCTTTGAGCAGTGCCAGCGCGGCTTCGGCCATGCGTTCGGCATAGGCAAGCTTTTGCGCGGTCTGCGCAAGCAGTAGCTTCCCCCAGGGGTTTTGTTCCGGCGGGGCGGGGGAGCGATAGGGCGCGGCCAGGCCTTGCAGAAAGGCCTCCGGCGCGGGGGTAGCCAGCGCAAGCTCTGCCGCGCGCAAAAGCATCCCCAGCAGGGAACGGTCATCGCCGCCGAGTTCCAGCAGCAGGCCCAAGCTGCGAAAGGCATCGTCGTCATCTTTATATGCTTCTTCCAGGGTTTCGCGTGCGCAGTCTTCCTGCCAGAGCCTGCGCTCGCTTTCGTCCAGCAGGCGCAGCTCGGGGGGGATCCCCAGCGTCGAAAAATGCTCTTTCACAAGATGCATGCAAAAGCTGTCAATGGTGCATATCTGCGCCAGCGGCAGCAGTTGCTGTTGGCGGAGCAGGCGCATGTCGCCGGGGTTTTGGCGGAGTCGTGCGCCCCACGCCCGGTGGATGCGTTCGCGCATCTCGCCCGCCGCCAGGCGCGTGAAGGTGACAATCAGGAGCTCATCGGCGGCGCAGGGGCGTTCCGGGTCGGTGAGAAGGCGCAGTACGCGCTCGACCAACACGGCCGTCTTACCCGAACCCGCCGCCGCGCTGACCAGCAGGCTGCCGCCCCTGGCCTCAATCGCCTGCCGCTGTTCGGTTGTCCACTGTACGCTCATGCTTACGATCCATCCTTTTCAAGCTTTTGCGCAGCAAAACTTATAGTTTGAAAAATAGCTGGGCGTGATTTTTCAAACTTACGATCCATCCTTTTCAAGCTTTTGCGCAGCAAAACTTATAGTTTGAAAAATAGCTGGGCGTGATTTTTCAAACTTCGTTCCCCAATGCCTCAATCGCTTCGTCAAAGGTCATTTTGGTACCCATCCGAACCGGCTCCTCCGCTTCGCGCCCGCAGGCAATGCGATAATCGCAGCGGACGCAGGCGGGCTCCTGCCCGGGTTCGCAATAGGGAAGAGCTGCAGTTTCGCCCCCGCGCAGCCGCTCGGCCATCCCCGCCAGCAGCGTATCCGTCACCCGCCGCAGTCGCCCCAACTCCGCCGCACCGATCAGCTTGCCGCGCAGGCCGCCGCCCGTAGCACTGGCCGGAACATAAAGCCCGGCAGCCCCTTCCTCCATCGCGCAGAGTACGTCGTAATCCGCCAGCAGCAGACCGTCCGCACGGTTTTTTTTCTGCTTTTCGGCGGCGAGCTCCGCCGGGTCGGCGTCCCGCTTTCCGGCGGCCATCACCGGGTCGCGCGCCTGCTCATAGAGGATTCCGGCGGGCAGCGCGCCCTCGGGCAACGGCGGGGCGTTCGATTCCGCCAAAGAAAACAGGTATATCAGCATTTGCAGGTTCAGGCCCTCGAAGACGTCGCCGAGGTCGAAGGCCTTGCCGCCGGTCTTGTAATCCACCACGCGGAAATATGGCCTGCCGTTAACCATAGCGCAGTCGACGCGGTCAACCTTGCCCCGCAGGCGAAGTTCACCGCCGCCCTCAAGGGGGATCACATAGGGCTGCGCCGGGCGGTCGCGGTCAATCACCAGTTCATATGCCACAGGCCGGAAGCTGCTGGCCTGGAATTCCGCCAGGAGGCGTTCGAGCACCTGCGCAAGGATTTCGCGCAGCCTGCGAAATAGAAACCGCACCCGCTCCGGCAGCGCTTCGGCACTGAGAAATTCTGTTGCGTAAGCGTCCATCTCTCGATCCAGATGAATTTGGCGCTCCTCCGGCGAAAGAGCAAGCAGGGCATCGACCCCTTCGGCTTTCAAGAGGCGTTCGAGGATCAGATGCACCGCGCCGCCTCGGAAGAGGGGGTCAAAATCCGCCTCCCGGCGTGGCTGCGCACGTAGCCCATAGCGCGCAAAATAGCGGAAGGGGCAGGTGAAATATTCCTCCGCACGGGAGGCTGAGAGCGTCATGCTCCGGCCAAAGAGCGCTTCGGCGGCGTCCTGTTCGCGTATATTGAAGCCTTCCGCGTCTCGGTTATAGGTGCGTTCCAGCGCCTGCAGCCGCGCGGCCCAAATGGGTTGAGCCGCGAAGTGCTCCCGCAGCGCGGCGTAGACAGGCCCTCCCTCCCGCCGCAGTTCGCAGAGCAGGGAAAAGCCTGCGCTCTCGCCCTCCAGTCGCTCCATGGGTTCCAGCAGGAGTGTGTCAGTCACCGGCAGCTTGGGGAAGCCCGCCCGCAGACGCGCGACGGCCGGGGAGGGCAACAAATCCTCACCGGCGGCGCTGCGGCGCGGCCAGCTGAGATAGAGCCTTTCTTTCGCGGCGCTAAAGGAATGGTAGATCAGCAGTCGTTCCATATCCAGCAGCAGGGGGGCCGTGTCTTGCAATTGCAAGCCCGCGTCCGCCAACCGCCGCCGGTCGGCGTCGTTGATCAGCCCCTGCGTGGAAGGTGTGCGGGGGAAGATCCCTTCGTTCAGCCCCAGCACGAACACAGCCCGGGGCGACTCCAGCCGTGCACGGTCGGCCGCACCCGCCGTCACAGCGTCCAGGTACTGCGGCAGCTCACCCAGCGTCTGGAATCGCAGCATCAGTGAAAACAGCGCCCCAAAGCGCTTGGCTCCGAGTACTTCGTCGCCCGGCAGATCGGCCAGGCCGTCGAGCATACCCATCAGCAGATCCCAGAGCCGGGGCAGTTCCGCGGCTTCGATGTGTCTGCCCTGCGCTTCTAGCGAGGCGCGCAGGGTTTTGAGCGCCTGTGGAACCTGCGTTTCGATGAGAAGGGTATAGAGCGCCTGCGCACCGCGCTGCCCCGTGCAGTCGCGCATCTTTTCGCGAAAAGCGGCCAATGGCGCGGTAAAACGCTTTCGCAGGGTGTTGAGCCGATCGAGCTGCGACTGGATGACCGGTGAATCCACCTTCAGGCCAAGGCCCTGAGGGTGCATCGTCCAGGGGCGCAGCCAGGCATCCCCGCGCAACCGCCAAAGCAGGGCGTAATTTTCCAGCAGGGCGGTCTCTTCTTCCGCCGCGCCCGCCAGTTCCGTCTTGAGCCAGCGCATCATCGCCTCGGTGCCGAAGCCCCCCGCAGCTATGTCGAGGGCCGCCAGCACCATCACCATCAATGGCTGGCTGGCGGCGGGTTGACGGGTATCCTCAAAATAGGGCACCTCCGCCCGGCGCAGCGCCGCCCCCAGCGGTCGAACGTATCGCTCGAAATCCCGGGCAAGCACGGCGATCTCGCGGCAGCGGAAGCCCTCTTCGCGCAACAGGCGCTTGATGTTTTGCGCCGCCCAGGCGCACTCGGCCTCCACGTCCTCCGCCGAGCAGAGCTGAATGTCATCCGTCGCGCCGGCGTAGGGTACCGGGCTTTCCCGCAGGAAGCCGTCTTCCAGCGCCGCAAGCGCCGGGCTGGCAAAACGGGGGATATCCGGCGGAAAATTGTTGAATTTATGTTCACCGGAAAGGCGCAGCGGCTTGGTAACGGGGACGCCGACCTGTTTGGCAAGCTCCAGGAGCGAAAGTGCAGTGCGCTTGGTATGGGCAAAAATGCCCGTCTCATCTTCAATCGGGTGCAGCGCGTCCATGCAGAGCGTGACGTAGACCGACTGCGCCTGCTCAAGGATGCGGCCCAAAATGCGCAGTTCCTGGCGCGTAAAGCCCCAAAAGGAATCCACCGCCACCACGCGCCTGGCGAAGAATGCCCTGCCTTCCGGCGTGCCGAGGGTGTCGTAAAGCTCATGCATCGCGTCGCCCCGGCCGCCGTAATGCTCGGTCAAAATGGCGCCGTAGGCCTCCAGGATCAGCGAAAGCTCCAACAGCTTTTTTCCGGAGGCGCTTGCGCCCAATTGAGCCGCCGCCGTGCGCAGATCGGAAGGTTCGGCACCGCCCGCGCTGAGTTCGCGTTCCAGTTGGAGCAGTCGCTCCACAAAGCGTTCATCAGCCCTGCGAAAGAGCTCCAGTTTATCCCGCACGGCGTGGAGCGCAAGGCCCATCGCGACCGCGCGCAGGCTATCGTTCAGCCGGGGTCCCTGCCGCCCGCCGCAGGCGCGAAAGACCGTCTCGGCCAGGCGGGTGAAGCTTAGCACCTCAACGGCGGCTGCCTGTCGCTCGCCCAGCAGGCGCAGCATGGCGCGCTCAGCGGAAAAGGAATCCTGTTCGGGGATGAGCAGCAAAAGATCGCTTCGCCCGCCGCAGGCAAAATCCCGCAGCAGGTTATGAACATACGTGGTCTTGCCCGCGCCCGCGCGGCCCAAAATCAGGTGGAGCATGTTATCGTTTCTCTTCCTTCCAAAACACCTTCCCATCCGAACAGAACACGACCGTTCCGTCCAGATCCGTGCGGAATACCGCGATGCCATATTCGGCCAGCCGCGCAAGGGTATCAACATGCGGGTGATTGTAGCTGTTATCCACGCCGCAGCAGATCACAACATTCTCCGGCGTCACGGCTTCCAGCAGCTTTTTGCCTGTTGAGGTTTTGCTTCCGTGATGCCCCGCCTTCAGCAGGTCGGCGTCCAGCGCCGTGCCCCAGTGCTCGGTCATCAGGGCCTCGGCCTCCTTCTCCGCGTCGCCGGTCAGCAAGACGGCGCTCGAGCCGTATTGCAGTCGGATCGCTACGGAATAGTTATTCATCTCTTCCGAATCGGCCAGCGGCCCGAGAATGGTGAATTCCGCTTCGCCGAGCCGATGTGTTTGCCCCGGCTGCGCGGGGGTCGCCAGCGTACCCTGTTCCTGCCGTATCTTGGCAAGCGCCTTGAGAAAGGTCTCATAGGTGCGGGTGGTGGGCATCATGTTTTCGGGCAGACGCGGCGCGATTACCTCGCGGATGGGGAAAGCCTCCAGAACGCCATAGGCCAGGCCGCCCATATGGTCGGAATGCGGATGCGTGGCGATGACATAGCGCAGTTCTTTTATCCCCTGTTCGCGAAGGTAACGGATGACGGTCTCCTCTTGCCCGCGTTCGCCCCCGTCGATGAGCATCGCTTCGCCCTGCGCCTGAATGAGGATACTGTCGCCTTGCCCGACATCAATGAAATGCACCGTCAGGCCTGCGGTGCGTGGCTGCGGAGGTTGCAGCAAATTACGCCAACCGGAAGCGCCCAGCCAGGAAGGCAGGTACCCCAGCACGACCAGCAGCACAATTCCGGCGAGCGCCGCCGCCGTCACGACGCGTGTCTTATCTCTTTTGTTTGCGCCCTTTCCCTGTATCATGTCGTGTGCCAACCTCCTCCTGAATCAGGCAGTCCTTTCCCGCGCCGATCAAATCCCGTCGCCCGGCGCGGCGCAGGGCCTCCAACGCAAGCGCGCGGTTTTGGGGTAAAGTACACTGTAACAGCGCTCGTTGCATCGCCTTGCCGTGGGGCGAACGTTCCACAAAGACCTCTTGCAGGGTCATGGGGTCGATTCCGGTATAAAAAACACAGGTGCTGACGGTGCCAGGCGTCGGGTAAAAATCCTGAACCTGTTCGGGCCGGATTCCCTCCCGCCGCAGGAACTGCGCCAGTTCCACGGCCTCGTTCAGGCCACATCCCGGGTGCGAACTCATCAGGTAGGGTACAAGGTATTGCTCCTTGCCAGCCCGGCGGGTCAGGGAGGCGAAGCGGCGGGCAAAGTTTAGATAGGCTTCGATGTGCGGTTTGCCCATGGCGTCCAGCACCGCCGCCGAGCAATGCTCCGGCGCGACCTTCAGCTGTCCGCTGACGTGGTGTTCCACCAGTTCGCGAAAAAAGCTTTCATCTTCGTCGGCCAGCAGATAATCAAAGCGGATGCCGGAGCGTATGAAGACCTTCTTGATCCCCGGCAATGCCCGCACCGCCCGGAGGATCGCGAGATATTCCGAATGGTCCGCCCGGAGCGCCGGGCAGGGTTCGGGGGCGAGGCATTTGCGGTCTTTGCAAAGGCCGCTGGTCTTTTGTTTTTCGCAGGAGGGCTCTCGAAAATTGGCCGTTGGCCCACCAATGTCGTGAATGTACCCTTTGAAGCCGGGCAGGGTGGTCAACAGCTTCGCCTCTTCGATTATGGAGCCTTTGCTCCGCGACGTGACGCAGCGCCCTTGATGGAACGCAAGGGAACAAAAGCCGCAGGCCCCGAAGCAACCCCGGTTATGGGTGATCGAGAATAACACCTCTTCCAGCCCCGGCACACCGCCCTGCGCGTCGTAACCAGGGTGCCAGCGCCGGGCAAAGGGCAGCGCATAGACCCGGTCGAGTTCGTCGCCGCGCAGGGGTGGCATCGGCGGGTTTTGCACCAGCATCTGTTTGCCGTGCCGCTGCTTCACCGCTCGTCCTGTGACGGCGTCCTGTTCCAGCATCTGTATACGGCAGGCGTTGGCGTATTCTTTCTTGCTTTCGAGCGCCATTTCAAAAGAAGGGCACTGCGTGCCCTCCCAGGGCGTATCGCGCACGTCGCAGAGATAGCAGGTGCCGCGAATATCACGCAGAGTCAGAGGCGATTCGCCAGCCGCAAGCCGCCGGGCGATCTCGACCGTCTGGTTTTCGCCCATGCCATAGACCAGCAAATTCGCGCCGGATTCGACCAGAACCGAGGGGCGAACGGCGTCGTCCCAATAATCGTAGTGCGCAAAACGCCGCAGCGAGGCCTCAAGGCCGCCAAGAATCAGCGGGATATCCCCGAAGAAGCGCCGAACACATCGGCAATAGACGATTGAAGCCCGGTCGGGCCGCAGCCCCATGTGCCCGCCCGGGGAATACATGTCTTTGGAGCGCTTCTTTTTGGCCACGGTATAATGCGCCACCATGGAGTCAATGTTCCCGCCGGTGACGAAGAAGCCAAGGCGAGGCCGACCGAAGCGGAGGAAATCCCGTTCAGCCTGTTGGCCCTGCCAAGCCGGTTGGGCGATGATGCCCACGCGCAGCCCCTCGGCCTCCAGAACCCGCGCGATCAGCGCCGCGCCGAAGGAGGGGTGGTCGACGTAGGCGTCGCCCGTCACGAGGACAACGTCAACGGCGTCCCAGCCGCGCGCGCGGGTTTCGGCAAGGGATAGGGGGAGCGGGGGTGAAGTGGTCATAGGCGTTATAACGTATACTCCAATTGCATATCTTTCGATTCGGCCAACACGAGTTCGGGGATCAGTTCGCGCGCGTCTTCGCAACCCATGTGGCGATAAATCTTTTCATTGATCACCGTTGACAGGATACAGAGAGCGCGACTTTTACTTCAAGATAATCTACTTGTACAGGTTGAATCCTCTTTAGCAACGTACAGATGTTGCCAAAATTTTCGTACAAACTCACTTTTGTCTTCTGGAGACTGAATTTTTTTCTTACCCAAAACATCAAAAATCATCTTGTGTGTGATTTTTCGCATTGTAAAGCTATTTGTCGTTTCACAGTCAACGCCCGTTACATCATAATCAAAATAAAAGCCTTGCCCCATGGTTAGCTTGTCCCTGAAAATGTCAGAAGAAGTGAAATTGACACGACCGACGTTCCCCAGACCAATATGCGGAGCTCCATCCTGTATATAGTAGCCTTTCCCATGAAACTCAAAGGACAGATTTAGCCGTTCAATATTGCATGACAAGCTGTCAGCCTCCCATCCGGCCTTTTCTACACCGTCTTTATCATATGCCGATCCACAGTATGTCCATTTGCCATTGGCATGCTTGAGTGTTGCTATGCTAATTGGACGTGCTCCGTTGGGGGCATACTCTGCCCAAACACCTTCGATGCGGCCAAGTGGGTTAATCTGTTGTCTTATCCAACGAAACCGCATGGGGAAATCAACCAAAAGGGCTTCTATTACAACGATTGAAACGGCCGCTACGGCAATGGAAATTGCTTTTGACCATCCGGCGGAAAATCCTTTGTTTAGAATTTCACCCTGTAGCAGAGGCTCCAACAGTGCTAACCCGACTGCTCCGCTAATTGTCGAGGCGATTGCTTTGTAAATTCTCATACATCACTCATCCTTGCATAATTTTTTGAGAAATTATAAATCTTTCTTCAATACCCTGAATGTCTCCGCTATTTTAGCTGTCACATAATCTTTTGACATGGTTTCAACAAAAAACACGGAATATCCGTTCGGATTTTCTTCGATACAGCCAAACCCATCCGCTTTAATCCTTTTTTGAGAAACGACACACTCATTTGGATTTAGAAGATACAAAAACGTACTTGCGTCATGAAGCATTGCGCCGGGTTGCTTGTGATTGCGCGATGTATCATAATTCGAAAAGAAAATTTGCGCCAACAAACTATCGGGCGTTTTTGAAGCAAAGACCTTCTCCCTGCTCCGCACAAGAATATTTTCAATATCAACATTAGAATAAGCCAACTGATAAGTCAAATCTAATGTGCACAGTGTCTTTTTTATTGGAAAAGCCAATACTTTCTGGACTGCAAGACCGTCGAGGCTAAAATTATACTCGGTTTGATTTGGGAAATTCCATGTGCTTAATCCGCCGCCCATAATAACCAATTCATCAATATAGCTCTGCACATCGGGGTGTTTTTCCAGAAGCCGGGCGGCATTTGTGAGGGGGCCTATTGCTATATAAGTCACATGTTTGCAGGAAACGATGTCATTGTATAGCAAATCAATCCCTTCTTTTTCGATTTGTGAATAAGCCGTACGAGGAATAGGAACTCCACATAGTCCATCGCCTCCATGGAAGCTTGTGAATACCGGTTCAACACCAGACAAGGGTTTGGAGCTGCCGCGAAATACATTGCAGTCTAATTTTAGCATCCTGACAAGCGCAACGAGATTTGAGTGCGTTTGTTCGCCATTTACGTTCCCGTATGTGGAAATCACAGACTGAACATGACCGCGAAAAAAGACAGACGCCAAGGCCAAAGCAAGCGAATCGTCTGTACCGGGGTCTGTGTCGACAATGATGTTACGACTTTTCTTGGAGTTGCATGGCATTTTGGTTCCCTCAACTATTCTCTGTTAGCAGCCATATCTTCGATATAGCATTTTTTAGCTTCTACGCCGAATTATTCACCCCACGGCATTGCAGTGGGAACGGCAGTAGGTTCCTTTGCCGGCGTCTGTGCCACGGCCGAAAGGCCCGCCGCAGGCGTGCCGCTGGCTTGGATTTCCAGCCACTGCGCCTTGCCGATCAGCACCTTGCGGGGCTTGCTGCCCTCCGGTGGGCCGACGACTCCCTTTTCCTCCAGCAAATCGACCAGGCGCGAGGCCCGCGCGTAGCCGAGCTTGAGCTTCTTTTGCAGCATCGTCGTCGAGGCCATCTGCGCGTCGACCACAACTTCCACCGCTGCCGCGAGCATCGGGTCGTCGCTTTCGCCGTCGTCGTCCGAAGGCGCGAGCATGCCGCCCTTTTTCTTACCGCTGCCCGCCATGGCGGCGTTGCGCTCGATCTCTTCCCAGACGCTGTCGTCGTAACCGGCGACGCCCTGCCCCTGATCGCGCACAAAACGCGTGACGCGCTGCACCTCGTTATCCGAGACATAGCAGCCCTGTACGCGTACGGCATTATTGCCGCCGTTAAGGCTGAAGAGCATGTCGCCGTTGCCCAGCAATTGCTCTGCCCCGGCGCTGTTGATGATGGTGCGCGAGTCGATCTGCGAAGCCACGGAAAGCGCGATGCGCCCGGGCAAATTGCTCTTGATCACGCCAGTGATGACGTCGACCGAAGGCCGCTGCGTAGCCACCACCAGGTGGATGCCCGCTGCGCGTCCCTTCTGGGTCAGGCGCTGGATGGAGTCCTCCACGTCGCTGGGGGCAACCATCATCAGATCCGAAAGCTCGTCGATGAAGATGACGACCTTCGGCATGGTTTCAAGATCCGCCCGCCTTTCGGCGATGCCGTTGTAGCTGTCAAGGTCGCGCACATTTTGTTCGGAGATCAGCGTATAGCGCCGCTCCATTTCATTGACCGCCCAGCCCAGCGCTCCGGCGGCCTTGAGCGGGTCGGAGACCACCGGCACCAGCAGATGCGGGATGCCGCTATAGACCGTGAATTCCACCTGTTTGGGGTCGACCATGATCAGCTTGACCTGGGCGGGCGAGGCGTTATAGAGCAGGCTGAGGATCAGCGTGTTCATACAGACGGATTTACCCGAGCCGGTGGTGCCCGCAATAAGCAGATGGGGCATTTTTGCAAGGTCTGTGTATATATTGTTGCCCGAAATATCTTTTCCTACTGCGAAGGTGAGCACACTTTTAGCCGTCCAAAACTCGTTGGTGTCTATCAAATCGCGCGCTCCCACCATAGACGTTTCGGTATTAGGGATTTCTATTCCTATAACGGATTTGCCGGGAACGGGGGCTTCTATTCTTATGCTTTCCGCCGCCAGATTCAGCGCGATATCATTTTCCAGAGTTATTATTTTGCGCACCTTTACGCCGGGCGCGGGCTGTATTTCGTATCTTGTGACCAGCGGACCGACCTCTGCCCCCACTATTTTAGCATCTATCGCAAAATCTTGCAGTGTTTTATCTAGCTGCTGGGAGGTTTTTAGCACCTCTTTTTTGCTCATACCGCCGCCGTAGGATGTGTTTAAAAGATTGGGATGCGGCATCTCATACGGGGCGGACACGATCTCTCTGTCTTGCGAATATTCGGGCTGCGCCGCGTCATACTCTACGGGGTTATGCGTCAGATAAATATCTATATCCTCTAAATCTTCCGCATCGTCTTGCGCGGGGGCAACATCAAACGGTGGCTCATCCTCCACTGGGTGTGCCTGTTTTTTGGTAGCATTAAAATCTGTGTGTAAATCATCTGCCGCCATATTATCCTTATAATTAAAATCTATATCGCCAAACTCATCTTCGGAAAACGAGTATTCATCCATAGGCTCATACACAGCGGAAGGCTCAAAGGTTTGAGGTGTGGGAGCCTTGCGTTTGGGTTTGCGTTCGTAGGCTTGCTCGGCATTTTGCTCGCTGTCTTTGAATTTTTCGTGTGTGTCTTTAATTTTCTCGCTCAAATTGACGCTAAACTGTTTTATAGAAAATCCGGTTATAAGCATAATAAATATCAGCATACCCGCGATTAGCATAATATAGCTACCGCCCGCGCCTAGCAGTGCGTATAGCGGATATAGTATTATTCCGCCCCAAAATCCGCCGCCTGTTTGTGTTTGTGCTCCCAGGTTATATGAATCGGCAAGAAAGCCGCCAAAGTTTTGGCGAAAGTCCAGCGAACCCTTGCTAAGCAGCAGTAGCAAAGACAATAAAAAAAATACGGTTAATATAAGCAATATAAGCCTGCTCACAGTCACCTTATGCTGGCGCGATACTATAATTATTATGCCTGAGCTGACGGTGAGTGGAGGAAGTATATACCCCAGCACTCCAAAAAGCCCAAACGCGATATTGCGGAAAAAAACGAGCAAAATAGCGCCCGAAGGCGAATATGCGCTTATGGCAAATAAAAAACCAAACGCGATAGTGATTATCCCCACCACTTCGCGCGCTATGCTGTGGTTATTAGTTTTTTTACTAGCTGTCTTCTCTGCCATTACACCCTCCGCTTCAAGATATATTATACATTTATACGTTCAATATTTCAAATGTTTTTTACTAAGCAATAGTATTAGAATATTTTAACAATAGGGGTCCTGTAAAAGAACGTGCGAAAGAACATGTTTATTTTCGTTTGATTATTGTAAATTTATTTTTTATTTATGTTAGTTATGCTTTTTAAGTTGTATGATATATTCTTTTAAATATATCCAGCGCATTTTGCTCGGAGGATGAATAAAACTCCACCTTGCCGCCCGGACCCTCGCTTAGCAAATCGTGCTGCTGCAACACCGTTTTGAGCTGCGCCACCATTCCATACATACCGTCAAAAATTTTGCACTCATGCCCAAATATTTCGCGCGCCTTTTCAGATATCAGCTGCGTAATAAACGAATAATGTGTGCAGCCTATAACTATGCCGTCTATATTTTCATTTACCGCTTTAAATTTTTCTTCAATATATCTATGTAGCTCGGGATTTTCAAAATCTCCGGGCTCGAGCAGCTCTGCCAGCCCTTTGCAGGGCATGTTTACTACCCTATCTGCGCAGCCCAGCTTAGATATCAGATTTCTATATCTATTTTGCGCAATAGTAGCAGGCGTTGCCATAACCAGTGTTTTATCACATTCCAAAACAGCAGGCTTCACCGCTGGCTCAATGCTTATAACCGGCATTTTATACAGCTCTCGCATTTGCTTCACCGCCACGCTGGTAGCCGTGTTGCATGCCATAACAATAACCTTCACGCCTTTTTGGAATAAAAATTCTCCGCATTTTAAAGAAAGCTGTTTTATTTGCTCATCGTTCTTCTCTCCATATGGAGCATTTTTATCGTCTCCAAAATATATAAAGTTTTCTTTGGGAAGAATTTTTACCGCATGCTTTAACACGCTTATTCCGCCCACACCCGAATCAAAAAAGCCAATAGGTCTGCTATCCATAAAACGTCCTTATGATACTATATTTGAAAACATATGTTTTCCG
>JAVBOZ010000081.1:0-15893 GCA_031549985.1 Oscillospiraceae bacterium | reverse complement strand
TCCAAATCCGCCACGCTGCCGCTGCACTCCTGGATCGCTGACGCAGGCGTCGCGCCAACTCCGGCCACGGCGCTTCTGCATGCGGCGGTGCTGGTGAAAATCGGCGTGTATGTTTACGCGCGGCTGGTCGTTGTCAATTTCAGTGTCGGCGAATTCTGGCATACTGCGATGCCCGTAATTGCCGCTGTCAGTGCGATACTCTCCGCCGGGGCCGCGCTTGCGGAGCACGACATCAAGCGCATCATCGCCTATTCGACGGTGAGCCAGATCGGCTTCATCTTTTTGGGGCTATCCGTAGGCGGCGAACTGGCGCTTTCCGGCGCGCTGCTTTATATTCTCATGCACGCGATTTCTAAGGCCGGACTCTTCCTTTGCGCGGGCGTTGTGGAGCATAGCTGCCACACCAAGGATATCCGCAAGTTAGGCGGGCTTTACCGCACCATGCCATGGACGGCGGCGGCGTTCTTCCTCTGCGCCTTTTCCGTGATGGGCATCCCGCCCTTCGGCGGCTTCTTCAGCAAATATATGGTCGTCAGCGGCGCGGTGGAGGCGGGTCACCCCTACATCGCGGCCGTGTTCATGCTCGGCGCGCTGATGACCATTCTCTACCTGCTCCGCGCGTTCGCCCGCGTGTTTATGGGCAAGCCGAACATGCAGTCACCACCGCGTGAGGGCAGCCGGAGCATGGTATTTTCCGTTGTTTTTTTGGCCCTTTTGTCCGTCGTAAGCGGTCTGGGTATTTATTACCCGGCAAAATGGGTGGAGGAGATTGTGCGGCAGATCGCCGCAAACTGATGCTATGGACGAGTTGTTTTTGTTTGGCATGATTCTGGTTCCGGCGGTCATTGCCCTGCCGGTGCTGCTCTTAACTTCCCGGTATAAAAGGCTGGGGGGGCTTTGCTTTGTCTTTGGTTTTGCCGCCAATCTCGCGCTGACCGCGCTGAGCTATGGCCGCGAGCTGGCGGTGACAAAATCCTGGGGCGGGTGGGGCGTCGATTTTTCGCTCCGGCTTGATTCCCTCAGCAGCCTGCTTCTCGTCTTTGCCGCTGCGCTGGCTTTTATTTTATCCATTTATACCGTCGTCTTCATAAAGGGTACGGTCTTTTCCAAATATTACTACGCCGCCATTCTGTTTACCGCTTCGTGCGTGAACGGCGCGCTTCTGGCCGGAAACCTGTTGGTCATGCTGTTTTTCTGGGAGGCCATCCTGGCGGCGCTCTTCATCCTGCTGGCGGCAGGCAACAGGGGCCACTATCGGACAGCCGTCAAGGCCGTGGTCATCATGGGCGCGGCGGATTTATGCCTGACGCTGGGCATTGATTTCACTGAGTTTCTTTCACATACGTTGACAACAGATAAAATACACCTTTCTTTTACGCCGATGGGGGCTGCCGTGTTTGTTCTGCTCCTGACCGGCGCCGCCGCGAAGCTGGGCGTTATGCCGTTCCATAGCTGGCTGACCGGCGCGGCGAACGAGACGCCCGCTCCCCTCCTCGCGTTTTTATCAACAATGCAAAGGCTCCTCGGCGTCTACCTGCTGGCCAGAATGTGCCGTGACTTTTTCGATTTGCAGGGCAGCCTGCCGGCTAAAGGTCTGCTGCTCACCTTGGGGGTAGCCACAATCCTCTTTGCTGCCGTGATGGCCTGCGCTCAAACCGACCTCAAGCGGACGCTGGTTTTTGCCAGCATAAGCCTGAGCGGTGCGATTCCGCTTTGCTTTGTTCTGGCGACGTACGCCGGGGCGTTGGCTTGCGCGCTCGGCCTGTTATTCGGCACCGCCTGCCTGCTTGCTGCCGGGGAGGCGATGAAGAAGCAGCCCTCTCGCCGCCCGCCAAAGCTTCGCGCTCTTTCCGATCTCTCGGAAAAACAATGGCTTGACCCCTACCTCTGGGCCCATCGTTCTTTCAGGGCCTTCGGGCAGGTGTCGCTTAAAATCAACGACGGCATCAGCCGGTTCTATGACGTACTGGTCGTTCGCGCGGCGCGTGGCTGCTCAGCCTTGGTCGGCAAGGCGCATAACGGCAAGCAGTCGCGCTATGCGCTCTGGGTATTGGGCGGGCTTGCGTTGACCACGCTGCTCTTTTTGTTCGTTTTTAGGTAGAGAGTTGGCAGTTGCCCAGATCAATCAAAGGAGGTGCGCGCGTTGCCGTTTTTACTCATCGGGATCCCGCTGGGGGTCGTGATTGTCCTGAACCTGCTGACATGGAAAAACCTGCGGGCGGCGCTATGGGGTGCTCTGGCCGCCGCGCTGGCCCAGTGCGCGCTGGCCGGTTGGGGCGTCTATCGCTGTTTCGCGACGGGCAAGCCTGTCGAGTCAACATTTTTTGGGCATTTTACCGTCGATCTCTTCAGCGCGGTCGTGCTGTTTATCATCGGGCTGATCGGCTTTGTGACGGTCATCGTGGCAAGCGGCACCATTCAGGATAGTCGCTTCAGCTTCGGCAGCGCCGTGCTCCTGCTGATGATGGGCATGAACGGCGTCGTGATGGTCAGCGACGTCTTCAGCCTGTATGTGTTTATTGAGGTGACCTCTGCTGCATCCTTCCTCTTGATCGCGATCAACAAAAAGAAGGATGAACTGGAGGGTGCGTTCAAATATTACCTAATGTCGGCCCTGGCCACGACGATGATGCTCATCGCCATCGCGTTCCTGTTTGGGCTGACGGGCCAGACCTCTTTTTCGGCCATCGCCGCTTATATCGCCGCCTGTGACGGCAACTACCCGGGTCTGCTGGTCGCCGCGCTGCTGCTGTTCACGGCGGCGCTGGCGGTGAAATCCGGCGTCGTGCCCTTTCACGCCTGGGTGCCGGACGCGCACTCCTCGGCGCCCTCGCCCGTCTCGGTGATGCTGGCGGGTGTCGTGATCAAGGTCTCCGGCGTCTACGCGCTGATGCGAATCTACCGCGACGTCTTCCTCTGCGACGCGCGGCTGGGCAAAGCTCTCTGCGTCCTGGCGATTGCCTCCATCGTCGTCGGTGCGCTGGGGGCGCTGGGGCAATCGGACATCAAGCGGATGTTCGCTTTTTCCAGCGTCAGCCAGATCGGCTATATCGTACTCGGCGTCGCCACGGGTTCCTCTCTGGGATTCCTAGGCGCGGTTCTGCATTTTTTCAACCACGCAACATTCAAATCGCTGCTGTTCACCAACGCCGCCGTGATCGCCAAACAGACCGGCACGCGCGATATGAACAAACTGGGGGGGCTTTCCGCCCGCATGCCGGTCACCGGCGCGACCTCCGTGCTTGGATTGCTGTCCATGGCCGGCATTCCGCCGCTCTCCGGCTTTTGGAGCAAACTGATCATCGTCATCGCGGTGTGGCGGGTCTCGCCGATTCTGGCGATTGCCGCCCTTTGCGCCAGCGTGCTGACTCTCGCCTATTTTCTGATCTTCCAAAAGAAAGTTTTTTTCGGCAAGATCGCGCCCGGCATGGAAGCAGTGGAGGAATGCGGTGGCAGACTGCGGTTCGTGGAAATTTTATTGGCGGCGATCAACGTGGCGGCGGGGCTTTTGTGCCCCTTGCTGCTTGCGCTATTGAACAGCCGCGGCATGCTTGGTTAACGCAAGAGGGAAGGTGAACGCGCTTGAACTTAACGGTATTGATCGTACTGCTGGCGGGGCTTGTGCTTTCGGCCATGGTCTGCATTCTTTTTAAAGATATCCTCAAGGCCGCCATCGCCATGGCCGTGACCAGCGCCATTTTGGCCTTCATCATGTATATGCTCAAAGCGCCGCTCGCGGCTGTGTTTGAGCTCTCGGTCTGCGCCGGGCTGATCACAGTGATTTTCATCAGCGCCATTAGCATGACCAAGCTGCAGACCAAGGCGGAGGTCGCGCAGATCAAGAAAGAGCGGCGCAGGCGCTATGTGTATCTCCCCGTCCTGCTGATCGTGCTGACCGCCGCCGCGCTGTTCATCATCTGGCCGCATTTGAACGCGCTGATCCCATATAAAGAGGTGCACGGGGAGCCCGTGGCAAATCTGCAAATTCTTTGGGATAAGCGCCTGGTAGACCTGCTGGGGCAGATTGTGATCGTCATCGCCGGGGTATTCGGCGTATTGATTTTCTTTAAGGAGCGCGAAGAAAAATGACTCTGCTTTTTGTACTGTTCCTGATCGCCGCCATCCTTCTGGTGGCCGTGGGTCTTTACGGCATCATCGTCACGCGCAAGCTGATGCGCATCCTGCTGTCGGTTGAAATCCTGACCAAGGCGGCGACGCTGTTGATGCTTGGCGCGGGCTATATGAACGGCCAAATGGCGGCGGCGCAGTCGTATATTATCACCATCATCGTCATTGAGGTGATGCTGCTGGTGATCGGGGTGGGCATCCTCTTCGGTGTGTATAAAAATACCGGAGCACTGGATACTACGACCATTAATAATCTGAAAGGCTGACGCGCAGACTATGAAAAGCTTTCTTGTTTTTCCGCCGGTGGTGTTTGCGCTTTTCCTGATACTTTCCATCGGAATTTCCGCCGTCTCAAAGCGCCTGGCCGCACGAGGGGTGGATTCCGAGCGAAAGTGGCAGTCCTATGCCTGTGGGGAAGACATGGCCGAGAACCAGGGCCAGCCGGACTATACGCAGTTCTTCAAATTTGCTTTTTTCTTTACGATTATGCATGTGGTCGTCTTGGTCGTGGCGACGGATCCGCACGGACTTTCCGTGCCCTCTGCGGCCTATCTGGGCGTCACCATGCTGTCGCTTTCGATGCTGCTGCGAAAATAAACGTGCGATTTTTAAGGTGGTGAACCGCGCTATGCCGCAAAAAATAAAGACGGTTGAGCGAATCATTCGCTGGGCCAGGGGCAAATCGCCCTGGATGATTCACTTCAACTCCGGAGCCTGCAACGCCTGCGACATTGAAGTGATGGCGACACTGACGCCCCGCTACGATGTGGAGCGCTTCGGCATGCTGTTGAAGGGTTCGCCCCGTCACGCCGACGTGCTGGTCTGTTCCGGGCCCGTCACGCTCCAGCAGCGCGAACGCCTGATCACCATTTATGAGCAGATGCCTGAACCAAAGTTCGTGATCGCCGTGGGCACCTGCGCCTGTTCCGCCGGGGTGTTCTCCGGCTGCTATTGCGTTGAGGGCGGCATTGATACGGCGATCCCCGTGGATATGTATGTGCCTGGCTGCCCGGCCAAGCCGGAGGCGATCATCGACGGTGTAGTGAAGCTATTGAAAAAAATGGAAGCCAGCGAAGCGAGAAAAGGAGGCGAAGTGAAATGACGCAGATAGAAATAACGGAGCCGGCGGCGCGGCATGAAAAAGAGAGGGCCTTGCTGCAACGGCTGGCTGAGCGCATCCCGGGCATAGACGCGGAAAACGCCGCCGTCGCGGCGCGCCGGGTTTACGCCCGCGTAGCCGAAGAGCGCTTCATGGACGCGATCAGCTTTCTTGCCCAAGAGATGGGCTTTAGCAAGATGTGCACCATCACAGGTCTCGATACGGGCAGTGAATTCGAGTTTTTGTACCACATCGCCAATTCTGACGGAATTCTGCTGACTCTGAAATACCGAACGGGGCGGGAAGATCCCTGCGTCATTCCGTCGGTGCTGACCATATACCAGGGCGTGACGTTCTACGAGCGGGAACTGGAGGGGTTGTTGGGCGTACGTGTGCAGGGACTGCCGGAGGGCAGGCAATATCCGCTACCCGATAACTGGCCCAAGGGGCAATACCCCATGCGTAAGGACTGGAAACCGCAGACGAGCGACGCGACAAAACAGGGGGAGCAAGCGTAATGGATAACAAAATCATGATCCCTTTGGGGCCGCAGCACCCCGCGCTGGAAGAGCCGGAGAGCTTCAGCCTGCTGCTGGAGGGCGAACGCGTCGCGGCGGCCGCCGTCGCGCTGGGCTATAATCACAGAGGGATGGAAAAGGCGGCCGAGAGCCGAACCTATATGCAAAACGTCTATCTATTGGAACGCATCTGCGGCATCTGTTCGCATTCCCATTCCACCTGTTATGTGCAGACCGTGGAAGCCCTCGCGGGCGTGGAGGTGCCAAGACGCGCCAAATACCTGCGCGCCCTGATCGGGGAGCTCGAAAGAATTCACAGCCACCTGCTCTGGCTTGGCATCGCCGGGCACGAAATCGGCTTTATGACCCTGTTTATGTACGCCTGGGAAGACCGCGAAATCGTGATGGACATCCTCGAAATGCTCACGGGCAATCGCATCAATTACGGCATGAACACCCTCGGCGGCATCCGGCGTGACGTCTCGCCCGCGCAGGCGGAACAGGTGCTCGCGGCGGTGAAGCAGCTGGAAAAGCGTACAGATTTTTACCGCAGCGCCCTGCTCGAGGAATCGACCGTTCTGCTGCGGCTTTTGGGCGTCGGCAAGCTTTCCAGCGAAGACGGCCTGCGTCTGGGCGCTGTCGGGCCTGTTTTACGTGCCTCCGGCATCGCGCAGGATGTGCGCAGAGACGACGATTCCGCCGGCATTTATGCCGAGTTTGATTTTCAGGTCATCACCGATACGCATGCCGACGTCTTCGGCCGCACGGTGGTGCGGGTGCTGGAACTGCTGGAAAGCTATAAGATCATCCGCCAGATTTTGCGGCAGCTGCCGGAGGGGCCGATCAGCGTCAAGGTGCCGAACCGCATTCCGGCGGGGGAAGCCATCAACCGCTACGAAGCCCCGCGCGGCGAAGACCTCCACTATACCCGCTCCAACGGGACGGACAAACCCGAGCGCGTGAAGGTGCGCGCGCCAACGCTTGCTAACCTCGCCTCGATCACGCACATGATTGAAGGGGGATATCTCGCGGACGTACCGATTATCATCGCGGCGATTGACCCCTGTTTTTCCTGCACTGACAGGATGATCCGCGTCAAAGACGCCGGCAGCGGGCAGGAGAAACGCTTTGACTGGGAAGCGCTTCGCCGTTACAGCGTGGACTGGTATAAAGAACGGGGCTTTGACATGGGAACCCCAAAGATGGGGAAGGGGGGCTGAGCGCCGTGTGGCTGATCCTGTTTCAGATTTTTGTCTTTCCGGGTTTTCTCTTTTTGAGCGTTCTTTCCTTCGTCTATGAATTTGCGGATCGAAAAATTTACGCGCGGCTGCAAAACCGCACGGGCCCGCCCTGGTACCAGCCGCTGGCCGACCTTGTCAAGCTCTTCTCGAAGGAAACGGTGATCCCGAAAGAGGCCGACCGCCGCATCTTCAGCGCGCTCCCCGTGTTCGCTTTTTCAGCAACCGCCACGGCGTTCCTGTATATCCCCCTCTGGGGTACGCAGTCCCTTTTCCCTTTTAGCAGCGACCTGATTGTCGTGATTTATCTTTTGACCATCCCGGCCATGACCTTTTTCCTTGCGGGTTGGTTCTCCTCCTCGCTTTATGCCGAACTGGGCGCGATTCGGGCCATGACGCAGCTGTTTGCCTATGAGGTGCCCTTTTATATGGCACTGCTGGGTCCGGCGCTGCTGGCCGGTACCTGGTCGATCGGCGGCATCGCGGCGTTTTATCACGCGAAACCCATACTGCTGCTGGCGAACATACCGGGTCTTTTTGTTGCCATCGTCTCGGTGCAGGGCAAGCTGGAACGCGCACCTTTCGACATCCCTGACGCGGAAACCGAGGTCGTCGGCGGAACGTTCACCGAATACAGCGGCAGGTTGCTGGCGATGTTCAAGATGACGCTGAGCGCGGAGCTGGTTGTCGTTTCGGCGCTGGTCGCCGCGATTTTCTTCCCGGTATTCATCCGCGATAACCCGTTCATCGGCTTTGCGCTGTTCCTGGTCAAGGTGCTGGTGATCGTGTTTTTGCTCGCGTTGATGCGCGCAGCGCTGGCCCGGTTCCGGCTGGACCAGATGATCAACTTCTGCTGGAAAATCCTTGCCCCCATCGCGCTGGGGCAAATCTTACTCGACCTCATCCTTAAAGGAGTTCTGTTAAAGTGAAATCCATGGGCCGCATGATCCCTCATATTTTGAGGATGTTCACCAAGAAGACGGACACGGTTCAATACCCCTATGTGCATGCGCAGGTGGCCGACCGCTTTCGCGGCATGCTGAAATTCAACGCCGAGCGCTGCGTGGGCTGCAAGCTTTGCGTGCGGGTCTGCCCGGCGGACGCCATCCGCATTGAGGCCGTGGGCGAAAAGCAGTATAAGGCGACGGTGCACCTTGAAAAGTGCATCTTCTGCGGCCAATGCGTCGATTCCTGCAACAAGGGCGCGCTGGAAAACACGGCGAGTTTTGAGCTGGCCAGCGGGGATAAAGATTCGTTGGAGGTAGAAATCTAAGTTGATGGCAATTGAACACCTCATTAGAGAGATCGTAGATGATGCGCAAAGGCTCGTTATTCTGGGGGCCGGTTCCGTCCTCCGGGCGGATGACGCCGCCGGGATGTATATAATAGAGAAGCTGCAGGGCCGGTTTGCGCCGGAGCAATACCCAGAGCTTCTGTTTTGCCCGGGCGAGACCGCGCCGGAAAACTACAGCGGCAAAATTAAAGCCTTCAGGCCGACACACCTACTGGTAATTGACGCCGCTGACGTCGGCCAAGAGCCTGGCGCGCTCGTCGAAATCCAGCCCGAAGACGTGGGCGGACCCACGTTTTGCACACACATGCTGCCGCTGCGGGTGATGCTCGATTACCTGGCGAGGCAGACGGGAGCCAAAGTGACCTTGCTGGGCATCCAATACCAAAGCCTTGCCTTTGACGGCGAAATGTCTCCGCCCGTCCTACAAGCCGCCGACCGGCTATTTGCCGCGCTGGAATCCCGGATACGGGCGCGTTTTGGCGAGAGGACAGGAGGCTGACAGTGCATGAATACCCCTATGCCCTTCGCATCATTGAAGTCGCGGCAGAACACGCGCAAAAGGCCGGAGCGGCACGTGTGACCCGCATTCGTCTGACAGTCGGCGAAAGCAGCGGCCTGATGGCCGAAAGCATCGCGCTCTATTTTGAGCTGATCAGCGAGGGCACTCTCTGCGAGGGCGCTTCACTGGAGATCACGACGGTGAAGCCGATGCTCCGCTGCCGGGTCTGCGGCAGGCTGTTTGAACGCAGGCCGTTTTCATTTGCCTGCGGTGCGCCCGGCTGCGGCGGCGAAGGTGCGCCGACGGAAATCGGCCGCGAATTCGTCATCGAATCGATTACAGTGGAAACAGAATCACAAAAACCATAAGGAGAAACGTATGCAACAGGAAATCCATGTGCAGGAGTCCATTTTCAAAAAGAACAAGATAAACGCCGAAGAGCTGAATCAATATTTGACCGGGGCCGGTGTGTTCGCCCTGAACGTGATGGGCGCACCGGGGGCGGGCAAGACTACCGCGCTGCTGCGCCTTTGCAAATTACTTGACCGGCCTGTTGCCGTCATTGAGGGCGACATCGCGACGGATATTGATACCGTCCAGCTGAGCGAAGCGGGCATCCGTGCGGTGCAGATCAACACGGGCGGTGAATGCCATCTGGATACCCCCTGCGTTGCCAAAGCGTTTGAGCGCCTCATGCCCGTTAAGGGCTATGTCTTCATCGAAAACATCGGCAACCTGGTCTGCCCCGCCGAATTCATGATCGGCGAACACGCCAAGGTGCTGATTTCCAGCGCGGCGGAGGGCGCGGACAAGCCCTATAAATACCCGCTCGCCTTCGAAAAAGCTGATCTGATCCTGTTGACCAAATGCGACCTCGCCGAAGCGGTCGGTTTTGATTTTGCGTATTATCTGGCAGGGGTGCGTCAGCTGAACGACCACGCGCCGGTGGTGCAAGTTTCAGTCAAAGACGGCGGCTTTGAAGAGGCCGCACGATGGCTCTGCGCGCGCGCGTCCGCTGTGATGCAATGGTAAAGCGGATACGGGTGGAGGGCCTTGTTCAAGGCGTGGGATTCCGCCCGTTCGTCTGGCAATTGGCGCGTGAGCGGGGCATCTTTGGCAGCGTGGTCAACCTCGGCGGGGCCGTCGAGATTTACGCGCAGGGGAACACCGAACAGCTTGCGGGTTTTGTTGACGCGCTGAAAAACAAAGCTCCTGCCCTGGCCCGCGTCGAACGCGTGACAGCGGAAGAGGCTTCCGGGAGCTATGTCGATTTTACAATCCTGAAAAGCGCGGGCGACGACCCCGGCGTCTCGATTCCGCCTGACCTTGGCCTTTGCGAAGCCTGCGAGGCGGAAATTTTGGACGTGGAAAACCACAGGCGCCACCGGCACTGCTTCAGCGGCTGCGTAAACTGCGGCCCTCGCTTCACCGTTCTGCGCAGCATGCCCTATGACAGAAAAAATACAGCCTGGGCACCGTTCGATTTGTGCCCGGACTGTCAAAATGAATATC
This sequence comes from Oscillospiraceae bacterium, assembly GCA_031549985.1. Lineage (GTDB taxonomy): Bacteria > Bacillota > Clostridia > Oscillospirales > Acutalibacteraceae > WRMQ01. Next base: position 5,605 of record JAVBOZ010000081.1, on the reverse strand, counting down.
TAAACCCACTTGACCGCCGCCACAGCGCCGAGAACAACTGCTGCGCAAACTGCGGCCCGACCCTGACGTTTCGGCAGGGCGGCCAAGTCTATCAAGCCGAAGAGGCGATGGCCCGCGCGGTGGACGCAATCAAGGCAGGCAACGTCATCGCGGTCAAGGGCGTGGGCGGCTATCATCTATGCTGTTCACCCTATGACGAAGCGGCGGTGGCGCAGCTGCGCAAGTTGAAGCGCCGTGACGCGAAACCCCTTGCGGTGATGTTCCGGGACTGCGCGGCAGTGGCGGAAATATGCGACCTTTCGGAGCCGGAACGCGCGCTGCTCTGTTCGCCCGCCCGCCCGATCACGCTGCTGCGACTCAAGCGGCGTGTGTTTGCGCCGTCCGTCCTGCAAGGGACGCAGGTCTGCGGCTGCTTTTTGCCTTATACGCCGCTGCACCGCCTGCTGCTTGAGGAACTAAACGCCGTCGTATTGACCAGCGCCAACCTTTCAGGCGGGGCGATTGCCGTGCGGGAGGATGCGCTGCAAGCCTTTGCCGCCCACACCCCCCTTTCCGGCATTCTCACTAATGACCGCGAGATTGTCAGAAGCGCTGAAGACTCCGTCTGCCAGGTGACAGGCGGCCAACCGCAAATCCTGCGCCGTTCGCGCGGCTATGTGCCCGGCGCTTTTCGGCTCGTGCATGCTTCGGCGAATTTTCTCGCCATGGGCGGCGACCTAAAGGCTTCTTTTGCCTTGGTGAAACAGGGGCACGCCTGCCTGAGCCCCTATTTCGGCGATTTGCAGGAGGCCTCCGTACTGCAGGCCTATATGGATGGGATTCATGATTTTCAGCGACTCTTTCGCAGCGAGCCGCAGTTTGCGGTCTGCGACATGCATCCCGGTTATGTCTCCTCCAAAATCGCGGAGGAGCTGGGCCTGCCGGTGCTGCGGGCACAGCACCATCACGCGCACGCCGCTTCCGTTCTGGCGGAACATGAGCTTGCCCCCGAAACGCGCGCAATCGCCGTGGTGCTCGACGGCGCGGGTTACGCAGAGGATGGGAGCGTCTGGGGCGGCGAATTTTTCGTCTATGAAGACACCCATTTCACACGCAGAGGGCATTTGCGCTCCATCGATATTTTGGGCGCGGATAGCGCCGCCGTGGACGCGGAAAAAACGGCGCTATGTTACCTCGCCGCCTATGGCATCGACCCGCCCGCGCACTGGGCAGCGCACCGGTTTGCCAAGCTTATAAAACCTGCGCTTTCGGCGGGGGTCAACACCTACCATTACACCGGAGCGGGGCGGTTGTTTGACGCCGTCGCGGCGCTGACCGGCGTCTGCGGCGTGAACCGCTATGAAGGCGAATGCGCCGTCTTGTTGGAACAGGCCGCGCATAGGGCCGCGAATGCTGGCGTATGCCCGGATTTTATGATCAGCGACGCGGATGGCTGTTATGTCGTTGACCCTGCTGAAATACTCAAAGCGGCAGCTGCGACGCGTTCGAAAGAGTCCGACGGGTTCGCCTATGGATTTCATGCGGCGCTTGCCCGCGCGGTCACGCAGACCGTAAGCGGACTCGCGGGCGAGAGCGGCATCGGCGTCGTCCTGTTATCCGGCGGTGTGTTTCAAAACCGGCTTTTGACAGAAATGATTACGCCCGCGCTTGAAAAGGTCGGATTGAAGGTCTATCAAAACAGGCGGGTTCCGCCGAACGACGGCGGTCTCGCGCTGGGGCAGGCCTACCTCGCGGCGCTATTGATGTAACAGGAAGGAAGAATTTATATCAATCGCGCTCAGTATTTTTCAACTATACGTTTTGCGCTGCGCAAAAACTTGAAAAGGATGGATCATAAGGATGTGCATAGCTTTTCCGATGCAAATCACGGAGCTGCGGCCTGACGCCACGGCGCGTGTGAATGCGGGCGGCAATGGCATGATGGTCGATGTGCGCCTTCTGGCGAACCCGCAGGTCGGGGATTTTGTGCTCGTCCATGCGGGCTGCGCCATTGAAAAGGTGGATGGCGAAGCCGCCGCCGACCTGCTGACGCTGCTGGAGGAGGTCGCCGCGTATGAGCGCTCCTGACGCGCCGCGCATGAAGATCATGGAGGTCTGCGGGACGCATACGGCAGCGATCCTGCGCGGGGGGCTGCGCGCGCTGCTCCCGCCGGAGGTGCGGCTGGTCTCGGGGCCTGGCTGCCCGGTCTGCGTCACCTCGGCGGGTTTCATCGACGGCGTGATCGAATGGGCGCGGCGGGAAGACGCAGCGATCATCAGCTTCGGCGACCTTTTCGGCGTGCGCGGAACGCATTGTTCTTTCGCCGAGGCACGCGCCGCAGGGTGCGAGTTTATCCCGGTCTATTCCCCGTTTGAAGCCCTGAAAACCGCCCGCGCCAACCCGCAAAAATCATATCTGCTTGCCGCTGTCGGCTTTGAAACCACCGTTCCGCTCTACGCGCTGGTGCTGGAAACGATCATACAAGAGAAAATCCCGAACCTTCGGTTGGCCGTGTCAGTCAAAACGATGCCCGCCGCGCTGGCCTTTTTAGGCGAAACCGAGGGCATAGATGGCTTTCTCTGCCCGGGGCACGTCAGCGTCATCATCGGCAAAGACGCCTATCTGCCGCTCAGCGAACGGTTCAAAAAGCCGTTCGTCATCGGCGGATTTGAGCCGGATGAAGTTTTGACGGCCATCCGCGAGATCGCCGCACAGCTACGGCAGGGCGTCTATGCCGTGAAGAATCTCTATCCATCTGTTGTGAGCGACGCGGGCAACCTGCGGGCGAAGGCGCTGATTGCACGCTATTTTGAACCGGCGGACGGCGTCTGGCGCGGCATTGGGATGATTCCGGGTTCCGCGCTGGCGGTCAGGCCCGCGTATGCGCACTACGCGATCCCGATCACCGAGGCCGACGACGCGCCGCCCGAAGGGTGCGGCTGCGCGGCTGTTTTGACGGGCAGGCTTTCGCCCGACGAATGCCCGCTCTTCGGCGGCCTCTGCCGCCCGGAAGACCCGGTGGGTGCTTGCATGGTGTCAAACGAGGGGAGCTGTAGGATCTATTATGAAAACCGATAAAGTGCAAATGGCGCAAGGCGGCGGCGGCCGGGAGACCACCCGGCTCATTGACGAGATTTTTCGCCCGGCCTTTGAGAACGAGGCGGGCAGCTTTGAAGACGACGCGGCAACCCTCACGCTCGAAGGCAAGGTCGCCTTTACGACGGATAGCTTCGTGATCCGCCCGCTGATCTTCCCGGGCGGGGACATCGGCAGGCTGGCGGTCTGCGGAACCGTCAACGATCTGCTCACCGCCGGCGCAAGGCCGCTGTACCTTTCGGCGGGCTTTATTTTGGAAGAGGGTCTGCCGCTTGCTCTGCTGGAGCGCGTCGTCAGCAGCATGCGGGCAGCGGCCGAAGAGGCCGGGGTACGGATCGTAACCGGCGACACAAAAGTGATCGAAGGCAGGGCGGGCGAACCGGGGCTAATGATTAACACCGCCGGCGTCGGGCAAATCGTGCGGCCCGTGCGGAGCAGGGACGCCACGCAGGGCGACGCGCTGATCGTAACCGGCATGCTGGGCGACCACCAGGCTTGCATTTTATCGGCGCGTATGGGTGTCGATAACAACATCGTCTCGGACACCGCGCCGCTATGCGCGTTGGTCAGTTGCCTGCTGCGCGGCGGCATCAACCTGCACGGCATGCGTGACATCACGCGCGGCGGGCTTGCGACGGTGCTGAACGAAATCTCCGCGCAGTGCGGGCATAGCCTCGAAATTGAGGAGAATCGCCTACCCCAGCGTGAAGAGGTCGCCACACTGCTGCGTTTTCTCGGTATGGAAGCCATTCACATGGCGAACGAAGGGAATATGCTGGTGATTGTGCCGGAAGCGGAGGCCGAACAGGCGCTGTCGCTCATTCGGAACGAACGGTATGGCCAGCATGCGGCAATCATCGGGTACGTTGGCCGCAAGACCGAAAGGCCGCGCGTCGAGATGCGCACCGGGCTTGGCGGCAGGCGCGTCCTGTTTCCCCTTTCGGGCGAGGCGCTTCCGCGTATTTGTTAGGGCATCTCGATCGCCCTGGTCGCCACCGCCGCGCGGAATGCCTCGTCGTGCTCCACGAACAGCATCGTCGGGCGGTATTCTTGAATCAACGCCTCGATTTGCATGCGCGAGAGCACGTCGACGTAGTTCAGCGGCTCATCCCAGATGTAAAGGTGCGCGCGCTCGGCAAGGCTCCGAGCCAGCAGCACCTTCTTTTTCTGCCCTTCCGAAAACGTCGTCATATCCTTTTCAAACTGCACACGGGCAAAATCCAGCTGGCGCAGCAGCGCCTTGAACAGGCTTTCGTCGACGCCGCAGGCTTCGGCGTATTCCCGCAGGCCGCCCCGCAGCTGGGACGTATCCTGCGACACCACCGAAACAATCAGCTGCGGGGGACGCCGGAAAAACCCCGTATAGGTGAGCTTCTCGCCACAGACGAGCTTCAATATGCTGGATTTTCCGCAGCCGTTGCGGCCGGCCAGCGCCAGGCATTCACCCTGCCGCAGTTGTAAAGTGAGCGGCGCGCAGGCCTGTGTTTCGCCGTAACAGACCGTTATGTCCTTCAGTTCCAACAGAAGATCGCTGTGAAAATGAAGGGGAACCAATTTGATCGCTCCGCTTTGCTCCACATTTTTGAGCAGGGCGGATTTTTCGGTGATCTTGCTTTCGGCACGCCTTTCGATGGCCTTCGAGCGCGCCATCATCTTTGCCGCCATGTGCCCTACGTGGCCTTTATCGGCAGCGCCGATTTTGCTGGCCTCCACCTGGTCAGACCAGCGGGCTTTCTCGTGGGCCGTGGCGGAAAGACGCTTGATCTCTTTTTTGAGACTTTCGTTCTGTCCACGCTCGAAGTCATCCTGGAGCTGTTTGTTTGCCCACCAGGATGAAAAGTTGCCGCGCCGCACCTCGATGCTCGCTTTGTTGATGGAAAGAATGTGGTCGACGCAGCCGTCCAGCAGCGCGCGGTCATGCGAGATCAGAATGAACCCGCTTTTTTGCCGCAGATAGCGGGCGAGCGCGCACCGCGCCGCCGCGTCGAGGTGGTTGGTCGGCTCGTCGATCAGCATAAACCGGCCCTCGCGCAGGAAGAGCGCAGCCAACAGCGCCTTGGTCTGCTCCCCCTGCGAAAGCGTTGCGAAGGAACGGTAAAGCGCTTCACTATCCACCTCCAGCAGCGATGTCTCGCGCAGGATCTCCCACTCCTCGGCGGCGGGGCAATGTTCTTGCAGGATCTCCAGCGTCATGCGTTCGGGCCGCTCCACCGCGAAGGGGAAATAGTCGAACTTTACGCTGGCGGCGATGGCGCCGCTGTATTCGTATTTCCCCATCAAAAGTTGCAAAAAGGTGGTCTTGCCCCGTCCATTGCGCCCGGTGAAGCCGAGCCGCCAAGCCGTATCCAGATGAAAGCTGGCGTCCTCGAAGATATTGTCGTAAGAGCCGGGATAGGCGAAGGTCAGGTTTTGAACCTGTATCAGTGACATAATGTAGATACCCACAAAAAAAGTAGAAAGAGGGGCGCAGACAAGCATAGCTTTCTCCTGCCCTCGTCAATAGGATAAAGAAACATCGCTTTTCTGCAA
>JAVBOZ010000111.1:0-5572 GCA_031549985.1 Oscillospiraceae bacterium | reverse complement strand
GTCACGATGTTCATCAGGCTGTTTTGGGCGGTATCGCTCAGGCGGTTGGTTACGCCGCATTCGCGCAGAAGGTTGCCGAACATGAACATCCCCAGCAGGGGGGCGACGCTCGGCAGCGTAAAGACCGTCAGAACCAGAACAATCACCGGGAAGAGGATGCGTTCTTTTTTGCTAACCCTGCGGCATTGCCCCATCTTGACCGTGCGCTCTTTTTCGGTGGTGAGCAGGCGCATCAGCGGCGGCTGAATGAACGGAATCAGCGCCATATAGCTATACGCCGCGATGGTGATGCCCGGAAGCAGGTGTTCCGCCAACTTGCCCGTGAGGAAGATTGCCGTCGGGCCATCTGCGCCGCCGACGATGCTGATGGCCGCCGCCTCCTTCGCCGTGAAGCCCAATACCTTGGCGAGCACGAACGCCACAGAAATGCCCAGCTGCGCGCCGCCGCCCAGCAGCAAACTGGAGGGGTTGGCCAGCAGTGGGCCGAAATCTGTCATCGCCCCGATGCCCAAAAAAATCAGGCAGGGGAAGAGCGAGCTTTTGACTCCTGCGTAAAACAGGCGCAGCAGGCCGGAAACATACCCGCGCGCGTTCGTTGTGACGGTCTCTTTGGCACCGCCAAAGAGACCGGTGGGGTCGCTGAAAATATCGACACCGGGCAGGTTTACCAGCAGCATGCCGAAGGCGATGGGGATCAGCAGCAGCGGTTCGCAATCCCTGAAAATTGCGAAATACAGCAGAATAAAGCTGACCAGGATCATTACGAGGTTTTGCCAGCGAAAATTCGCTAGCCCAAACAGGCCGTCGCCATCCTGAAACAGCGCGGCGAAGCCCGTAGAGCGCAGGAAGGATGTCAGGATATCGAATATGCCCATTGCGTCTCCTTCCCCATTCAAATCACTAACAGCACGTCGTCAGTATTGACAGACGTGCCCTTTTGCGTCAGAATCTGTTTGACTACGCCATCTTGCGAGGCGACGATCTCGTTCTCCATCTTCATGGCCTCCAAAACAACCAACGTCTGCCCGGCCTTGACGGCGTCGCCCACGGCGACATTGACCGAAAGAATCGTCCCCGGCATCGGTGCCACCACCTGCGCCTGCGGTGAGCTAGCCGCCTGTGGCGCAATAGCCGCAGCCTGGGCGGAAACAGCGGGCGCTGGCACCTGTGCCTGCGGCGGGCTGGTCGGCTGTGGCGCAGCCGCCGCCGGCTGGGTGTTGATCAAAACGGCTTCGGTCTGGTTGACCTCTACCTCGTATCGTTTGCCGTTGAGGGTGACGATGTATTTCATCTAGTTTACCTCCGATAAAAGCCGTATGCTTTTGAATTCCAGCTGATGCAGCGAGATGCCGCTGCGCTCGCTGACAATCGCCATCAGTATCGCCGCCGTCGGTTCATCCGTATCTATAAGCGTCACCTGCGGTGGGCTAAGCGGCAACACAGGTGTTTGCGGCTCCCCTTCACTTATCGGCTGTTGCGGCACAACCGATTGGCTGCCCTGCAGGGGCTGCGGCTCAGCCGGGGAGTTCACCGCAGGCGCAGCTTTTGAGATCAGCTTAACCGCAAGGTAAAGCAGGGTGAGCACGGAAATGACGACGGCTATGCCCAGCAGGGCGTATAGCAGCACTTCGGTATTGCTGTAATCCTCAGCGGTCTTGGCGGCAAGCGTGAACATGCTCAATCACCCACCTTTTCCAACGTATAGGTATAGGTGCGCCTGCGTTGTTCAATGCGCTGCTTAAACCAAGCCTCCGCCTGCTGCGGGAAAGCGATGTAACTCAAAACATCCTCATCCGTCAAGGGGCCGAATTCGTCGGCGCGCGCATCAAGCTCGGCTCTGGCTTTTTCAAGGCCCGGCTCCAAAAGATCGGCGAAGCGACAGGTGACGGGCTTTTCGTCGCCCAGGATTTTTTCCTGCAACGCCGGGTCAACCGGCCCGGGCGCCTGCCCGTATTCTCCGCGCACATAGCTGCGCACTTCCTTGGAGATGTTTTTATAACGTTCACCTGCCAGAATATTGGAAGCCGCCTGCGCGCCCACCATCTGGCTCATTGGAGTCACCAAGGGCGGATAGCCTAAATCGGCGCGGACGCAGGGGGTCTCTTCCAGCACTTGGCCCAGGAGATTGAGTTTCTTTTGGGCGGTCAGCTGCGCTACGAGGTTCGAGAGCATCCCGCCGGGGATCTGGTAAATCAGCGCGTCGGGCGAAGTCGTCATGACGGTGGGGTTGAGCGTGCCTTCGGCCAGGAATTTTTGCAGGAGGGGCAGGAAGAAATCGTTGGCTTCTTTGCATTTTGCGTCGTCAAGAGCGACTTCGCAGCCCATCTGGCGCAGGGTATAAGCCATGGTCTCGGTCGCGGGCTGCGAGGTGCCGCCCGAAAAACAGGAGAGCGCCGTGTCAATCACGTCCGCGCCGGCCTCAACGCTCTTGAGCAGCGTCATGAACCCCAGCCCGGTCGTCGAATGCGTATGCACCACCACCGGCAGCTTCACGCTGGCTTTGATGGCGCTGACCAGGTCAAACGCCTCCTTCGGCCCCATGATGCCGGCCATATCCTTGATACAGATGGATTGTACGCCCATGCCCTCCAGTTGCCGGGCAAGCTCGGCAAAGCTCTCGAGGCTGTGGATGGGGCTGGTCGTGAAGCAAAGCGTACCTGAGGCGTGGGCGTTGCATTTCAGCGTCTCGTCGACGGCTGTTTCGATGTTGCGCAGGTCGTTGAGCGCGTCGAAGATGCGGATGATGTCAATACCGTTTTCGACACTCTTGCGCACGAAGGCACGCACAACGTCGTCGGGGTAATGCTTGTATCCCAACAGGTTTTGCCCGCGCAGAAGCATTTGCAGCTTCGTGTTGGGGCAGGCCTTGCGAATCTTGCGCAGGCGTTCCCAGGGGTCTTCGCTCAAATAGCGCAGGCAGCTGTCAAACGTCGCGCCGCCCCAGCATTCGAGGGAGTAATACCCCGCCTGATCAAGGGTCTGTAATGCGCCCTCAAAATCCGCGAATGGCATGCGCGTAGCGATCAGCGACTGGTTTGCGTCCCGCAAGACGGTTTCGGTTATGTTGACTTTTTGCATGGGTACCTCCGATCCAAGGAATTGGTGGCGGATAATGATATTGTATTTTTAGCATACAGCATCAACAGGGAACCGTATCACGGACGCCCCTGTTTTTTCTTCTTTTGGTATAGCGCAAGCAGCACCAGCCCGGCAACCAGCGGCGCTACAAAAAAGATGGCTACCCTAACACACAGCAGCCCGAAACTGGGCTGGAGATGAGGGGTGAGCAAGGACAGGACAAGGTTGAACAGCCCTGGCAGACCCAAGACCACCGACAAAGCAAAACAGCCCAGCGCTAAAAGCAGCGGCAGCTTCTGTTTTAAATCGGCATCCGCTGGGGACATGGGCGGCTGTTCCGGCGGCAAAGCATAGGTTTGCTTCGGTGGTGCCAGGGGCGCAGCGCAGTGGCTGCAAAAATGAGCGGCATTTTCGCCGGTCTGTTTACCGCAGCGCGGGCAGATACGCATGGCTATGCCTCCTTCGTTTGTGTCGAAACGGGCGACCGGGAGGGTCGCCCCCGCAAATTCAAAACGTCCCTCGGCGACTGCGGCACAGCCGCCTAAAAGTTTCTGATCCTCTCGGCGACTGCGGCACAGCCGCCTAAAAGTTCCGGATCCTCTCGGCGACTGCGGCACAGCCGCCTAAAAGTTCCTGACCCTCTCGGCGACTGCGGCACAGCCGCCTAAAAGTTCCGGATCCTCTCGGCGACTGCGGCACAGCCGCCTAAAAATCTAGTTTTTGTTCGATGTAGGCGGCCAGTTCGTTGATGGGCAGGCGCACCTGTTCCATCGAATCCCGCTCACGCACAGTGACGCAGCCGTCCTCGGCGGTCTGGAAATCGCAGGTGACGCAGAAGGGGGTGCCGATCTCATCCTGGCGGCGGTAACGCTTGCCGATGGAGCCGGTGTCATCGTATTCGCAGGGGAACTTTTTGATCAGGTCGCTGTAAACCGCCCAGGCCGGTTCGCCCAGCTTCTTTGAAAGCGGCAATATCGCCGCCTTGACGGGCGCGAGCGCGGGGTGCAGGCGCAGCACGACGCGGATATCGTTCTTTTCAGCGTCCACGACCTCCTCGTCATAGGCCTCGCAGAGCGCGACCAGCAGCGTGCGGTCAACGCCCAGGGCGGGTTCGACGCAATAAGGGACATAGTGCTCGTTGGCCTCCTGGTCGTAATACGTGAGATCCTGCCCGGAATGATTCTGGTGGGCGGTCAGGTCAAAGTCCGTGCGGCTGGCAACGCCCCAAAGCTCCCCCCAGCCGAAGGGGAAGAGGTATTCGATATCGGTGGTCGCGTTGCTGTAGTGCGAAAGCTTTTCTTTTTCGTGGTCGCGCAGGCGTAGGTTCTCTTCCTTTATGCCCAGTGAAAGCAGCCAGTCTTTGCAAAAGGAGCGCCAGTAGTCAAACCATTCCAGCTCCGTACCGGGCTTGCAGAAGAACTCCAGCTCCATCTGCTCAAACTCGCGGATGCGGAAGATGAAGTTACCCGGCGTGATCTCGTTGCGGAAGCTCTTGCCCATCTGCGCGATGCCGAAGGGCAGCTTGCGCCGGGTGGTGCGCTGCACATTCCTGAAGTTGACGAACATCCCTTGCGCGGTTTCGGGGCGCAGGTATATCTCGGTGCTGTTGTCTTCCGTCACGCCCTGGTTGGTCTTGAACATCATGTTGAACTTGCGAATATCCGTGAAATTGCTCTTGCCGCAGCCGGGGCAGGGGATTTTCTTTTCCTGGATATACGCCGTTAAAACCTCGTTCGGCAGGCCGTCGGCGTTCATCTCAATGCCATGTTCAAGGTTATACGCTTCAACCAGCTGGTCGGCACGGTGGCGCATCTTGCACTCCTTGCAGTCGATCAGCGGGTCGTTGAAATTGACGATGTGGCCCGAAGCCACCCAAACCTGAGGGTTCATCAGAATCGCGCAATCCAAACCCACATTATATGGGCTTTCCTGAACAAATTTGCGCCACCAGGCGCGTTTGATGTTCTGCTTCAGCTCCGCGCCCAAGGGGCCGTAATCCCAGGCGTTGGAAAGGCCGCCGTAAATTTCGCTGCCGGGGTAGACGAAGCCGCGCCCCTTGCAGAGGGCGATGATCTTATCCATGGTCTTCTCGGTGTTTTTCATGATTATGATCCATCCTTTTCAAGTTTTTGCGCAGCACAAAACTTAAAGTTTGAAAAATAGCTGGGCGTGATTTTTCAAACTGCATTTCTTCCCCTATACCGTAGTATGTCAAAGCAAGCCAAGGCATGCCGGGCGGCCTGAAGGCCAATCTTCCCTATTCTCTTCATTTTACAGCAAAATTCAAATATCGTCAAGACGCCGGGGAGATTTTGCATGATCACTAAAATCAGAAGGATAAAATATTGAATTTTTAGATAATTTTTCACCCGCAGTAGCATGACGGATTGCAGGCCTTTACCGCAAACAAGACCAAGGATATCTTGCATTCGCGCGGCAATTGTGCTATGATAGCGTCAAACGGACCTTGCGAAATCTTATAAAAACGATACAA
>JAVBOZ010000134.1:0-9104 GCA_031549985.1 Oscillospiraceae bacterium | reverse complement strand
GTGTCGCCGGTAGCGCCAGTTGGACCGATGGGGCCTTCGGGGCCGGTTGGGCCAGTGTCGCCAGTAGCGCCTGTCGCGCCAGTCGCACCCGTCGCGCCCGTGTCGCCAGTAGCGCCAGTCGCGCCTGTGTCGCCGGTAGCGCCAGTTGGGCCGATGGGGCCTTCGGGGCCAGTTGGGCCAGTGTCGCCGGTAGCGCCAGTCGCTCCAGTAGCACCTGCATCACCGGTAGCGCCCGTTGGGCCGATGGGGCCTTCGGGGCCGGTTGGGCCAGTGTCGCCGGTAGCGCCAGTCGCTCCAGTAGCACCTACATCACCGGTAGCGCCCGTCGCGCCGGTAGCACCAGTAGCACCTGCATCACCGGTAGCGCCCGTCGCGCCGATCGGGCCTTGGGGACCGATTGGTCCCTGCGCGCCGGTCGGGCCGGTCGGGCCTGTCGAGCCTGTCGAGCCGGTTACACCGGTTGCGCCAGTCGCGCCAGTTGGACCCGTGTCGCCGGTTGCGCCGGTCGCGCCGGTCGCACCGGTTGCGCCTGCAGGGCCGGTGGGGCCCGTGTCGCCTGTCGCCCCAGTCGCACCCGTTGCACCTGGAAGACCGATTGGACCCTGAGGACCAATTGGCCCCTGCGAACCGGTTGGGCCCGTGGCACCTGTCGCGCCAACCTCGCCCGGAATCCCTTGCGGCCCCTGCGGGCCGACGGAACCTTGCGGCCCAGTCGGGCCGGTCGGGCCTTCAGGCCCCGTTGCGCCAGTAGCGCCTGTTGGCCCGGTTGGCCCGGTTGCTGGGCACGGCCAACAAGGAATCAGGCAAGGATGACAGCAATTTGTCTGAAGAGGATTTTCCTGTTCCCCTGGAATGCTCAGGATAAGCGGTTTATCGTCGTTAATCATAATGCGTCCCCTTTGCTTCAAAATGTGGAAAAGCCCACCTCATTCTATGCAGCTTGACATTTTTGTGTCAATTGGCTATACTTATGCTCGGCCAAATGCAAAGTGAAGGAGCGACATCAATGACATTAAAGTATTACGGCACCGCTGCGGCGGAAGGAATCCCAGGTATGTTTTGCACCTGCCCAACCTGCGAAAAAGCGCGGCGCGCGGGCGGCCGCAATATCCGCAGCCGTTCTCAGGCGCTGGTCGATGGCCATCTGCTCATCGACTTCCCGGCGGATACCTTTATGCACGTGACGCAGGGCCTGGATCTGCCCTCCATCACCGCTCTTTTGATCACGCACGCGCATCACGATCACCTTTATCCTTCTGATTTTGAAAATCGCAAACCCGGGTTTGCCCATGTGGGCGACACCGAGACGCCTCTCGAATCCCCGCTGCGGATATTTGCCTCAGCCGCGACGCGCCTTATCATTGAAAAGGCGGATCGCCTGGATTTGCGTCGGTACGGCGTCACGGAACTGCACACCGTGGAGCCCTTCGTGCCGTTCGATCTAGATGGCTACACCGTTACGGGGCTGAAAGCTGACCATGAAGCGAAGATAGAACCATTGATTTACCTGATCGAAAAAGACGGCAAAACTTTATTTTATGCCAACGACACCGGTTGGTTTCTCGACGAGACCTGGGAATACCTCGCTGCTGTAAAGCCGCAAATGAACTTTATTTCACTGGACTGCACGGGTATGGTGAACAACTATCGGCGGGGGCACATGGGCATCGAAACGAACCTTGAGGTGCGTGAGCGCCTGCTTGCCATCGGCTGCGCGAGCGAGAAGACGCTCTTCTGTCACCACCATTTTTCGCACAACGGTGAACTAACCTACGATGAGCAGTTGCCCATCGCGGAAAAAGACGGCTTCCTTGTCTCCTATGATGGAATGGAGATTGCCTTTTGAATGCAATCCATAGAATACAACCTGCCTTTCCCGGGCAATCGGCGGCAGAAGCTCTTGCCGCGGCCGGGTTGCTGCATCCGCTCCCCTGCGGGGGGCGCAGGCGCTGCGGCAACTGCGCCCTTTGGCTGAAGGGGGCGCTTTCGCCTATGGAGGCCGAAGAGACCGCGTTGCTTCGGACGCGCGGGTGGGGTGCGGAGCCGCCAGAGGCCGGATTTGCCCTGCGTCTGGCCTGCTGCTGTCGTTTATTGGGCAGCGCGGAGTGCATCCTGCCAACCGCTGGCGAGCTGTTCAGCCCAACCCAGAACGCAGCCCGTGCCCTCCCGGCCTATGACGGCGACGCGCCCGGTTCGCTCGGCGTCGCGGTGGATATCGGCGCGACCACCATCACGCTGGAGCTGTTCCGTTTCCCCGAAAGTACGCCCTTGGTCTCTCTCAGCGAAATGAACCGGCAAAACATCTTCGGTGCCGACGTCCTCAACCGCATCGGCGCCGTGGCCACGCAGGGCCTTGCCCCACCGGTTTGCTGCCTGCGCGAACAGCTCTCTGCGATGCTGGCCGCCGCGCTTTCGCGGGCTGGGGCCGCAGCGGCGGAGGTTACCCGCGCCGTGGTGACGGGCAACACGACGATGCTGCACTTTTTCGCGAACCTTGACCCGACCGGCATGGGCGCGGTGCCGTTTACGCCGCAGTCGCTGTTTGGCGAGGTCTTTCCGGCGCAAGCGCTCTTCCCCGGCCTGCCCGCCGACGCGGAGCTATATTTGCCGCCCTGCGTCAGTGCCTTCATCGGCGCGGATATCACCTGCGGCGCGCTGGCGGTTGACCTTTGCGGCGCGGAAAACACCCTGCTGACTGACGTCGGTACCAACGGCGAAATGATGCTGCGCACCGCCGACGGTAGCCTGCTTTGCTGTTCTGTGGCAGCGGGGCCCGCGTTTGAGGGCGCAGAAATCTCTATGGGCATGCCTGCGCTTGGGGGTGCCATTGACCGCGTTTGGGCCGAGGATGGCCAGCTGCGCTGGCGTGTTCTTGAGAAGCAAGAAACGATAGGCAAGAAGCAAGATGCAGTTGGGGCCTCTGAAATCCTGTCTCACGCAAAGGGCATCTGCGGCACGGGGCTCGTGTCTGCGCTGCGTTTTTTCCTGGAATGCGGCGCGCTGGATGAGACCGGGTATATCGTTGATGATGAAGATAGCCCCTATTTATGTTTGCACGCAGATGGTTCGGCGCTTTCGGTGGGCGCAAGCGGGGTAACGATTACCCAACAGGATATCCGTAAACTACAGCTCGTCAAGGCCGCCGTCGCGGCGGGCATCGAAACGCTGCTGCATGAGAGCAGGTTGGCTTCAACGCAATTGCGTACGCTCTGGCTGGGCGGCGGCTTCGGCAGCTGCCTGCGCCCGGAAGACGCCGCAGCCATCGGTATGATCCCGCTGGCTGCCGTTCCGGTCTCCAGCCCGGCGGGGAACACCGCCCTGCGCGGGGCCGAGATGCTGTGTTTCGCCCGCGCCCTGCGCGCGGACGCGTTGCGCATCGCCCGCGGGGCAACGGAAATCCCGCTGGCTACGCATCCGGTGTTCCAGGAGATGTTCATTGAAAAGATGATGTTTCAGGCGAACGGATAGAATATTGCGCCAGATGAAAGCGCGAAATTACGCCTTCCGTGCCATGCGGGCAAATATCGCTTGCATTTCCCGAAAAAATCCTGTATAATATGAAAGTACACAGGGCTGTACGTGTTTTGCGTGCAGCCCGATTCATATTCGGGGGTGTGGGCATGGGCGTGAAAAAGTATATTTTCGTGACGGGCGGAGTCGTATCCGGCCTGGGGAAAGGGATCACTGCGGCGTCGCTGGGGCGGCTGCTCAAGGCGCGCGGGGTGAATGTCACCATGCAGAAGCTGGATCCCTACATCAACATTGACCCCGGCACCATGAGCCCTTTTCAGCACGGGGAAGTCTTTGTCACCGACGACGGGGCCGAAACCGACCTGGATTTGGGGCACTACGAGCGCTTTATTGATGAGCGCCTCAACGTCAATTCCAGCGTCACTGCGGGGAAAATTTATTGGAATGTGTTGCAAAAAGAGCGCCGGGGGGAATACCTCGGCAATACGGTGCAGGTGATCCCGCATATTACGGACGAGATCAAGGCCTGCATCTATAACGCGCTCGACCTCAGCGGCAGCGACGTGATCATTGTCGAGATCGGCGGCACAGTGGGCGACATGGAGTCCCAGCCCCACATGGAAGCCATTCGGCAGGTCTCGCGCGAAAAGGGGAGCGGGAATTGCCTGTTCATCCACGTGACGCTGCTGCCCTATGTCCCCGGCAGTGAGGAATACAAGACCAAGCCGACGCAGCATTCGGTCAAGGAGCTGCTTTCCATCGGGATTCAACCGGACATCCTGGTCTGCCGCTGCGACCAGCCGATGGAACAATCCATGCGGCAGAAAATTTCGCTCTTTTGCAACGTGACCGCCGAATGCGTGGTGGATAATGTCAACGTCAGCACGCTTTATGAGGCTCCGCTGATGCTGGAGAAAAACGGGCTGGCGGATATCGTCTGCAAGAAACTCGGCCTCTGCAAAAGCCCCCCCGACCTGCGGGAATGGGAGGAGATGGTGCGCGGAATCCACGAATGCCGTGACGAGGTGACCATCGGTCTTGTGGGCAAATACGTCAAGCTGCACGACGCCTACCTTTCCGTAGCCGAATCCCTCTTTCACGGCGGCATCTCAAACCGGGTTAAGGTGCGCATCGAATGGGTCGATTCCGAAGAGCTGGAAAAGCTCACGCCGGAAGCGGCGGACGCCTTGCTTGCCCCGCTGGACGGCATCCTTGTGCCGGGCGGTTTCGGCGGGCGGGGTGTGCAGGGCAAACTGGCCGCAATCCGCTACGCGCGTGAGCACTGCGTCCCTTTTTTGGGGCTCTGCCTGGGGATGCAGTTGGCCGTCATCGAGTTCGCGCGGAACGTCTTGGGATGCAAGGACGCGGATTCGGATGAATTCAACTCCGATTCGGTTCATAAAGTGATCGACCTGATGGAATATCAGAAGGCGGTGCTTGACAAGGGAGGCACGATGCGGCTGGGCAAATACCCCTGCGATGTTGTCGAGAACACCAAAATGCGGGCGGCCTACGGAACCGCGAGCATCAGCGAACGCCACCGACACCGCTATGAATTTAACAACATATACCGTGAGCAAATCACCCGCAGCGGCATGCTGATTTCCGGCCTTTCGCCGGATGGCTTGTTGGTGGAGGCCGTCGAACTGGCCGACCATCCCTGGTTCGTTGCGGTGCAGTTTCACCCGGAGTTTCAGTCGCGCCCCAATCGCCCGCATCCGCTGTTCCGTGAATTCATCCGTGCGGCGAAGGCGGGGAACGAACAGCTTGCGATGGAAGACGAATAGAGCCAATTATCTATTTTTCGTTAGAAGAGTAGACAAAAAGCTTCGAAAAGCCCATATATCAAAGGCTTATGCTCGATTTTTTGTACTCTGCTTAAACGAAGATTAGTATATCAGCAGAAAGGGAGTGCCACTATGGCGGAAAGCGCCAACCACCATGAGCAGCCCCCCAAGCTTACCTATAATCGCCGTTATGTCGGTGTACGCGAAACCCTGGCCTATTTGCTCAACGATGTCTCCAATTCTTTTAATATAGGGCAGTACAACGATCGTTTCATTTGGGACGTCGTTAAGATTGACTTTGGCGTTCAGGCGGTTGTGAACATATTCACCGGGATTTGGGATGTCATCAACGACTCGGTGATCGGCATAATGGTCGATAAGACGCGCACCCGCTGGGGCAAATTCCGGCCATATTTGCTGGGATTCCAAATGCCCATCACCCTGCTTGGCATCCTCTATTGGTGCATCCCGCTATTCTTTCCGAACAGCGCGGCAACGTATATGCCAAAGCTTGTGTTTTATTTCCTCTTCGGCGCCATCAAAGAGACCGTCGAAACCTTTACCGGCGTCGCGAAGGGCGGTTACATGACCACGATCACGCCGAACCCCGATGAACGCGGGCGGTTGATCCTGCTGGCGGAGCTTTTTACGGGCTACATGGGCGAAGACATGCCCAACATCATCATGGGCGTGTTGATCGACTTTGTGAACAACGGAGTGACTTCCTGGAAACTGCAAAACGTGTTCCTCCTGATGGGGATTCTCACCGCGACGATTTCCACGCTGTTTACGCTGTTCTTCTTCCTTGTCAGCCGGGAGCGGGTACCACAGAGCGTGGACCGGCCCAGCATCAAGGAGGGGTTCCAGGCGATTCTGAACAACCGGCCGGTGCTGATGATCCTGCTTTCGCGGGTGCTCGGCGGATTCAGCATCGGCAGCGGGCAGCAGAACTACTTCATCGACGTTCTGGGTGCGGCCAGCTTGCAGACCATCGTCAACCTGCCCTCGTCGTTCGTCGGCTCGTTCAGCTACGCGCTGGTGCAGCCCCTGCGGCACCGGTATTCCTCCAAAGCCTTATGGGTGTTTGAGGATCTCTATAGCCGTTCGCTTTGGGTCATCGTCTTCCTGCTCGGCCTGCCCAACAGGAATTACCAGAAACGTCTTTATATGAGCGTACTTTTCGGGCTACAGGCCTTCTTCGATAAATGGATGTTCGGCATCCGCAAGGTGATCAACGCGGAATTGCAGAACGAAGCCATGGACTACTGCGAATGGCGTAACGGTTACCGGGTGGAGGCCACGACGTCCGTCGCGATTTCGCTGGTGTCGAAGGTGCAGACCATCGCCATGAACTCCGTGCGGCAGATCGTGATGTCGAAAATCGGATACGTGCAGGGTAGGCAGATCGGCACCCAAAGCGACAACACCAAGCGCTGGATGTTTGCCATGTGCACCGGCGTACCAGTGATCACGGGCCTGCCTGCGGTGTTCCCGAAGTTTTTCTATCCCCTCAACCAGAGCATGCGTGTGCAAATGTATAACGAACTGCATCAAAGGCGCAGCGAGACCGCCCAGGAGATCAACGCGGCGATTGAGAATGGGTGACGCCCATTGTTTACGATTTTATCTCGAAACAGTATTCAATAAACGAAAGGGGCATCCCATGGATTCCATCTTCCACGCTTCTTGGATTCAGTTCCCCGAAAACCTCGGCGAAGCTACTGCGGAATTTCTGCTCTCCTTTCCTCTGCCGGAGGCACCAGTCTCCGCCACGCTCCAGGCCACGGCGCTGGGCGTCTACGCCGCGCGGCTCGACGGCAAAAAAATCGGCGGCGAAGTGCTCGCCCCGGGCTGGACGAACTACCGCAAGCGCCTGCAATATCAGACCTACGATGTCACGGCCCTGCTGACGCCGGGTCAGCGCAATACGCTTTCCATCGAGGTAGCCCGGGGCTGGCGCATGCATGCCCGCGAAAAAGACTGGATGCAGCCGCTCCTGGGTGGGAAAGACACCGCACTGATCGCCGCGCTGGAGCTGCGTTTCGCCGACGGGAGCACCCGCCTTTACACCACCGACGCCGCCTGGCGCTGCCGTCAGGGCAAGACCCGCGCGGCAAATATCTATATCGGCGAAACTTATGACGCAGGTTTTGAAGACCGCTGGCTGCGGCCGGCGACAGTGCTGAAATATCCGCAGGAAATCCTGATCCCGCTGGAGGGCGAGCGCATTGTTGAAGTGGAGCGCCTCCCGGTGCGGGCGATGCTCACCACGCCCGAGGGCGAACTGGTGCTGGATTTCGGACAGAACCTGACCGGCTACGTCGAGTTCCGCATCGAAGGCGAAGCCGGGAAGACCGCGACGCTCCGCCACGCCGAGGTTCTGGATGCCGAGGGAAACTTCTACACCGCCAACCTGCGTTCCGCCGACGAGGAGATCAAGTTCATCTGCGATGGCAAAGCGCATACCTTTAAGCCGACGTTCACTTTCCAGGGGTTCCGTTATGTGCAGCCGCAGGACTGGCCCTGCGAGGTGCGCCCGGAGGATTTCACCGCCATCGTCGTTCATTCGGAGATGAAGCGAATCGGCTATTTTGAGTGCTCCGAACCCATGCTCAACCAGCTTTTTCACAACATTGTCTGGGGGCAGAAGGGGAACTTTTTAGATATCCCTACCGACTGCCCGCAGCGCGACGAGCGCCTTGGCTGGACGGGTGACGCGCAGGTCTTTTGCCGCACGGCAAGTTATCTCTTCGACTGCGAGCGTTTCTTTAAGAAATGGCTTTCCGATCTTGCCAGCGAACAATACGCCAACGGCGGGATTCCGCATGTCATTCCCCGCATGCACTGGGACGGCGACAGTTCCACCGGCTGGGCGGACGCGGCGGTCATTTGCCCGTGGCAGATGTACCTGACCTATGGGAACCGCGACAACCTGCTGCTGCAATTCGATTCGATGCGGCGCTGGGTTGATTATATGGCTGCCCGCAGCAAAGACGGGCTTTGGATGAGCGAACATCACTTCGGCGACTGGCTTTGCCTTGACGAAGAGCCGACGCCCCACGCCGTATTGCGCAACGCCTATTTCGCCTATTCCACCGGCCTGCTGGTCAAAGCGGGCGAAGTGCTGGGCGTAGATATGTCCGCCTATAAAGCCATGCGCGAAAAGACCGGCGAGGCATTTAGCGCGGCTTTCATCGAAAACGGCGAGATGACCTGCAACACCCAGACCGCCTGCGCGCTGGCGCTCTATTTTGACTTGGCGCAGGGCGAGACCCGCAAGAGCGTGGCGGCGCAGCTGGCGCGGCTTGTTCGCGATGCGGGGCATCTGAAGACTGGTTTCCTTGGCACACCTTATCTGTTGCACGTGCTGAGCGAAAACGGCTACACGGAGCTTGCCTACGAACTGCTGCTGCGCCGGGAATACCCCTCGTGGCTCTACCCTGTGACGATGGGGGCGACAACCGTTTGGGAGCGCTGGGACGGCCAGCGGCCTGATGGCAGCTTCCAGGACGTCGGCATGAACTCCTTCAACCACTATGCCTACGGCGCGGTCGGCGACTGGATGCTGGGCGTTGCGGCGGGGATTCAGACCGACGAAAGCGCGCCGGGATTCCGGCACATCGTCTTTGCGCCGCAGCCCGACGCCCGGCTGGATTACGTCACCGGCGCGATCGAGACCCGTTATGGGCGCGTGGAATCCGGCTGGAAGCGCAGCGGTGATACGGTGGTCTATACCTTCACGGTGCCGGAGGGCTGCTCCGCTACGGCTTATGCCGGCGGACGCGCGATCGAGCTGAAACCGGGTACGCAGAGCGTGACGGTGGAAGAATAAGCTGATACAGCGCA
>JAVBOZ010000172.1:0-35173 GCA_031549985.1 Oscillospiraceae bacterium | reverse complement strand
AGGCCGCGAAACTGCCTGCGGCTGGGCTCCCCTGCTGCGTCGCCTCTATATTCGCATGATCTGCATTGTATAGGCCAAGTTCCTTCAGTTTCACCAACGCCGCCGTCTTCAGGCCCGAAAAGCTGAAGTCATAAGGTGCGTCAGCCAGCTTGGGTCTTGGAAAAACGAACGCCTTCGGGTCGCCGCCCCGGCCCAGCCGGTCAAGGTTCGGCCCGCCGGGGTAGGGCAAGCCCATGGCGCGGGCGGTCTTATCCAGCGTCTCACCCGCCGCGTCGTCCCGGGTGCGGCCGATGACACGAAAAGCCGTGTAGCTCTCCGCCTCAACGATGTGCGTATGCCCGCCGGAGACGATCAGGCTGAGAAAGGGCGGGCGCAAATCCGCGTGAGCAAGGTAATTCGCCGCGATGTGGCCGCGCAGGTGGTGTACGGGGATCAGCGGCTTGCCCGCCGCGAAGGCCAGGCCCTTGGCAAAGTTGACGCCCACCAGCAACGCCCCGATCAGCCCCGGGGCATAAGTAACGGCATAGGCGTCAATGTCATCCCAGGAAGCCCCCGCCTGCCGCAGCGCCTCGTTCGTCACGTCTGAGATGGCCTCCACATGCATGCGAGAGGCAAGTTCGGGCACAACGCCGCCGTAGACGCGGTGCGTTTCGATTTGGCTTGCCACAACGCTGGAAAGCACACGGCGACCGTCGGCTACGATGGCGGCTGCGGTTTCGTCGCAGGAGGTCTCGATGGCCAGGATATTCATTATTATGATCCATCCTTTTCAAGTTTTTGCGCAGCGCAAAACTTATAGTTTGAAAAATAGCTGGGCATGATTTTTCAAACTGTTACCTGACCTCCAGCGTCATCAAAATCGCGTCTTCATTTGGCTGTTCGTAAAATCCCTTGCGGCGGCCCACGTCCCGGTAACCACGGGCGCGATATAGCGCACGGGCGGCTTCGTTGCCTTCACGCACCTCAAGGTGGATTTTTGCCGCGCCGCGCAGAATGGCCCCGGTCTCCGCCCGCGCCAGCAGCGCGTTTCCGACCCCCCGGCGCTGCAGGTGCGCAAACACAGCGACGTCGTCGATGAAGGCCTCGCCCCGGTATTCACCTACCCCGACGAACCCGGCGACTTCCCCGTTCAAAAGGGCGGTCAGCCAGTGGTCAGTGGGGACATCGCGCAGCTTTTCCAGCAGCCTTTCCTCGCTCATGGGCGGAAAAAAGACCTGACGCTCCAGTTCGGCGATGGCGGGGGCGTGCGCTTCTGTCGTTGGGACAATCGCACAATCCGGCTCTAAAAATGAAAAGGGCGCGCGCAGTTCCGCCAGCAGGGGAGGCAAAGCCCGTCGAATCTCCGCCGCGCAGGCGCGGTATGCCTCCAAGCCGCCGCCATAGGGGTCGGCGATGCCGCCGCCGAGAATGCGCAGCCGCTCCGGCTCGACGGAATCTTCAAGGGCAAGCGCATGACTCGCCGCCAGGCAGACCACCAGATCGTTGGCGGCCAGAAGGGCGGGCGTGACGTTTTGTGACCGGTGTTCAGTTAGAGAAAGCCCCAGTTCCGTCGCAATGGCCTGCATGTTCGCCGAAGCGGAGCCGCCAGCGCAGGCCGCCAGACCGGCGCTGGAGACGATTGTTTGCAGGCCGCGTTCGGCGCAAAGGGCGCGGAACAACGCCGCCGCCAGCGGGCTGCGGCAGGTATTGCCTGTGCAGACAAAGAGGACGCGGCAGGCTTGGCGCATTGTGACTCCCTTCTGGTGGAGATAACATCTGTATGTGCAAATAGTATAACGCAGGCGCGGCTAAAAAGCAATCCTGCATTTTTGGCTTTTCAACAGGTTTCATATTAGCGGAAGCAGTAAAAAACATCGGGCGGCAGCTCCATATGGAACTACCACCCGATGGGAACGCGCTTTTATTGTTCGCCGGAAGCAGCCGGGGTATTTTCGCCCCCATTCCAAAGCGGCCGCGCCTGTTCCAGCGCCGTCTCAATCCATTCGCTAAGGGTTTCGGCGCTGAATGCCGCCAGCATGTTTTCAGGCAGCAGGCGCAGCAGTTCGGTCAATACCATCGATTTTTTTAGTGGTCCCGTACCCGCGCCCTGTGTGTGTTCGGCGGTGGTCACAAGGCCGTAAAGTGCCTGCCGCAGCAGGGCCTCGAGCGTGTTTTGCGCCGTCTCCAGGCGGTCAAGCTCCGTCTTTTCCGCGCCCTTGCGTTCCCGGCGCATCCGCCAAAAGGCGAGGGCAAGCCCGGCCAGAAAAAGCAGGAACGTAAACAGAGGGATCAACAGTTCGATCACCTGCGCAAATGTAATGGCGGTGGTTTGCATGCATATGTCTCCCTTCAAAAATAAAATGGTCAATCAATTGCTTTGCGTCAGAATGCGCCACAGGCGGCTGAGCATTTGCATGACAGGCCTTCGTGCCGTCGCAGACGCGGGTGGCTGATCTGCCACGGGCGCGGGGGGTTGCTTTGCCACGGGCGCGGGCGGCTGATCTGCCGGAGGCACTTCATCCGCATCAGACGGCGAAAAGCCGGTTTTGTAGTCGGTGGTGCCGGTGACGCGATAGAGCAGCAGTGTTTTGCCTTCAACTTCGCCAAGGGTGTGGCATTTGCCTCCGGCCGGGAGCGTGCCTATGCGCTGGCGCAAAGAGGTGTCTGCGTAGACAGGCAGATCTTTGCCGCCGGTGTTGGTAAAGGGCTGCGTGGTCGGCCAGGGGTGCTGGCGATCCGATGAATCCTGATAGACGATCCAGCGCAACCTTCCCCAATCGCTCCACTTCCCCTTGCTGAGCTCCGTGATTTTGACGCAATCGCTGCCCACCGCCTCAATCACCTGACCTCCGCCTAGATAGATGCCGATATGGGCATCACCGGCAAAGAGCAACAGGCCCGGCGTTTCCGGCAGCGTGGCGAGCTTCCCTGTGGCGCTGCACACCCCGCGCATGCCTGCGACGTTTTTGTCGTAGGCCGCCTGATATACCGGGTTGCCGCCTACAGTCTCAGTCATCATGTAAGCCTTGATCAGGCCGACGCAATCTACGGCGCGTATGCCGGTGCCTGCGTGTTTACGCAGCTTTTGAATGTACGCGTCCTTATAACGCGACGGGTATTGCTTCACCTTTTCATCAATCAGCGCGTCAGTAATTTTTTTGCCGTATGTCCCCCACATATAGAGGCTCCCCAGCAGTGACTGCGCGTGGGCGATGAGGCCTTCCGCTGTTTTTTCGAGCATAAATTCCTCCTCATTTTTTAAGGACTTTGTAATACTGCTTTTCGTTAGAAGAGGTGGACAGAAAACTTCGCAAAGCCCGTATGTCAAAGGCTTATGCTTGATTTTGTGCTCCGCTTAAACGAAATTGGTATAAGCCATAGTATGATTGTGCGCCAAAACACGATACAATTCGCGGCGATTTTGCGGTGGCGGTGCGCAATGCTGCGCCACAGGCGGCTAAACTTCTTCCCAGAGCAGGCGGTATAGCCAGACTGTGTGGGCCGCTGTTGTCGGCGAAACCGTCAACAGAAGGCAGCTCTGGTTTGGCGCGCCCGCAGGGTAGTCGATGACGAAGTTCGTACGCGCGTAATTGGAAATAGCCGATTGCGTTGCGCATTCGTATCCGTTGATAAAGGTTCGCACTTCTTCCTGCCTGCGCTCAACGCGCAGACGGTTGCGTACGCCCGACGCGCTCCCGGCGGGGGCATGGCCGGGCAGGCCGTTGTTACTGAAAAGAGCCACAAGACCTGTTCTGACGACCACTGTCGCACCGCTGAAGCCCGCTGTCATCTCGCCGGGGAGCCACAGGCTGATCGTCGGATAAAGGCTGGAAAGCGAGGTGCCGGTAACTGAGAAATCCAGTTCGATGGCGCTCTGGCTGCGCAGCGTATCCGGCAGAAAAAAGCGATAGTGCTGCCCGTGGACCGGAATAACATATTTCAAAGCCGCTTCGCCGTTCTTTTCTTCCCAGACGCCGTCCTCGGCGGGTCGGCTGTCAAAGAGCTGCCAGCCCTTTGCTGTGGGCAGAACGCCGTCTTCTGCCTGCCAGAGAACCTTTCGCTGCGCCATCATCGCGCGCCTGCCGCCCCTCATGCCGCTACCTCCCAGGAGGACGCCAGTGCCAGGCGATCCAGAATGTTGAATTCATAATAGCGCCCGGCTCGGAACAGGAAATGATCCGGGAGCTGCACCGGTTGCCCGCCGATATAGTGAAGGTACAGCGCCGGTGCGCCCCCCGCCGGGGGGATCACGCGCAGCCGGAACTCCGGCACAAAGTCCGCAGGCACGTCGCTGTCATCCAGCACAATCTCAACCTGCTGAACGCCCGGCGCGAATTGCAACCGCCAGAACACGCCGGGTGTCAGCGAAAGTATCTGCCCGTTGGCCTCCACCGTGAGGCTGCCCGCGCCGCAGCCCGCCAACGCCCCCGCCATACTCCCCTCAATGATTGAGGAAAGGGCGCCGCTCATGGCCTCCCAGTCCACCGAAAGGTTGTTTTTGATGCTGTCCAGTTCGGCGAGCAGGCGTTCCACTTCGCCAAAGGTATAGGGTGTCAGTTGCTCCGCGCCCTCCTGACCGCCGCCCTCAAAAGCGATGAGAAAAGGCGCGGATTTCTCAACGCGTACGCAAGCGCCTTCCGCCTGCACACTGGCTGCAACCTGGCAGCGCAGCCAGCTCCCTGTCGTCAGCGTCCGGGGCAACGTGCAGTGCAGCACTCCATCGGTTAACCAGGCGCAAGTGCCGCTCTCTTCCGCGTCCGTTGGCGGTTCGCCGGGATATATGTTGGCTGTGCAGGCTTGCCTGCCGCTATCCATCATGTCAAAAAGCAGGGTATAATAGGCAAAACCCGCGCTAAGGCGCGGCGGCAGCGTGATGGCTAATTCGGCGGCCTGATGTTCTCCCATATAGACCTTGGGTTGCGTGACCTGGACGCTTTCGTCCGCCAGCAGCGTAACCTCGATGATTCTCATACCGCTTCTCCCCTCATTGCATCGTAATCGTATGTATCGTCGCCGCAGATGGAATTTGAACTGTCGCCCTGAACGCCTTTGTGATCGTAGTAATGCCGCAGCCAGTGGGATAACTGAAGAAGATCCCCCCGTTGCCTGGTGTGCAGCTCAATCAGCCGTTCCTGCCGCGCGGCTTCGGCACTGTGTCCCCGCATAAGCGCCAGTCTCCGCCGATCCCGGCAGGCCGCGACAAGTGTTTCCAGTTGCTGCGCCTCTTCCGCGTAGCGCTCCCCGATTTCCGCCAGACTATGATTCTCCACTGTCTTCACCCTTTCTTTTTTTGAGCCCGAGACCCAACCGCTGTCGCTGCGTCAGGCATCATTCCCCATTCTCCTCCCGCAGCAGCGCCTGATAGCGCAGGGCGGCCCGCAGCATTGGCCGCAGTTTCGCCCGCGCAGAGGCAAGCTGTCGCGCCGCTGTCCTGTCCGGGATCCCCAATACCCGGCCCAGCTCACGCTGTGAAAGCGCCCTGCCGTTCCCGGCCAGCAGCGCTGCCCGCTCCGTCTCGCTCAGCTCCTGTTCCAACAGCTCGGTCAACAGCCGCCGGAGCGCCTCGTGTTCCCCCGCCTGCTCCTCCGGGCCGCTGTTCCCTTCCCGCAGCCATTGCAGGTAACTGAACCGCTCGACAATGCTATCTTCCAGCGCCAGCGGCGGTTCCCCGCGCAGCCGGAGCCAACCGCCAATACCCGCCGCTGTGTAATTCATGCCAAACCTCCTTTCCGCGTCAATCCCGGCGCGTCCCTCTTCTGTACTTTGCCGCATCAACTTGTGACGTTCGATCACCTTTATCTTATCCGCAGTTTTTGGAAAAGTCAAGCAAAATTCGACAATTTACGACAAATATTTGAAATTATTCAACACGAACCCTGATTATGGGAAATCTATTGACAGAATCAGGAATCTTGCTTTTAACTTGCATTCTTTTTGAGCACATGGTATACTTTTTCATGCAGACGCGTACCCCCTGCGATCAAACAAATGACGCGCGGCGGCGCTGGCCGCAGCGCGGGCGGAGGATTTATGCAACTCAAAGCGTTGATCCGCGATACGCGCAAACAAATTTACCGCACGACCTCGATTCTCTTTGTCGCGCTGCTCTTCGGCGCGCTGGGGGCGGGGCTTTTCTTTACGGTGCAGAATATTTTGGGTGTGGAGGGGTTGCTCGGCGCGCTCGAGCCGGAGAACGAGCCGATCCTCTGGTTTCTCTTTTTTTGGGCGACGGATTTCTTCATGGTCATTCTTTGCGCTGTGCTGTGCTATCTGATCGCCGGACTGCCCGGTCTCGTGCCGGGGCTTTCGCTTTCGCTTTATTTTGCCCATTTCGCGGGCGACGCGCCCGTCTCGGCGGCGGAAAGCTACTTCACCTTCTTTTCTGCGCCTTTGCGCGGTGGTGGCGGCACAAACATCGGCTATATGGGATATTTCTTCATGGCGCTCTGCTGCGGGCTGTTGATTAAGCTTGGTTACGCGGGCTGGAGCACCCTCAAAACCGCGTTGGGCAAACGTCTTGATAAACCGGCCGCAAAGCTCAAAATGACCGGCGAACAGCTGCTGGATAACGTCGATCTGGTCGTACTGGCGCTGATCATCCCGATGGCCGCCGCAGTGCTGACGTTCCTTGCTGTTCGCTACGGCATACAAAAACCCTCGGCGGCGATTGCGGACGCGGTGCCGGAGCCGCTGGCCCGGCTGGTCGGCAGCCATATCGTGCTGGCGGGCGTGGTGATTGGTCTGCTGGCGGGGTTCGATATCACCGGGCCAATGAGCATGGCCGCGTTTTCGGTGGCTACGGCGGCGTACCTGCAAGGGGACGCGCGGCTGCTGACCATCTATGGCGTGTGCTTCATCACAACGGGCTGGTCGCCCCTGTTTATGGTGCTGCTGTCGAAGCTCCGCAAAAAGCCCGCGACGGACGCCGACGACCTCAACCTGGGCATCAGTGGGCCGATCAACGCTTTTTTTGAGAACCTTAAATTGACGGTGGCGTTCAGCATGCCCTTTGCGATGCGCAGCCCGCTGACGGTAATCCCCGGCTTAATGGCGGGCAGCGCCTTTGCCGGGCTGCTGACGGCGGCAACGGGCATCGTCAATACGTCCTACCTCAATGAATTACCCAAATACGGGCAGGGAAAAAGCATGGCGGAACTGCTGGAACGGGGAGAGATTTACCTTTCGTTTACGCTGCCCCTGCGTTCGGGCGATTGGCTGACCTGCCGCCTGCCGCTGGCGCTGATCATTTTGGGCGGGGGGCTGGTTGGCGGCGCAGTGATGTACGGCCTGCGGCTCTTGCAGGTGCGGGGTCAAAAAAAGCGCGGCACCTACGTGGAATGCAGCGGCGACATCGTGCGGGAGCTGCGGGAACTCAGCCGCCGCTGGCGTGCGCATACTTTTTCTTGAAATAATACAGCTCCGCAATTAAAAACAATCTGGAATCCACGGCCGTCCCGTGATGCTTCTGACGGTTGATTTTTTGAGGTACGAATAACTTCGCACAATCTATCTTCGACTTTTTTTAAGTGCGAAAAAGCGCAACGAAACGAATCTCAAAGATTTTCGCTTTTAACCTCCCCGTATGGTATAATAACGCTAAAGCCGAAACCCCTGTAATATCAATGGGTTGCAGCCTTAGCGTTATTCTCTTTGATGTCATTTAACACAAATGGGGCATGTTTTTTCAATTTCAAGACTCTACTTTTATGGTAACGCTAAAAATTCTCCTCCATTTCTTGCCCGAAAGTAAATGCATCCCAAACCCACAAGAGCCGACTTTCGTCGGCTGCTGCGAGCGCTTTGCGGTCTATCGTATCGTGTACAGTATCATTGTAATCTCGGGTGAGGCGTTGATATTGAAAAGGTAATAGCTTGCTTATTATCTACCTATTGACCCATGAACAATTCTTACATTTTTTTGGCATTAAATCTATAGAATTAACTGATGACCGAAGTTCATTGTACTTGTTGCTTTGCCAAACTTCCTTAAAACTTTTATCGGTTACATTGCCTGCTAAATCCCCATAATTGCAACAAAGAAAAACATCTCCATTATACGCTATAGAAGCACTAACAAGCGGAGCATTACAACGATTATCTACAATAAAATTATCTTGATGAATATATTGATTACCCCACCAAAGATATTCGCCAACTCTCGTTGGGTACAAATCATTTAGCATTTTATTTTCATCAATGTACTTCATTGTGCATTCAATTTCATGGCGTAAATCGTTATTTAAGTTTGGTGAAAATTCTTCTGGGGCTGTTACTATGCCAAAACCTATTCGCTTAATACCAAGTGAATGTGTAAGCTGAGCTATTTGTAACAACTGATTTTGGTTATCTTTTTGAATGGAAATATATATACCTGGAGCTTCTTGCAAAAAAACATCCGAGTATGCTTGCGAAAGCCTTTTTACATTGTCACATATTAGTTCAAACTTTGCGCCACAACGGATTCTTTCAAAAGTCGATTTGTCTGCACCATCGAAAGAGACGGTTACCTTAACCCTGTTTGAACGTAGAAATCCAATCATTTCGTCTTTAAGCAACATTCCGTTAGTAGAAATATCAACAGAACAATCCGTTCGTTTTGCAGAGTTAACATAGTTTACTCGTTCAAAAAAATCTTTTACTATAAGAGGTTCGCCCCAGTTAAATAGTGAATAACTCTTAACAAATGGCGATGTTTCATCGACCAACTTACAAAATAGTTGAAAAGGCATTACTTTACCAGTAATTTCAAGTCTGTCACGACACATTTTACAATACAGATTACAATCTTGCGTTATATCAAGATATATTTTTTCAGGATATTCATACGTAGGCTGTCCGCCTGAACAAGCTTGCATTTGCGCATAGCTGTTATTTAAATAATATTTCATGGATTTTCTCCTTTTATTTTTAGTTGAATGTAAAGGCGATAAAACCCAATGAGGACGAAATCACTTTATCCTCTGTACAACTATCGTCCATCATCAGATTCGGAATAGAGTAAATCTAACATTCAACCCTGTCAAAACAATCAAATGCGAACATAGTCCTGCATCACCGCCTGCAGGCCGTTTGCCGCCAGCGCGGCGCGAACCTCGGCGACGCTGCGCTCGTCGGCCAGTGTGAATTGCGGGTCGCCCTTGGCTTCTTCGCTGTGCCCTCCGACCCCGACACTCACCCCCGCGGAGATCTTCGTGGCCACCAGCCCCACGGCGCGGTCACGAAATCCGGCGCGTTCCCGGGTGGAAATGGTGATCCCCGCAAAGGGCAAGAACAGCCGGTACGCCAGCATCACCTGCAAGAGCCGGGTTTCGCTGACCGCCCCTGCGGCGCGCTCCGTCGACTGTACGACTGGCCCCGCCGCAGGCGGCCGCAGGGGCCGGAGGCGGGGAAAGCTGAAGGAAATTTCGGCGTGGGGGTAGGCTTTTTGCACATGGAAGGCATGCAGCCCGGCAGCAAAGGCGTCGCGCCGGAAATCCCCCAGCCCCAGCAGGGAACCGAAGGCAACACCGCGCATCCCGCCCAGCAGTGCGCGTTCCTGCGCCTGAAAGCGGTAGGGATAACAGCGCTTCGGCCCGAAGGGATGTACCTTTTCGTAGAGGGGGAGGTCGTAGGTCTCTTGATAGACGCTGACGTAATCCGCGCCGCACTCGCGCAGATAGCGGTATTCATCGGTGTTGAGGGGATAGACCTCAAGGCCGATGACGCCAAAATATTCCCGCAGCAGCCGCACGGCTTCGGCGATGTATTCCACGCCGGTCGCGCTTCGGCATTCCCCGGTGAGCACGAGAATCTCGCGCAGGCCGGTGGCGGCAATCGCTTCGGCCTCGCGGCGGATCTCGTTTGCGCCCAACTTGCCCCGGCGGATCTTCTGGTCACTGCTGAAACCGCAGTAGGTGCAGCGATTTTCGCAGTAGTTGGCAATATAAAGCGGCGTAAACAGGCTGACGCCGTTGCCAAACCAGCGCCGGGTCTCGGGCAGGGCGGCCCGCGCCATCGCCTCCAACAAGGGTTCGGCGGCAGGGGAGAGCAGCGCCGCGAAAGCTTCCGGTGTCTTTTGCGGCATCTCCAGCGCCCGGCGAACGTCTTCGGCGGTGTACTTTTCCGGGGAAAACCCGGCCGTTGCGGCCAAGACTCTCTCCATCATTTTCCCGGAAACTTTCTCCATCCCCGGCTGATATTCCATTGGGTCGAAGGGAATTTGTTTCATAGCGCAGCATTCTTTTCAAAGCATAATAAAATATTTTTCAAGAAAAAGTACTATTCATCCGCAAGCAAGCGCAAAAAATCATGCCAGGCCGCCGGGTAAAACGCGTGCCCGCCCGCGCCGACGTGCAGGGCGCAGCGTCCTGGGGCACCCGCAGCGGCGTATAGTAGCGCGATGCGCATAAATGTCGACCGCGTGGGCTCTATCGGGAAAATGCGATCCAGTTCGCCTGCGCCGATGACCAGCGGGCGAGGGGCGATCAGGCCGCCCAGGTCGCTCATGTCGAAGAACTCGCGGATGCGCGGTACGTGATTGCAGGCGCAGTGCTGGATCGGCGCGATGGAATGATCGTAACTGCATACGGCGCAGGAGGGCATGGCCGCGCGGATGCGGGGTTCCAGGCAGGCGGCGTAAAAGGTCGCCGTTCCGCCGCCGGAATTGCCCATGCAATAGACGCGTTTCTGATCCGCCCCGGGCAGGCAGTCGTCCAGCAGGTCGATCGCGCGCATGACATCCCAGACCCGTTCGCCGACGGTGGTGCGGCCTTGCAGCAGCGCGGCCATCGCCGAGCGGTAGCAGTCCGTGCCGCCCTCGGGCCTGCCGCCGCATTCGCCGAAGTTGCGCTGTTCCAGCACCAGCGCCGCGCAGCCCTGCGCGAGCGCTTGCAGCGCGTAATCCCGGCCCCCTTCGGCGCTTGCTTCGTCGCCGGGGTATTTTGCTTCGCCCAGCGAAATGTGCATGCCCGTCGAGTGCCCTTGCAGGCAGATCATGACCGGGTAAGCGGCCAACCCCTTGCGCGGGACGCACCACCAGCCGGGGATGACATAGCCCTCCTCGCTTTGGAAGGTGAATCGGGTGCGGGTATGGTCAGGGTATTCCAGGGACACTTCGGCGGAAAATCGCGGGTCACAGAGGCGGAAATGATGCATCCCCAACAGTTCCCAGAGCTTGGCATAGGCCAGCTTTTGCCAGAGGTCAAAAGGCTGCGCACCGTCATAGCGCAGTGCCGGCCTCAGGCTGGCCAGGCCTTGCAGGTTGTGCTCCAGCGGAGTTGTGAGCGGCATAGAGGGTTCCTCCTTCAAACGAATGTGACAATCAAATTGTAAGTCGATATCGCGATGATGAACAGCATCATGCCAAGGAAAAGATGATTCACGGCGCGGTTGGTGATTTTTTTCGCGATTATGCCGCCGCACAGCCCGCCGAGGATACCTCCGGCAACCATCAGGCCCAATACCGGCGGATCGAACGTGGGGATGGCACCGCTTGCGGCGGTACTGACCAGGCTTGCCGCCTGCGAAAAAAGAATGACATAAATGGAATTGACCGCGCTTGTTTTTTCATCCATACGAAAAAAGTAATAGAGCACGGCGATGTTGATCGGCCCGCCGCCAATACCCAAAAAAGAAGAGATCAGGCCCAGGCCAAGCCCAATAAGGGCGCAAAGGGCGGGGTTGCCGACCTCATGGGCTTTCACGCGGGGTTTAAGGCAAACAAACACAAACACCCCCGCCGTCAGGAGGATCAGCAGCGCGGATTGCACGACGTTCAGTATGCGCAAGTCCGCTAAATAAGTGGTCCCGTAGTCAAACAACACTTTGCCTAAAATGCCGCCGACCACGCTGCCCAGCGCGAGAAAGCTGCTCTTTTTATAGTCAATTTTCGCGGGGTTCTTTCGGCTGCGGGCCAGGGAGACCAACGCCATGCAAAACACCGTGACGCCCGATAAAAAGCGAATTACCGGCAAGCTGAACGGGCTCACGGCGTCCAGCAGCGGCCGGATGATGACTCCGCCGCCAATACCGCTGATTGCGCCCGCCGTTGTGGCCGCAAGGCTAATCAAAAAGCAAAGCCAAATCATGAATCCCTCATTTCAACGTGCGGGACGGAGCGTTCATTTACAGTCCGGCGTCAAACGTTAATTCCGTTACGCCCGCCGCCAGCGCCGTCTCTTCGCCGTCCCAGAGGAATACGCCCGGCGTGTTCTCCGGTAAATTCACCCGGAAGCATACCTGCCCGCCTTCAATTGCATAGACTAACCCGATTTCGCCCTGTTTACCTGTGATATGCCCTGACGCGCGCGTCAGGCCCCGCACGAGCTTGGGCGCGATGATCACGTCGCCGAAGCCGGTCGTTCCCGGGCGCTGCGTGATGCCCAGCAGGTCGCGGAAGAGATAACGAACGACCGCACCGAACATCGGGTGGCTGTGGGAGGCTTTGCCGTCCCAATATTCCCAAAGCGTGGTCGCGCCCTGTCGCATCTGGTTGCCGAAGGAGACCTCGCCGTAGCCGGAAAGCAGGTCGAAGGCCAGCTGTGCCTCGCCACGGTCAAACAGGACGCGCGTCACGATGTCCGTGCCGAAGATGCCGGTGTCGAAGATGCCAGTCTCGCGATAGCGGCGCTTCATGTTCTCAAAGGTGCGTTCGTCGCCCAGGCCGAGGTCCAGCGCAAAGGCATTCGCGCCCTGCGTATTTTCCGCGTAATCGCCGGTCGCCGCATCAAAGTAGGTGTTGAACGCCCACGTCTTTCTCTGTTCGGCTTCGCCAAGGCGCGCGGCGTCCTCCGGTTTGCCCAGCAGGAGGGCGATCTGCCGCGCCTCGCGCAGGGATTTGATATAGAAATAGTTGTTCACGAACGGCGGCGGAATCAAAATATCCCCCGGGGTGCACCAATCGCCGAGGCACCAGTTTTCCGGTTCCTCGCTTACGACCAGGTCGTTCTCGCTGTGGGCGTCAAGATAATCGAAATAGCGCAGCATGTTAGGGTAATAAGCGGCCAGCGGCGTGGCGTCGCCGTAGTAGTTATAGTACACCCACGGCACATGGACGATCGCGCAGCCCCAGCCGCCCGGCCCGCCGCCGGAGGGGACGAAGGGCGCGGTGTAGTTGATGTGGCCCGTTTCGGAATCCTGGCCGTCGGCGATGTCGCGCATCCATTTGCGATAGAACGCCCGGCCGTCGACGGCGAGCAGGGCGGCGTCACAGGCCAGCTGGCCGTCGCCGGTATAGCCCCGGCCCTCGCGCTGCGGGCAGTCGGAGGGGATGCCGCTGTGCATATTGCAGAGCTGGGTGTTCAAAAAGGCGCGGTAGAGCCAGTTGAGCACCTCGTTATCCGAATCGAACGCCGCCGCGACGGGCACATTCGCGTGCAGCACGTGAACCTCGACCGGTTCGGCGTTGCCCTTGACGGAGACATACCGGAACGCCTGCCAGAGGAATACCGGGTGGGAGACGCGCTCGGTGCCGTCCGAAATATAGGTGTCATAGTGAAACCGGTTTTTCGAGCCGTAGGAAGTGGAGTCCGGGTAACCGTCCTCGTCCAGTTCTTCGGCATATTGCACGGCGACCTCCTCACCGGGGGCGTTGCTATGCCGCAGCGCCAGCCAGCCGGTGATGTTTTCGCCCGCGTCATAGATCGCCACGTCGCCCTCCCTGCGCAGGAGCTTGGGCTGCAAGCGGCGGGCGACGGCGTCGCCGGGGCAATCCTGCAGGGTGAAGTCCGCGCGCGGCCCCTGAACAATTTCGACCGGGAGCCAGTCGTCACCGTCCAGCCGCGCGGTCTGCCAACCGGGGGTCGCCAGGCGATAGTCGTGCGTCTCGCCCCGGAGCATATCGCTGCGGGTGATGTAACTGGCCTTCCAGCGCAGGGCGGGGCCGGAGAGGATCTCTCGGCGCCCTTCGGACTCCGCCAGCTCGATGCGGAAGCAGAGCTTGACCCGGCCATAGTTCCATTTTCGATACCACCCGCCGCCCAGCCATACCGCGACTTGGTTTTCGCCGGGACGGAGGAAGGGGGTCAGGTCATAGCGCAGGGCATAGACGCGGTGCCCGAAACGGTCGTATCGAAAGGAAAGTTTCTCCTCAAATTCCACCTCTTCATAACTGCTCCAGACGGGCACAAGTTCTTCAAGGCCCACGAGCTGCCCGTTGAGCCAGAGCTTGCAAAACCCAAGCCCGCAGATGGTGATGCGCCCGCGTGCTCCTGCCGCTGCCGTAAAGTTTCCGCGCATATAGGGCTGATCGCAGCCATCCATCGGCGCGACCCACTGCGCGCCGCCAAAGAGTGCTTCCGCGTGCATAAGTATGATCCCCTCTCGGTTGTATTGTTGTGTTGATGTTCATAGGTTTCGAACAGCATAACAGACCCTAGAGGAAGTATATAACGTAGCGCTGGTGTTGTCAAGGATTGTATAGAAAACAACAGGCGCAGGAATCTCTTCCCGCGCCCGTAAAAACGTCCTGTTATGAATTAGGGATTGCGTATATGTCCGCCCGCGGCGGGGTTGGTTAGCCTAAACGAATTAAGGTGAGCTGAGCCGCGCTGCCTTCGACAAGCGCTCCGGTGCCCGGCTGGTCTGCGTGGGTGCGCAGGCGCAGCGTGACGCAGTCGCCTTTGTGAAACCAGGTATATTGCTGGCCCGAATAGTAGACCGGCTCCAGCCGTTCGGCAAGGATGGAACCGCTTTCGTTGACGCCCAGTTCGAGCGCGGCCGCGCCTTCAACCCTGGTGACGCCGGTCTCCCAAAGGCAGATGTAGTAGCCCTCCGCCGGGATCACCGCCGCGCAGTGACTTGCAGCGGTCTCAGCCGCACGGTTACCGCCGGCGTGAAACCCGCCCGCGATGCGCTGCTGCCGCAGCGGCAAAGAGATTGCCGCGTCTTTTTCCGCCGGGAGCCGAAGCGTGTATTCCTGCGCGTAGGCGGCAAAATGGGTGCGCAGGGCGGCGTTTGGCGCGGATTCGCTTCTGGCCGGGGCCGCCGGTACCGCCGCAAAGTCCATGAGCTCAGCCCGGGGGGCGCGCACAGGTTTGCCGCACTGTGCACAAAGGCCGCCGTGCATCTCCTGCGCTGGACGGGGGTGTTGCGCCGGGCGCTGGCCTTGTTTCAGTTCCATGGGGAATTCCCTCCTTAGGTGCTTGACGGTGGAAGCTCGTTATTTATATCCTTTTCTATTGCATTCTATGCGCAGGGGGAAAAATATGTGCACGAAAAGCGGGAAAACCAGCGCGAAAACAAATTTTTCGCTTGCCATTTCAGGGAAAGCATGGTATCATTATGCTAAACAACTTATGGCAAATAAAGACGAGGAGCGAAGTTGAATGAAAACACGCAGAATGATCGCCCTTATTATCTCGTGCATATGCCTGCTTACGTTTGTAGCCTGCACAGGGACGCAGACTCCCGACAATACGACAACTGATTCCGCGCTAAGTGTGGCCGCCGACTCTGCCGCAGCTGGCCTGACCGCAGGGGATGCCGACAGCCAGACGCAGGCGGATTTGTTGGCCGCAACAGCCATCGCCGCAGGAACCGAAGCTGCGCCGCTGACCTCGGCAACGCAGGCCGCAGCAACGCAGGCCGCAGCAACACAGGCTGCCGCCACCAAGGCCGCGACAACCAAGGCCGCGACAACAAAGGCCGCGACGACCAAGGCGGCGAACAACGGCAAGACGAAGTGGGAAATCAATGTGGCGGGCGTGCGTGTTCCCGTCGCGGGGGCGAAAGTTCTGCGGGCATGGAAGGCGGAGCAAAACGGCGTTTCCGTTGACGCTTACCGCATGGAATACGGCGCGCGGCACGACACCAGCGGCAGCAGCGGCAGCACGAACGTTGCGAATGTGCAGCCGGTGATCACCGTCGCCGTTATTAACGCGACGCCGGATCACATCCACACCACCACCGCCCGGCAGGCGTTGGGCAAACCCCTGGCTACCGTGGAGGAGGTCGCCCGCGCGGTGGAACCCTTGATCGGAATCAACATTGCCTATTGGTTCAATTCAGCCAACCCGCGTTTCGTGGTCGATTGCCCGGTCGTGGTTGGCGGCAAGCTTGTGCAGCCCGGAACGGTGCAGTGGCCTTCCCTCAACATATATGAAGACGGCACCTGGGAATTTGACCCCATTTCCCCCGCTAACGTGCAGGCGAAGCTGGCAAGGGGGCTGGTTCTTAATGTGGTAGATCAGCATGTCCCGATCCAAAACGGCGTGCGGACTTACGCCTGGGGCAACGGAAACGGCAACGGCGGCGACAATGAGCCCTATGCCTTCATCGGGCAAATTGACAAAGACACCTATGTGTTGGCTGCGGGCGAATTTATGAACCGCAACGACATGGTCGACGTACTGATTGACTTTGGTGTGCAGACGGCGCTGGAGGTCAATGGCGGTAACAGCGCAATGATTTATCTGAAAGGCGTGGGCAACGCGCCCAACCCCAACACCGACGCGAAAAACCTCGTCGGGCTGAATAAGCTCAACATGACCGATAACGAGCATCAATATCTGTTGGGTATTTTTGGCGGCAAGGGCAGGGGAGGCGTCAACGCCACGATCGATTTCATTTACTTTAAATAATACCATTATATAAGACCGACAAAAGGGGAATAGGATGCTGCAATTTGAAGAACTCCGGCTGCGGCTGCTGGGGCAAAAAGAGAAGCTCGCCGAGCTGCGCGAAGCCCTGGGGCTGGAGGCCGCGCGGGAAGAATGCGCCGCGCTGGAGGCAAAATGCGCCGCCGAAGGGTTTTGGGATGACCCAAGGCAATCGCAGACAATCTTGCAGCGCATCGCCAGGCTCAAGGCCAAGCAGGAGAGCTACAGCCGCCTGGAGCGCGGTTACGACGACGCGCTGACCATGGCGGAGCTGGCCGACGAAGAGGAGGCCGAAGAGCTCTTTGCCGAATGTCAGGCTGCGGCGGAAGATTTTATCACGCAGTTGGAGGCGCATACGCTCTCCACTTTGTTGACCGGCGAATATGATGGTAACAGCGCGATATTGACCTTTCACGCGGGCGCAGGCGGCACAGAAGCGCAGGACTGGAATGAGATGCTGGTGCGCATGTATACCCGCTGGAGCGAGCGCCACGGTTTTCGATGCGCTTTAGTAGACTTTTTGGACGGCGAAGAGGCGGGGTTGAAATCCGCCGTCCTGATGATTGAGGGCGAGAACGCCTATGGCTTTCTCAAGAGCGAGAACGGCGTGCACCGCCTGGTGCGTTGCTCGCCCTTCGATTCCTCAGGCCGCAGGCATACGAGTTTTGCTTCACTTGAGGTGATGCCGGAAATCGACGGCGGCGCGGATGTGGAAATCAACCCCGACGACATCAGGATGGACGTCTACCGCGCCAGCGGAGCGGGCGGGCAAAAGGTCAACAAAACCTCCTCCGCCGTGCGCCTGACGCACCTGCCGACGGGGATCGTCACCTCCTGCCAGGTGGAGCGCAGCCAGCACCAGAACCGCGAGGTCGCGCTGCGGATGCTAAAATCCAAGCTGATCGAGATCAAGGAGCGCGAACACCTCGACCGGATTGAGGACATCAAGGGCGTGCAGATGGAGATCGCCTGGGGCAGCCAGATCCGCTCCTATGTCTTTATGCCCTATACGATGGCGAAGGATCACCGCACCGGCTTCGAAATGGGCAATATCAACGCCGTGATGGACGGAGACCTGGATGGATTTATTCACGCCTACCTGAGGATGCAGGCCACGGCGGGGTAAGGACGGATAAAATACAGCGGATTGGGGTGATTCTGTGCGCCATAAGCGGTTTCTGCGCCTGATATCTTTTTGCCTGGCGATCTGCATGCTGCCCGGCGGAGCCTTTTCATTGGCCGCCGCGGCGCTCCCGGAAGAGGACGATTTTGACTGGGCCAATGCCAGGCCGCTGGGTTCGTTCGCACTGCGCGACCCCTGCGTCCTGTTGGCCGGGGAATTATATTACCTTTACGGAACCGGTGCGGCATCGACCGGCTATGGCTGCTACGTCAGCCGAGACCTCGAAAACTGGGTCGGCCCCTTCGCGGTGTGGACGCCGCCCGCCGGACACCCCGGCAGCGGCAACTTCTGGGCACCGGAATGCCATGAATATAATGGAGCCTATTACCTTTTTGCTACTTATTTTTCCTCCGGGACTCAGCACCGCGGCGTATCCATTTTTCGCGCCGAGACGCCGCTGGGGCCGTTTGAGGAAATTTCCGACGGGCACATCACGCCCAGTGACTGGGACGCCATCGACGGTACGCTCTACGTGGATCAGACCGGCCAGCCCTGGTTGGTCTTTGTTCACGAATGGACGAGTATGCCGGACGGCAGAGGCGATTTCAGCTATATGAAGCTCAGCGACGACCTTTCAACGGCGGCGAGCGAACCGGTGGCGATGTTCAAATCCACCGCGCTGCCCTGGGCGCAGGGCAATAAGGTCACCGACGGCTGCTGGCTGCACCGCACCGAGGACGGGACGCTGCTGATGCTCTGGTCTGGCATGTTGGAAAAAAGCGGCTATTGCGTGGCGGTCGCGCGATCCCGCAGCGGGGAGCTTGCAGGCCCCTGGGTGCAGAACCCCCGCCTGCTGTATCGCAAAGGCGGCGCTTTTTCGGACGACGGCGGCCACGGCATGCTCTTTCGCGATCAGGCGAACCGCCTGCTTTTGAGCATACATTCCCCGAACAACAACAAAGATAAGTTGACCATTCCCGTTTTTTTGGAAGTGAATGAAAAAGGATGCTCACTTGCGCTGAACGAAAGGTCATTCGAGGCCTGGTTTGCCCGCGTGACGGAGTCCTTGCGCAGGCTGTTCACCTGGGTTTCCGGCGGATTCGCCTCCGCGGAGGGGCAGCCATGAAAAGAGCGTTTGACGTCTTTTTCAGCCTGCTGGCGCTTTTACTGCTGCTCCCGCTGTTCGGCGCGGTGGCGCTGGTGATTTTCATTGACGACGGCGCACCCGTGATATATCGACAGCCCCGCGTGGGCAAGGGGAATCAGCTTTTTGACATCAGCAAGTTCCGTACCATGCGCAAGGGCACCCGCAACGCGGCGGCCAGCGAAATGAAGGGCGAGGACTGCTACACACGCAGCGGGCGGCTGCTGCGCAAGCTGAGCCTTGACGAACTGCCACAGCTCTGGAACATCTTTACGGGCGACATGAGCTTCGTTGGCCCCCGCCCGCTGATCCCGGAGGAGGAGGAAATACGCGCCCTGCGCGCGGCGGCGGATATCTATGACCTTTCCCCCGGCCTGACGGGCTGGGCGCAGGTCAACGGTCGGGCCACGCTCAGTGATGAGGAAAAGGTGCGCCTGGATGCCGAGTACCGGCAAAAGCGCACCTTCGGGATGGAT
Source organism: Oscillospiraceae bacterium (assembly GCA_031549985.1). Taxonomy (GTDB): domain Bacteria; phylum Bacillota; class Clostridia; order Oscillospirales; family Acutalibacteraceae; genus WRMQ01. The sequence continues at coordinate 15,877 of JAVBOZ010000172.1, read as the reverse complement.
CTTTTGATTTTGTTCCGCACGGCGGCGCAGGTCATCGTGGGCAAGGATGTGGAATAGCGGCGTTTTGTGTTGCCCAAAGAATCAATGCACGACCTGATCAAGAAATTCCTCGAGGCACTGCCCGCTGGCCTTGATGGCGAGGGCAGCCTCTTTGCCGACATAGCGCCAATGCCAGGGCTCGTAATCAACGCCCGTGATGTCTGTCTTATCTTTGGGATAGCGCAGGATAAAGCCATATTCAGCGGCGTGATTGGTCAGCCAGGCAAACTCCTTGGTCTTTTCGAAATCCGTGCGGGTGCCCCAAACCCCTTTGCGGGTGATGTCCATCGCAAGCCCTGCTTCGTGTTCGCTGCAGCCCGGAGGCGCGATTCTTTGGGAGGCCAGGAAGACTGCCTCGGCTTCGCTCTTGCCCTGGCTGCGGTATTCGGCGATCTTGCTATCAAAGTTGCTCTGCTGCGTGCTGATCTTCCGGTATCCGGAATAGGGGATCAGCTCCGCGCCATCGGCCAGTGCGGCATAGTACATTTCTTTATATTTCGGCGCGGCGCGGGCATCCAGCTGCAGGTCTTCGGGGTAGACCGTGGGCAGGCAGACGGCTAAAGCCGGTTTAAAGTCGGCTGGCAGAGCAAAGGATTTATTGATCAGCAGCAGGTTCCATTTTTGCTGGCTGACGGCGGCGACGGCGGGTGAGATGCCAGGATAGTCAAACGCGTAGCGCCCGCCGGAAGGCGAGGAAGGCTTGGTCTTGGTCTGGGTGCGGCGCGCACGAGTGGTGGGCGATGCCACGCTGGAACTCGGCGGAGTGACGGCGTCGGGCCATTCCCTATTTTGATAGGCGGCCCAAAGGCCCAGCCCCGCCAAAAAAATCACAACAAGCGCGAACACGGTTCCTTTTTTTACTTTCATCAGCCATTCCTCCTGCGAACTTAGCATCTTTCTGGCGCTTCTTATATGATTTTAGGTCTTTTTGCGGAATTTGTCAAGTACTTGAATTAGTATCTATATGAAAGGCAGCTGATAAAATGAAGACAGCAAGGGAACACATTGAGGGCTACGAATCCCGGGTGCGGGAATACACCAACTTTACCGTACGCGGCGTCAAGCGGGTCTGTAAGGACTGCGGCCCCCGCGAACCCGGGAGCGACGCGGAACGCAAGGCGCAAAAGATGATGGCGAAGGAAATGGAATCCTGCTGCGAGAGCGTTACGCTGGAGCCGTATACCCTGGCACCGCGCGCTTTTTTTGCCTGGATCACGCTCGGCGTTTGCCTCACACTGCTGGCGGCGGCGATGTTCAACCTGGGCTACGCGCTGGCGGGCCTGCTGTTGCTGGTGATTACGATCGCTGCGGTGGTGTTCGAGTTTCTGTTATATAAACCGGTGCTCGACGTATTTTACCCCAAGAAAACCTCTCAGAACATGGTCGCGGTGCGCAAGCCCTCCGGCGAGACCAAGCGCAGGCTGATCCTCTGTGGCCACGCGGATTCCGCGTACGAATGGCCCTATGCTTATTACGGCCATAAGTACCTGAAGACCACAAAGTTATTGGCTGTGGTGATTGCCACCGCGCTTGTGACCATCCTCTTTGGCTTTGGTGTATGCCTGAGCGCCGTCATTGTTGAGCGCGGCGGAAGAGGCGGCATTGCGAGCCTTGATTTTCGCCCCGAATGGCTGCGGATACTGGGCTACGTCTTCGCGGGGCTCTGCCTGCCGTTACTGTCCGGTCTGGGCTATAAAAATGCCCGGCGCGTGGTGATGGGGGCCAACGACAACCTCACCGGCTGCTACACCGCCATGGCCATAGCCAAGCTCATGGGCGGCCTTGACCTGCGGCTGGAAAATACGGAGCTGGTGGTGCTCTGCGCAGGCGGCGAAGAATCCGGCCTGCGGGGCGCGAAGGCATTCGCAAAGGCACACGCAGAGGAATATAAGGATGCCGAGACCGTGTTCATCGCGCTGGACACCATCCGGGATTTTGATCATATGGGCATTTACATCAGCGACCTCACCGGCACGGTCAAGCACGACCCCGCCGTATGTAATCTGATCCGTTCGGGGGGCAAGGCCGCAGGCTTTGACCTGCCCTTCATGCCGCTTTATTTTGGCGGGAGCGACGCCGCCGCCGCTACGCAGAAGGGCATGCGTGCCTCTTGCTTTGTCGCCATGGACCCCGCCCCGGCCTATTATTACCATACCCGGCTTGACAACGCGGATATTCTGGAACCCAAGACCGTGGAGGCCACACTGAAAATCCTGATGGAGACCGTCTATCAATTCGATGCCGAAGGCCTGGCTCCCTTTGAGGGCCTTACGGCCAAGGTTGGGCAGTGACCGCCCGTAGCCCTCTGAAACACAACATCGCCGTCATCTATATAAGAACAAACATCAGAAAGGCTGGTCCATTATGAAGCACACGATGCGCCGCGTTCTTGCGCTCCTGCTGGTTGCGGGGGTATTGTTTGCATTGCCCGCTTGCTCCCTTTTTGAGGAAGAGCCGACGAAGGCACCGCCGTCGATCATCGATCCGCTTCCGGCGGGCAACGCCGCCGCGATTGACTATTACAACAAGCTACTCCCTCTCTTGGAGGGGGTGAAAAGCTATGCCGTAGCGACCTCTTATTCCGTCGGGGATGTGGAGACGGAGAGCAAGGTCTTCAAAGCGGCTGTGCCTGAGTTGAAAAAACTGCTGACCAAGGGCCTTGATAAGGAAGAAAAAGACCTGGCTTTCGGTGCGGATGCCTATCCTCTTCTGCGCAACGCGCTGCAGGCGGCGGACGTGCTTGAGATCCAGGCGCAGACTCAACTGGAAGTGAAGCTGAAGGAAGCGCTGCCTGAGGTGCAGAGCGACTACGAAAACGGTTACATCGAAAAGAAGACCCTTGAGCAGACCCTGGAGGAATACGGTCAGACGAAGCTGGGGTTGAAGGATCAGGCGCTGGGGGACTGGGTTGCCAAGACCATGAAGGACGAGGCGGAGACGCTGCGCCTTTATACCATTCAGGCCAAGATCGGTGACGCTGACCAGGCAAAATATCGTTATCAGCTGGATATCACGCTGCAGCCCGGCCTTGCGCCTGAAGCGGCGGAGCGTTATATCCGGCCCGAAGATAAGGGAGCGATTCTGAAGGAGCTTGCCAAAGCAAAGGGGTACCTGCTGCTGACCGACTACGAAAAGATTCCGCAGGTCTTGCAGCCCGATCCGGAAAAACCGGACGAAGAGCCCAAGCCGACCTATACCATCAACTGCCTGGTGGATAACACCAGCAACCGTCTGACCGAAATAACCCTGGTGGCCCGGTACGAGGTTTCGGCGCAGGCGCAGGGCACGGGCAATCTGGCGGATGAGGGCACTTTCGCCGTCACGGCGCCCATCGAAAAGACCGTTAAAATTACGTTTGACTGGCCGGAAATCAAGGCCGGGGAAAGCGCCACCGCTGCTGCGTGACTTTTGTTTGTGATGTCGGGACGCCGAGGATGGCGTTCCCCCACAAGGTATCAATAACCAATTCGTTGTGAAAGGAAATCATTAAAATGAAGCGTATCCATTTTTGCCGCGCGCTTTGTGCGCTGCTCTGCGCCGTCCTATGTTTTGGCGGTCTGGCCATGACACCCGGTGCGGCCGATGAAAGCGAACAGGCGCCATTTCGGGTGGTCAGCACTTTTTACGGGGATTCCGCCGTCGCGCGTGCCTTCAATTGGGCGACCAAGACGCAGGCGGGCAGCTTTGTCCGCGTATACGAGGCGGGCAGCGAGCTCTACCGTGAGTTCGAGGGCAGCGCCGCGCAGTTCCAGGGGAACTACATCCATTCCGCCTTGGCCGAGGGCCTGAAGCCCGGCACGGCTTATGAATACCGGGTGGGCGACCGCGCCTCAGACGTCTGGAGCGAAAAGAGCGGCTTTGTCACGAACCCCGGCGCGGGCAATGCGTTTTCGTTCATCGTGCAGGCCGACGTGCAGGCCAGCAATCAGGAGAATTTCGAGCGCGGCGCGGCGGTGATGGCCAACGCGATGGCGCAGAACCCCGGCGCGGCCTTCCAGGTCAATCTTGGGGATTTCACCAACGACAGCGACAACGAGCAGTGGGACTGGTACTTTGACGCCTTCGGGGCTGTCAACAGCCGCCTGACCCTCGCGCCCGTCGCTGGGAATCACGACGGCAACCTCAAGTGGAACTGGTTCAGCAACATGTTTGCCATGGAAGAGCAGCCGGGCAGCGTCAACCTGACGGGTACGTATTACTCCTTCGATTACGGCGACGCCCATTTCGCCGTGCTGAACACCAACGATATGTATCCCATGAGCATCCAGCAGCGCAACTGGCTGATCAACGATATGAAGCAGTCCGGCGCGAAGTGGAAGGTTCTGCTGATGCACCGCGCGGCCTATTCCGCCGGGAAGAACATCAATAAACCCGACACGCTGATCATGCGCAACCTGCTGCTGCCGATCATTGAGGACTGCGGCATTGACCTGGTCTTTGCCGGGCACGACCACATGTATTACCGCAGCGCCCCGGTCAAAGGGGATAAGGCAGTCGGCGCGGCGGCCACGGCTGTCGACATCCCCGGTTATGCCCTTGAATTGGATGGCGGCGGCAAGGCGGTCACCTACACCGACCCCGGTGCGCCGATTCACATCGTCCCCAACACGGCGGGCACCAAGCGTTACCGCACCTATGCAGCCATGTCCCCGATTCTGGACGTGGCCGAAGAGTGCTTCCAACCCGGCGGACCGGTATACGCGACGGTTGCCATTGAAGGCGGCGAACTGGTTTATAAAGCGTTCCTTTTCAATGAAGAGACGGGCGAGTCGGCGTTGTTTGATCAGGTGACCGTTCGCAAGACGCAGTTCACGGGGCCGGCTGCGGGCTTTAAGCTCCTGCCGACGGATATGCTGAGCACCGCACTCCCGCAGGTATTCAGCTTCATTTGGGAATTCACGCGCTGCATCGTTCAGGATTACCTCTTCAAGCTGCTCCCGCAGGCCATCGGCCTTTAGGGCACCTGCGGTGGGCTAATCGGCTTTGCCGCCTTCGATATGGGCATCATGAAATGAACCGTTGGCATGTGGGGGCGATCGTCCATGGTCGCCCCCACATGCAGCCGCCATTCGCGGTAAAACTTTGCGAAAAAAACGCTCTGTACCAAAAAATTCCCTAAAATAAAAAACAGCCCTTGACAAACGTATCGTCAAGGGCTATAATTAACTAATCGTGTTATGCTAAAATGGAGTTATGTATGTTTACACCCCAACTCCCTGGTTGACCATAGTGTAGCACACTTTGACGAAAAAAGCAAGCGTTTTTTAAATTATTTTGCAACGTATGCACTTTAGGGGAAAACAAGCGAAACAGGCTCGCATATAGATGAGGGAGGATGGTTTCATGCAGAATGTCACACCTGTCCGGCGAGGCAATCGAACCCGCATGAGCTACGGAAAGATTCGCGAAGTGTTGGACATGCCGAATCTGATTGAGGTGCAGAAGGACTCCTTCAATTGGTTCCTGGAAACAGGGCTGCGCGAAGTGTTCCGCGACATCGCCGAGATCACCGATTACAGCAAAAACTGGGTGCTTACCTTTGTCGACTACAGGCTGGATGACAAGCCGAAGTACACTGTACGGGAATGCAAAGAGCGGGACGCGACCTACGCCGCGCCTATGCGGGTGAAGGCCCGGCTGCTCAACCGCGAGACCGGCGTGGTGAAGGAAAGCGAAATTTACATGGGCGATTTTCCGCTTATGACCGAAAGCGGTACCTTCGTCGTCAACGGCGCGGAGCGCGTGGTTGTTTCGCAGCTGGTGCGTTCCCCGGGTGTTTATTTCAACAAAAGCTATGACAAGACCGGCATTGAGCTCTATTCCGGCACCATCAACCCCAACCGGGGCGCGTGGCTGGAATACGAGACAGACATCAACAACCTGTTCTATGTGCGCATTGATAAAAACAGAAAGCTTTTCATCACCACGTTGGTGCGCGCGCTGGGCATTGAGACCAACGCGGAGATCCGTGAATTCTTCGGCGAAGACCCTCGCATTGAGGCGACGCTGGAAAAAGACGAGATCGCCAACTCCGCCGAAGCCTGCATGGAGGTGTTCCGCAAGCTGCGCCCCGGCGAGCCGGTGACGCTGGAAACGGCCCAGGAGCACATCGAGACGCTGTTCTTTGACCCCCGACGCTATGAGATTTCGCGCGTCGGGCGCTATAAATACAACAAAAAGCTGGCGATCGGCGCGCGTCTTGCGGGCTGCCGCCTGGCCGAGCCTGTGGCCGACCCCCGCAGCGGCGAGCTGTTGGCGGACACCGGGGAATACATCAACCGCGAACTTGCCTACCGGATTGAGCAGGCGGGCGTGACCTGCGCTGTGGTGCAGCTGAGCGAGGGGCACACCCTGACCATCCGTTCCAACGGGATGGTCGACCCCAAGGGACGGCGCGATGAAGACAGCGACAGCGACGCGCGCATCTGCGACCACCTGCCCCAGTTCACCGTCGGGCAGCTGGAAGAGATCGGGCTTGGCGAAAAAGTCAGTGCCGGTCTGTTCTTTGAATTGCTGGATCGCGGCCTGAGCGATGAGGAACTGCTGGCCGAGCTCCGCTCGAAAGCCGACGCGCTGATTCCAAAGAATATTACGCGGGCGGATATTTACGCCTCCGTCAACTATGTCAACAGCCTGGCCTGCAACGTCGGCAAGCCGGACGACATCGACCATTTGGGCAACCGCCGCATCCGCTGCGTCGGCGAACTGCTACAGAACCAGTTCCGCATCGGCATCGCCCGGATGGAAAAACTGGTACGTGAGAAGATGACCCTTCAGGCGCAGGACGACGTTGATAAGATTTCCCCCGCGACGCTGGTCAACATCCGGCCCGTCTCAATGGCGATCAAGGAATTCTTCGGTTCCTCGCCGTTGAGCCAGTTCATGGACCAGACCAACCCCCTGGCGGAACTGACGCATAAGCGCCGCCTTTCGGCCCTCGGCCCCGGCGGTCTTTCACGCGAACGCGCAGGCTTCGAAGTGCGCGACGTGCATTATAGCCACTACGGCCGCATGTGCCCGGTGGAGACGCCGGAAGGCCAGAACGTCGGCCTGATCTCCTACCTTGCCACCTTCGCGCGGATCAACAAATACGGCTTCATCGAAGCCCCCTTCCGCCGCGTTGAAAACGGCATCGTGCTTGACCGCGTACGCTATATGGCCGCAGACGAGGAGGACGAATACGTCGTCGCCCAGGCCAACGAACTGCTGGACGATCACAATCGCTTTAAGAGCGAGCGCGTCAGCGCCCGGCACCGCGATGAGTTCATCGAGGTGGAGCGGGATAAGGCGCAGTACATGGACGTCTCGCCCAAGATGGTGTTCAGCGTCGCCACGGCGATGATCCCCTTCCTTGAAAACGACGACACCAACCGCGCCCAGATGGGTTCCAACATGCAGCGGCAGGCCGTGCCCCTGCTGAAGACGGACGCCCCCCTGGTCGGCACGGGTATGGAATACAAGGCTGCGATTGACTCCGGCGTTGTGGTGCTGGCCAAGGAGGCCGGGACCGTCACCGCCGTAAGCGCCAACAGTATTGTCGTCGAAAACGAGCGCGGTCAAAAGCACGAATATGAGCTGATCAAGTTTATGCGTTCCAACAACGGCACCTGTATCAACCAGCGGCCCATCGTCTCCCAGGGCGAAAAAGTGGAGGCCGAGCAAGTGATCGCCGACGGCCCCGCCACCGACCACGGCGAGATCAGCCTGGGCAAGAACGTGCTGATCGGCTTCATGACCTGGGAAGGTTACAACTACGAGGACGCCGTGCTGGTCAACGAAAAGATCGTGCAGGACGATACCTATACATCGATCCACATCGAGCAGTTTGAACTCGAGGCCCGCGACACCAAGCTTGGGCCGGAGGAGATCACGCGCGACATCCCCAACGTCGGCGACGACGCCATGAAGGACTTGGACGAAGAGGGCATTATTCGCGTGGGTGCGGAGGTGCATTCGGGCGACATCCTTGTCGGCAAGGTGACCCCCAAGGGCGAGACCGAGCTGACGGCGGAAGAACGCCTGCTGCGCGCCATCTTCGGCGAAAAAGTCAAAGAAGTCCGCGACTCCTCCCTGCGCCTGCCCCACGGCGAATATGGCATTGTGGTCAAGGTTGAGGTCTTTACGCGTGAGAATTCCGACGAGCTTTCGCCGGGCGTCAATAAAGTGGTGCGCTGCTATATCGCGCAAAAGCGCAAGCTTTCGGTCGGTGACAAGATGGCGGGCCGCCACGGCAACAAGGGCGTAGTCTCGCGCATTTTGCCGCAGGAAGATATGCCCTTTATGGAAGACGGCACGCCGCTTGATATCGTGCTCAACCCCATGGGTGTGCCGAGCCGCATGAACATCGGTCAGGTGCTGGAAGTTCACCTTGGCTTCGCCGCCCGGCAGCTGGGAATCCAGACGGGCGAACGCCTCAGCGTCATGACGCCCGTTTTTGACGGTGCCCAGGAGTGGGATATCCGGGAGGGCTTGATCGAGGCGGGCATGGCCGAAGACGGCAAGAGCTGGCTCTTTGACGGCCGCACCGGCCGCCGGTTCGATAACCGCGTCACTGTCGGTGTGATGTACTTCCTGAAACTTTTGCACCTGGTTGACGACAAGATCCACGCCCGTTCCACGGGGCCGTATTCCCTGGTCACCCAGCAGCCGCTGGGCGGCAAGGCGCAGTTCGGCGGCCAGCGCTTCGGCGAGATGGAAGTCTGGGCGCTGGAGGCTTATGGCGCGGCGTATACACTGCAAGAGATTTTGACGGTCAAATCCGACGACGTCGTCGGGCGCGTGAAGACCTACGAAGCCATCGTCAAGGGTAAGAACGTGCCCCAGCCCAGTATCCCCGAAAGCTTTAAGGTATTGATCAAGGAGCTGCAGAGCCTGGCGCTGGATGTCCGCGTACTGGACGCCGAAGGCGGGGAAATCGACCTGCGGCAGACCTTCGACGACGAACCCGGTTTTGCCGCCGCCGATGAACGCCAACCCGTGCGCCCCTCTGAACTCCCCGAAGACGCGGAGGAGGAGGACGACGACGAGGACGCCGACGGCCTGGACGACGAAGAAGGCCTCCCGGGTGAGACTCTGTATGATGAAGACGAGCTTGCCGACGCTGAGGGCGACGGCGGCCTGTTGGATGACTATAGCGATGACTATGTGCCCGAGGAATAGCGGCAAGCGACGGGAATAGGGGTAAGAACGGGGCAGACGATTAGAACTCAGGAGCAAGAACAGAGGCAGGCGATTGACCCAGAAGCAAGTGTCCGGCGACAGACTCTTGCCTCTTGCCTTTTGTCTCTTGCATCTAATACAGGGGGTAAGGGAATGGAACAGCAGCAGCCGAACACCACCTTTGAATTCATCCGCATTGGGCTGGCTTCCCCGGAGCAGATTCGCGCCTGGTCTTTCGGCGAGGTCAAGAAGCCGGAGACCATCAACTACAGAACGCTGAAGCCGGAGCGGGACGGCCTTTTTTGCGAGCGCATTTTTGGGCCGACGAAGGACTGGGAATGCCATTGCGGCAAGTATAAGCGCATGCGCTACAAAGACAAGATTTGCGAGCGCTGCGGCGTGAAGGTCACCAAGCAGAAGGTGCGCCGGGAGCGCATGGGCCACATTGAGTTGGCCGCCCCGGTGAGCCACATCTGGTATTTCAAGGGCATCCCCTCCCGAATGGGCCTGATCCTGGATATCAGCCCGCGCAACCTTGAAAAGGTGCTCTATTTCGCGATGTATATCGTCACCGACCCGGGGGACACGCCGCTGATCAAGGGGCAGACCCTGGACGAAAAGGCTTATGCCGAATACCGGATGCGGTATGAAAACGACTTTCAGGCCGGCATGGGCGCCGAGGCGATTCAAAAGCTCCTGGCGGATATTGACCTTGACGCGCTTTCAGCCGAGCTGCGCGCGGAGTTTGAGGACGCCAGCGGCCAGAAGCGTGCCAAGCTGCTCAAGCGGTTGGAGGTCGTAGAGGCTTTCCGTACATCCCAAAACCGCCCGGATTGGATGATCCTGGAGGTCGTTCCGGTCATTCCCCCCGAGATTCGCCCCATGGTGCAGCTGGATGGCGGACGTTTCGCCACCAGTGACCTCAACGATCTTTATCGCCGTGTGATCAACCGCAACAACCGCCTGCAAAAGCTGCTGGAGCTGGGCGCGCCGGAAATCATTGTTCGCAACGAAAAGCGGATGCTGCAAGAGGCGGTGGACGCTCTGATTGACAACGGCCGCCGCGGCAGGCCCGTCACCGGTGCGAATAACAGGGCGTTCAAATCCCTTTCGGATATGCTCAAGGGCAAGCAGGGGCGCTTCCGCCAGAACCTGTTGGGCAAGCGCGTGGATTATTCCGGCCGTTCGGTCATCGTCGTCGGGCCGGAACTGAAGATATATCAGTGCGGTCTGCCCAAGGAGATGGCGCTGGAGCTGTTTAAGCCCTTCGTCATGAAGCGGCTGGTCGAGACCGAAAAGGCGGGCAACGTCAAGAGCGCCCGCAAGATGGTCGAGCGCTCCCACCCGGACGTCTGGGACGCCCTTGAAGTGGTGATTGAAGACCACCCCGTCATGCTCAACCGCGCTCCGACGCTCCACCGCCTGGGTATTCAGGCCTTTGAGCCGGTGTTGGTCGAGGGCCGCGCCATTAAACTGCATCCGCTGGTCTGCACCGCGTTCAACGCAGACTTTGACGGCGACCAGATGGCGGTGCACGTGCCGCTTTCCGCCGAAGCGCAGGCTGAGGCCCGGCTGCTGATGCTGGCCGCGAACAATCTGCTCAAACCCTCCGACGGCCGTCCCGTCACCGTTCCGACGCAGGATATGGTACTGGGCAGCTATTACCTGACTTACATCCGCCCCGGCGCGAAAGGCGAGGGAAAGGTATTCTCCAGCGTCAACGAGGCGCAAATGGCCTATGACGAGGGCGATCTCGATCTGCACGCCGAAGTGACGATCCGCATGACGGCGGAGGAGGACGGCAAAATCATTTCCGGCCTCATCAAGACTTCGCTGGGGCGCGTCACGTTCAACGAGCCGATCCCCCAGAATCTTGGAACTGTCAACCGCGCCGACCCCGCCAACCGCTTCGCGCTTGAGGTTGACTATCTGGTCAACAAGAATAAGCTCGGCAAGCTGATTGACCGCTGCATCCGGGTGCACGGCACCGCCCTTGCGGCGGAAATGCTGGATAAAATCAAGACCCAGGGCTATCGCTTCTCCACCCGTTCGGGCATCACCGTGGCGGTGAGCGACGCGATGATCCCGCCCCAGAAGCCCGACCTGATCGCCGCGACGGAAGAGAAGATACTGAGCATCACCAACCAGTTCAACCGTGGATTTTTCTCCAACGACGAGCGCGTGCAGCGTACGATTTCGGCCTGGGAGGCCTGCACACGGCAGGTCGCCGACGCCCTCAAAGAAAACTTTGACGAATATAACCCTTTCAACATGATGCTTCGCTCCGGCGCGCGCGGCACCGACAGCCAGCTTCGTCAGATGGCGGGCATGCGCGGCCTGATCGCCAACACCGCCGGTAAGACGATCGAGATTCCCATCCGCGCCAACTACCGCGAAGGCCTCAACATCCTTGAGTATTTTATCTCGTGCCGTGGTGCGCGTAAAGGCGTGGCCGATACCGCGCTGCGCACCGCCGACTCCGGTTACCTTACCCGCCGCCTGGTCGATGTCTCGCAGGATGTCATCATCCATGAGCACGACTGCGGCTGTAAAGAGGGTTCCGATGTATACGACATCTTCGCCGACGGGCGCAAGATCGTGGCTCTTGAGGAGCGTCTCACCGGGCGCTACCTCCTGAAAGACCTCTACGACACAGACGGCGGCCTGGTGCAGAGCGCGGACGTTGTGATGGGCGAGGAGGACGCGGATCGCGTGGCCGAATTCGTCCGAAAAGACGCGATGCCCGGCGTGCGCCCCGCCATAGCGATCCGTTCGTTGCTGACCTGCGAGGCGGAGCACGGCGTCTGCATCAAGTGCTACGGCTCTAACCTGGCCACGGGCGACGCGGTCACCGTGGGCGAGGCGGTCGGAATCATCGCCGCCCAGTCGATCGGCGAACCCGGCACCCAGCTGACGATGCGTACCTTCCATACCGGCGGCGCGAAGGACCAGAGCGACATCACCCAGGGTCTGCCCCGCGTCGAAGAGCTGTTCGAAGCGCGCAAGCCAAAGCTGCTTGCCATCATCAGCGAGATCGACGGCGTCATTTCCTTCCGGGAGATCAAGAAGAGCAAAAACGTCATTGTCACCAGCGAAGACCCCGAAAACATCGAAGAGCGCGCCTATCCGATCCCCTATGACCAGATCATTAAGGTCGTGGACGGCCAACGTGTGCGTAAGGGCGAAAACCTGACCGAAGGCGCACGTAACCCCCACGATATTTTGGCCGTGCTTGGCATGCACGATGTGCACGATTACCTGATCCAAGAGGTGCAGCGCACTTACCGGATGCAGGGCGTGGACATCAGCGACAAGCACATTGAGGTCATCATCCGCCAGATGATGCGCAAGGTAAAAATCACCGAACCGGGCGACGCGGGTTACCTGCCCGGCACCGTGATTGAAAAACGTGAGTTCGCGCGGGCCAACGCCGCCGTCCTGGCCGAAAAAGGCGAAGAGGGTCAGCTGGCCCAGTGCACGCCCGTACTGATGGGTATCACCAAGGCCTCGCTGGCGACGGAGTCCTTCCTTTCGGCTGCCTCCTTCCAGGAGACCACACGCGTACTGACCGACGCGGCCATCAAGGGCAAGGTTGACCCGCTGCTCGGCCTGAAGGAGAATGTCATCATCGGCAAGCTGCTGCCCTCCGGCACCGGCATGAAATGCTACGGCGACGTCAGCCTCTTCTCAACGCAGGGCGCGTTCGCGCAGAAATACCTGGAAGCCATCAGCGGGGAATAACGACCCGCGTTCTGTGGCGGCCAGTCGGCTGTGCCGCTTTCGCCTGCCCAAAATGTTTTTCTTGACACATCCTGCCGCAAAGTGCTATAATTCTATGGTTGTTCCGGTTTCGGCCGTGAATAATATACTTTATACGAAAGGAGAGAACTATGCCTACCTTTAACCAGCTGGTTCGCAGCGGACGCGAAAGCATGATCAAAAAGTCGAAGGCGCCCGCGCTGCGCAAGGGACTGAATTCCCGCAAAAACATCCAGACGGATCAGGATTCCCCCCAGAAGCGTGGCGTCTGCACTGCGGTGAAGACCACGACCCCCAAGAAGCCGAACTCAGCCCTGCGCAAGATTTGCCGCGTGCGTCTTTCCAACGGCATCGAAGTCACGGCGTATATCCCCGGTGTCGGCCATAACCTGCAGGAGCACTCCGTTGTGCTGATCCGTGGCGGTCGTGTACGTGACCTCCCGGGTGTGCGTTACCACGTCATCCGCGGCACGATGGATACCCAGGGCGTGCAGAAGCGCAAGCAGGCGCGCTCCAAGTATGGCGCGAAACCCGAAAAGGCAGCCAAGAAGAAGTAAGTCGGCTGCAACGGCCAGCGGGCCAAAGCCCAATAGGCCACCCAAGCCCATCAGAGGAAAAATCCCCGAGCGCGCTTTCGCGCCGGGATATCTATAGTGCCTCTGCTGGCGCAACGGGAAAATCTCTCGAGTACCGATGAATTCATTTTTATGAAGGAGGGAAGCGAAGTGCCAAGACGAGGCCAAATCGCGAAGCGGGATGTCCTGCCGGATCCCCTTTATGGATCCAAGCTGGTCACCCGTCTGATCAACAGCGTGATGTACGACGGCAAAAAGGGCGTTGCCCAGCGTATCGTCTACGATGCCTTTGACATCATTCGCAACAAGACCGGCAAAGACCCCCTGGAAGCATTTGAAGCGGCGATGGAAAACGTCATGCCATTGCTGGAAGTAAAAGCCCGGCGTGTGGGCGGCGCGACCTATCAGGTGCCCATTGACGTGCGGCCCGAACGCCGCCAGACCCTGGGCCTGCGCTGGATCACGCTCTATTCACGCAACCGTTCCGAACGCACAATGAAAGAACGCCTGGCTAACGAGATTGTGGATGCTTTGAACCAGACCGGTTCCGCGTACAAGAAGCGCGAAGACACCCACAAGATGGCCGAAGCAAACAAGGCGTTTGCGCATTTCAGATGGTAACGGCCAAATGAGCAATTAACAATGAACAATGAACAATTTGAATTGTCTTTTGATTGTTAATTGTAAATTGTCAATTGTTAATTGGAGGAACATCAATGCCCCGGCAAGTATCACTTGAAAAAACCAGAAATATCGGCATTATGGCGCACATCGACGCCGGAAAGACCACCACCTCCGAGCGCATCCTGTTCTATACGGGCAAGACGCATAAGCTTGGGGAGGTGCATGACGGCGCGGCAACCATGGACTGGATGGAGCAGGAGCAGGAACGCGGCATCACGATCACTTCGGCCGCGACCACCTGCCTTTGGAAGGAACACCGCATCAACCTCATTGACACCCCCGGGCACGTGGATTTCACCGTCGAGGTGGAGCGTTCGTTGCGGGTGCTCGACGGTTCTGTGACGGTGCTCTGCGCCAAGGGCGGTGTTGAGCCCCAGAGCGAGACGGTGTGGCGGCAGGCGGATAAGTATAAAGTGCCCCGGATGGTGTATGTCAACAAGATGGACATCACGGGTGCGGATTTTTACAACGTTCTGCTCATGCTGCGCGAGCGGCTCAAGTGCACCGCCGTGCCGATCCAGTTACCCATCGGCGCCGAAGCCGATTTTCGCGGGATCATTGACCTGGTTGAGATGAAGGCCGTCGTCTATTACGACGACATGGGGCTGGATATCCGCGAAGAGGCGATCCCCGAAGAGATGCGCGAGCAGGCCGAGATTTATCGCCTGGAACTGCTCGAAGCCGTGGCCGATCAGGACGACACGCTGATGGAAAAGGTTCTGAACGAGGAAGAAGTCAGCGTTGAGGAAATCAAGAACTGTATCCGCAAGGCCACCCTAGCCAACGCGATGGTGCCAGTTATTTGCGGCACCTCCTATCGCAACAAGGGCGTGCAGCTGCTGCTCGACGCGGTGGTGGACTACATGCCCGCACCGACGGACGTCGCCGCAATCACCGGCGTCAACCCCAAGACGGATGCGCCAGAAGTGCGCCATTCTTCGGACGAAGAGCCGTTTTCGGCCCTGGCGTTCAAGATTGCCACCGACCCCTTTGTCGGCAAACTTTGCTTTTTCCGGGTATACTCCGGCAAGGTGGAATCCGGATCCGGCGTCTATAACTCCGTCAAAGGGCACAACGAACGCATTGGCCGCATTTTGCAGATGCATTCCAACCACCGGCAGGATATTGACTGCTGTTACGCGGGCGATATCGCCGCCGCCATTGGCCTGAAAAACACCACCACGGGCGATACCCTTTGCACTGCGGCCCATCCGGTGGTTTTGGAGTCGATGGACTTCCCCGACCCCGTGATTCGCGTGGCGATTGAGCCGAAGACAAAGGCGGGGCAGGAAAAAATGGGCATCGCCCTGCACAAACTGGCTGAGGAAGACCCAACATTCAAGAGCTACACCGACGAGGAGACCGGCCAGACGATCATCGCTGGCATGGGCGAACTGCACCTTGAAATCATCGTTGACCGCATGCTTCGCGAGTTCAAGGTGGAAGCCAACGTCGGCAAGCCGCAGGTCGCCTACCGCGAGACCATCACCCAAATGGCGGAGGTAGATTGCAAATACGCGCGTCAATCCGGCGGCCGCGGGCAGTATGGCCATGTCAAGATCCGCATTGAGCCGAACCCCGAAAAGGGCTACGAATTCGTCAACGCCATCGTCGGCGGCGTCGTGCCGAAGGAATATATTCCGGCGGTGGAGGCGGGCGTC
>JAVBOZ010000101.1:0-4958 GCA_031549985.1 Oscillospiraceae bacterium | reverse complement strand
CACGCCGCCCCCGCCCCCCTGGTTCCCCCGACCCTCACCCGCGCCACAAACACCACACTACCCAACCAACAGAGCCGTACCCCCCGCGGCCCCCCCCCACCCCCCCCCCCCCCCCCCCCCCCCTCCCCCCCCGAACCCCCCACGCCCCCGCAGCCCTGGCCCCCGGTCCCGCCTTTCCCGCCCTGTCCCCCCGAGCCGCCTAGGCCTCCGCAGCCCTGGCCTCCGTTCCCGCCTTTCCCACCCTGTCCCCCAGAGCCGCCTAGGCCTCCGCAGCCATGGCCTCCGTATCCATGCCTGCCCTGTCCACCCTCTCCCTGCGATTTTCCGAACCCCGGTTTTTCGCATCCCTTTTATCCTCCCTATGGTATGGCCGCACAACCTGACCGCGGGTAAAATACAATAGGCAGACAAAATTGACGATAATCCCCACATGGGGTTGAAATAAAGAGCAGCGCCGCCGGGTATTTTCCGGCGGCGCTGGTGTTTGATCTGCATTCCTATTTCGGTAAGAAAGCTTTCCTGTGCGCGGGGCAGGCGTTCAGCCGGGCAAGCGCCTCGTAGTGCTGCGCAGTGCCATAGCCCTTATGCCGCGCAAAATCGTAACCAGGGTATTCGGCATCCAGCGCAATCATCGCACGGTCACGGGCGACCTTGGCCAGCACAGATGCCGCCGCGATGCTGGCGCAGCGGGCGTCGCCCTTCACCAAAGCCTCGCAGGGAATCTCCAAGGCAGGCAGCTTGTTGCCGTCGACCAGCGCGTAATCCGCAGACGGATTGAGCCCCTCCACGGCGCGGCGCATCGCAAGGAGCGATGCCCACAATATGTTCAGCCGCTCGATTTCTTCCACAGTGGCCAGCGCGATGCAATAAGCCAGCGCATGCCCACAGATCGCGTCAAACAGCACTTCCCTGCGGGCGGGCGTGAGCTTTTTCGAATCATTCAAGCCCTCCGGCAGCCAGTGCGGCGGCAGGATCACCGCTGCGGCATAGACATCCCCAGCCAGCGGACCGCGCCCGGCTTCGTCCACCCCGCAAATAAAACGATATCCCCCGGCGCGCAGCTCCGCCTCCCGGGGTTCAAAGTTGATCGAAACGATGCTCTTGTTTTGCTCAGACATGCTGCAGCACATACTCCTTCATCTTCCAGGGAGAACAGGTGTCGGTAAACCGCACTTCCTTCTCGTGCAGGCGCTTCAGCGGCGCGGGACAGGGTACGCCCGTCAACGCCTCCAGCGCCGCGACGGCGGCAAATTCATCGCCCGCTTCCGGCGCACCGGTGATGGCGCTCAGCACGCTGGCCGCGAATTTATAGGGGCTGGCGGTTGCCACAACAACGGCAGGGGTAGTGTCCCCCGTGGCGTTGCGGTAATCCTCCAGCGCCCGCAGAGCGACCGCCGTATGCGTGTCGGCCAGATAGCCGCTTCGGGTATAATACTGGTGGATGGTATTTTTGGTCTGCGTGTCGTTGCAAGCGCCCGCTGAAAAGGTCTCCCGCAGCTGCGCCAGCAGCGCACCGGGGATCTCGTAGGCACCCGTAGTGCTCAATTGCCGCATCCAACCCGCCACCATCTCGGAATTGCCGCCCGTAGCAAGCCAGAGCAGGCGCTCCAGGTTGCTGGATATCAGAATATCCATCGAGGGGGAAAGCGTGGTGTGGAACGCGCGGTTACGGTCATATTGCCCGGTGGTAAAAAAATCCGTCAGGATGCGGTTGCGGTTCGAAGCACAGATCAGCCTGCCCACCGGCAGGCCCATCATCTTGGCGAAATAGCCCGCCAAAATGTTGCCGAAGTTCCCCGTTGGCACGGCAAAATGCAGTGATTCGCCCGGCCACAAACGGCGCTGGTTGCGCAGGTCGCAATAGGCGCTGACATAATAGATAATCTGCGGCACAAGCCGCCCCCAGTTGATCGAGTTGGCGGAAGAAAACACGCGTCCCTCTTCGGCAAAGGATGTACGCAACGCAGGGTCAGTAAAAATTTCTTTTACGCCGGTCTGCGCGTCGTCAAAGTTGCCCTTAACGCCCACCACCAGCGTATTCGCGCCCTCCTGCGTGACCATCTGCAATTTTTGCACTGCGCTGACGCCTTCGCTTGGGTAAAAGATGATGATTCGCGTACCCGGGACATCGCGGAACCCCTCCAGCGCTGCCTTGCCTGTGTCGCCGGAGGTCGCCACCAAAATGATGATCTCCTTCCCCTGCTGGGTCTTGGCGGCGGAGGCGGTCAACAAATGGGGCAGCAGCTGCAGCGCAAGGTCTTTAAAGGCGCAGGTCGGCCCGTGGAAGAGTTCCAACACCGAGAGCTGCCCGTTGTTCGAAGGCAGAGGGCGCACGGGCGTGATCTCAGGCTGGGAAAACGTGCCCTGATAAGCTGCTTGAACGCAGCAGGCGATCTCTTCCCGCCGCCAGGCGGCCGGGCCGCCCTCCTCAGCAGATAAAAACTTGGCCAGAATGTGCTCCGCTCGACCAATGTAATCCATTCGAGCCAGAGCATCCAGTTCCCCCGGTCCAAAACGGGGGATGCTTTCCGGCACGAAAAGCCCGCCTTCGCGGGATATCCCCTGGGCGATGGCCTGGGCGGCTGTGGCGCGGACGCTGCCCGCGCGTGTGCTGGTGTATAACATGGAACGGGTTCCTTTCCTGATCATAATAGATTATAAAAGAAAAGCCGCCCCCGTCTTCTTCCATTCCGGGCGCGGCTGTGTTGGCTATCAATGACCAGTCATTGCTCCGAAAAGCCGGAGTTCACCAATTTGACCAGTTCTTCCACGGCGTTCTCTTCGTCCGCGCCGCCAGCCAAAATCCGGATGTCCGTGCCACCGATGATGCCGAGGGAAAGCACCCCCAACAGGCTCTTCGCGTTGACGCGGCGGTCTTCCCGCTCCACCCAGATGGAGGATTTAAACTCGTTGGCTTTTTGAATAAAGAACGTTGCAGGCCGCGCATGCAGGCCGACATGATTTTGAACCGTAACTTCTTTGGAATACATTCTTGTTTCTCTCCCACCTAAACTGAATATAAAATCCTGGTTCGGCTGTGTGTCCCCACACACAGTGATGCGCGCCCGCACACCATAATACTGAGTTCATTATATCACATTTCCGCCAACAGTCAACGGCTTTCGCACAACTTCGGAGAGAAAGCCAAAGAAGCGAAATCGGCTATTTCATTCTTTATGCAACATGCCGGAGTATTCCTCAGGAGAAACATGGATATTCCCCGCAGGCGGCATCTCCGGTTGACTTTGGGTGTAAAAACATATATACTAAAAGTGCAACCTAAAACTTGCGGGAGGAGTCTTTCCCCAATGGATGAAAAAACACACAAATATGTTTTGCTTGCGCTGCTCATCGGCTCAGCCATCCTCGCCATCGCCGGGGTAGTCCTAATCCGCATGCATGGCTAGCCCCTCTTCGCGCAGGATTTCCAGCAGCTCTTCACGGGTGTGCAGGCCGACCATACCGCGCACCAATTCGCCTTCGCGAAACAGCAGCAGCGTTGGCAGGCTCATCACCTTGTAATCCATCATTGTCTGGAATTTTTGCTGGTAATCCTCCTGGCTTTCGCCCTCTTCGGGGTCGGTATTGAACATGCAAACCTTGATTTTGCCGACGAATTCATCGGCCAGCGCCATTAGGATCGGCCTTTGGAGCTTGCAGGGTACGCAGCGCTCGCCCCAAAAATCCACCAACACAGGCAGCTTTGCCTTCAGCACCTCGGTTTCAAAAGAGTTCGTCTTCACAATGATCGGCATGGTTTTGTTCTCCTTTCGCTTTTCGCGTTCTACTAGATGGGATATTCATTTATTATCAAAATATGCATCGGGAGGGAAAAATGCACCAAACAGATGCCAACGGCGTCCTGGACGCCATGATCATCGGGCAGGGACCCGCCGGTTGCTCAGCGGCGCTCTACCTCTGCCGCGCGGGGCTGCGCGTCGCGGTGATTGGCAAAGACAGCGGCGCGCTGCGTCGTGCCGAAAAAATCGAAAATTATTATGGCCTTCCCCAGCCCCTGCGCGGGCAGGATTTGGTGGACATTGGCCGCAGCCAATGCCGGGCGTTTGGGGCTTAAAAGCTGGGGGATTTGGTGACCGCCCAGGCAATGCAGGAAGAACGGCGCTTCGCCCCCGCGCGGGCCTCCGGGCACACCCTTACCGCTCAGAGCGCGCTGCTGGCCACGGGCAAGGCCCAGGCTGCTCCGGTCAGCATCGAGGGCATCAAGGCATTTGAAGGACGGGGCGTCAGTTATTGCGCCGTCTGCGACGCATTCCTCTATCGCGGTCGGTCAGTCGCCGTGCTGGGCAGCGGCGCTTACGCCAGGCATGAAATGGAGGAGCTACTCCCTCTTGCCGGGCACGTGACCCTGCTCACAAACGGCGCGGAAGCGGAGTTTACGCCGCCGGAGAGCGTCACGTTGCGTCGGGAACCCCTTCTGCGCCTGGAACCTGCGGAAAGCTCCGCCGATCTGTTGGGCGGCGCGGTGCTGGAAGGCGGCGACAGGATTCCTCTCGACGGCCTCTTCGTCGCCATGGGGACGGCCTCTGCCGGGGATTTGGCCATCAAACTGGGGCTGAAACTGGAGCAAAACGCCATCCCGGTCAATGCAAAACAGGAGACAGCCCTGCCCGGCCTTTACGCCGCCGGGGACTGCACGGGTTCGTTTGCCCAGGTCGCGCTGGCCGTCGCCGAAGGCGCGAAAGCCGCGCTTGCGATGGTGCCATACGTTCGGGCTAGACGTTAGATGCTATACTTTAGACTTTAGACTAAGGGCGGCGTTGGGCCGCCCGAAGTAAGCTGGTACCTTTACCCCTTCTTCAATTCCTCAATTCGATCCCGCAGATACGCCGCGTGCTCAAATTCAAGGAGCTTCGCGGCGGCTTTCATTTCCACCGTCAGCTGGCGGATCATGCTCTCCCGCTCCTCACGGCTGAGCTGCTTACCGCCTTCTTTTGCCC
>JAVBOZ010000039.1:0-18057 GCA_031549985.1 Oscillospiraceae bacterium | reverse complement strand
GGACGAGCCGACGGGGAACATCGACCCCCGCATGAGCCAGGAACTGGTCGAGCTCTTTATGCGCCTGAACGAGGTTGGCACGACCGTGGTCATGGTCACCCACGCCCACGATCTTGTGCGGCATTATAACAAACGCGTGATCATCCTTGAGGACGGCGCGATCATCGCCGACGGCGGGCTGAAGCAGACGCCCCCCAGGCCGCCCGCTCCGCCGCCGCCCGCCAAGCTGCCCATCCCGCCGAGGATTACGCCGCCCGCCACGGCGGAGGATACCTTCCTGCGGCTATGGGAAAACGCGTAAAGAATTGCGGTACATCCCCGGCCGCAACAAACAATATATATTGGATCGGTTTATTTCGTACGCCGTTTGACGGCGGGATGGAGGGTATAAATGCAAAGAAGCAGCGGACGGGTGTTTTTGACCCGCATGGGCCTGCGCAATATCCGCACAAACAAGACCATGAGCGTGGCGTCGGTGCTGGTGCTCGTCTCCTGCCTGATGCTGATCGGGCTGGTGACTTTGGCAGCCATCAACCTCAACCAGATGCTGGCGCAGTTCAGCTCGCGCAACGTCATCATGGTCTACCTTCGCCAGGGCCTGACCGATGCGGAACGGCAGGACATCCGGCTGCGAATTGAACAGATAGACAATGTGAAGGAATGCACCTTCATTTCCAGCGCTGAAGCCTATGAAAAAATAGTCAACGGGCGGGATTTTGCCCTGCTGGAAGGCGTAGACAAGAGTTTCATGCCGGAAAGCTTTGAGGTCATCCCGCTTTCGATGGATGCGTTCGACGAGACGGTGACAACGCTGCGGGGCCTGGGCAGTGGAGTGCAGAACGTAGGGCACTTCCAGGGGGTTGCGCGGCAGCTTTCGGCGCTCGAAAGGGCACTGAGCGTATTGGGCGTCACGGTAATCGGGGTGTTGATGGCGGTCTCGGTCTTCATCATTTCCGGCACGGTGCGGGCGACGATGTATTCCCGCCAGCAGGAGATCAAGGTGATGAAAAGCGTGGGTGCCGCGCCTGCGTTCATTCGCTGGCCCTTTCTCGTGGAAGGCATTGCGCTGGGTGTTATCGGCTCTCTGCTGGCGCTGGGGCTTGTGTTTGTTGTTTACCTCGCGCTGGCCAAGACCCTCGAGCCGCTGCTGGGCAGCCTGCTCACCGGGTATGTGGCGGTTCCCTTCAAAAACTATCTGCACTTTTTGCTGCCGGGCTTTCTGGGCGTTGGCCTGCTGACGGGCGGCGGCGGCAGTATGATCTCCATTACACGGTATTTAAAGGAGAAGGTTTATGAAAAATCTGAGCTTGAATCGGAGTAGCGCTGCGCGTGGCAACCTGCATCGCCTGGGCGCGCTTTTGCTTGCGCTGGTTCTGATGACCGGCGCGGCCGTGCTGCCCTCCAACGCCTCGCAGACCAAGGAAGAGCTGCAACGACAGATGGATGCGGTTGAAGATCGCATTCAGCAGCGCGAAGAGGAAATCAACGCGCTGCGCAAGGAGAAGAAAGAACAGGAAAAACTGGTTGACGTGCTGGCCGCGCAGGTGGACGAGATAGAAGGCAAGGCGGCGCTGATCGACGAGACAATCACGGCCCTGAACGGCTCGATGCAACAGCTGCAAACCAAGATTGACGGGTTAAATGCGCAGATTGCCGAATGCCAGGCCACGATTGAGCGCATTCAGGCCGAGACCGCCGATAAGCGCGCCGTGATTGCGGGCAAACAGGAAGAGCTGAAAGAGCGGCTTCGGCAGCAATACATGGCAGGGCCAGTATCGAACCTCCAGCTCCTGCTTTCCAGCCCCGACCTTTCCAGCCTATTGACCATGACGGAATACATTCGTGCACAGGCCGACCGCGACGCCGTGCTGCGCAACCTGCTCGAGGCTGAAATGGCGGATCTGTTGCGACTGGAAAAGGAACAGCAGGAACAACAGGCTTCGCTTGAAGATATGCGCGGCGAAGTTGAACAGCAGAACGACGCCCTGGAACTGCAGCTTCAAGAGCAACGGCGCGCGAGGCAGGATCTCGACGCGCAGCACGAGCGCATCAGCGACGCGCAGCACGAGCTGTTCGAAATCATTCATGGCCTGGATAACCAGACCGCGACAGCCCAGCGCCTGCTGAAGGCCGATGAAAAGGCGATGAAGGAGTTTGAGGACAGGCTTGACGCGCTGCTGCGCGAAAAAAAACAGAGCGGCGCCATCAAGCCGGATGATCTCCCCATTGTGGAAGGAAAAATGATCTGGCCGGTGCCCACCAGCAAATGCTATATCAGCAGCGAATTCGGCGCGACGCGCAACCGTTCCTACCCACACGAAGGGCTTGATATTTCCGCAGACGGTGCAAATTATACCGACTATCCAATTCAGGCCGCGCTGGACGGTGAAGTGCTTGATTTCGGCTGGAACAAATCCAAAGGCAACTATGTCGTGCTCTACCACGGCGTATATGAACCGATGGGTAAGGAGATCAAGACCACCTATATGCATCTGCGTGCCATTGACAGCATCATTGAGGAAGGCGCGAAGATCAAGGCCGGCAAGGTGATTGGCATCATGGGCAGCACAGGCAACAGTACCGGCGCGCACCTGCACTTTCAGATCAACGAGATCGCCTCGGACGGAAAATCCAAAGCGGTGAATCCGTTCAAATATGTGAGCAATCCCTATGATTGACGCGCGGTAGGCGTGTAAATTCTCACTTGACATTTTATCCCGGTCTTGTTATAATATCAACACAGACGCGCTTGAAAATCGAATAACAAACCTTATACAGAGCGGCGGAGAGATCAGGCTCGATGATGCCCGGCAACCTGTGCCCCACGGCGGCGCAAGGTGCTTCATCCTGCGGTTTAACCGAAAGATAAGGGACTTTCACCAGCCCAACGCCCGAGGTTATGCCTTCGGGCGTTTTTCTTTTCGCGGGCGCGCAAGACCGAACCAGAAAGGACGATCCCCATGCCAAACGCAACGCAAAGCCGTAAACTTTTCACATCCGAATCCGTCACCGAAGGGCACCCCGATAAGCTCTGCGACCAAATTTCCGACGCTGTGCTGGACGCCATTCTCGCACAGGACCCACAGGGCCGAGTGGCCTGCGAATGCATCACCACGGCGGGGCTGATTCTCGTGATGGGCGAGATCAGCACCACTGGTTATGTTGACATCCAAAGAATCGCCAGGCAGGTCGCCGTGGATGCCGGATACCAAAGTCTCGAAAGCTGTTTTGACGGCAACACCTGCGCGGTCGTCACCGCCATCGGCGAGCAATCGCCCGACATCGCGCTGGGCGTCAACCGCTGCCTTGAAAACAAACAAAATCAGCCCGGTTCCAACTGCGCCGCCTGCGACGAGCTCGCCGCAGGCGCAGGCGCGGGGGATCAGGGGTTGATGTTTGGGTACGCCTGCGACGAGACCCCTGAGCTGATGCCGCTGCCGATCAGTTTGGCGCACGCCCTTGCGCGGCGGCTGGCGCAGGTTCGCAAGCAAGGCCTTCTGCCCTACCTTCGCCCGGACGGCAAGACGCAGGTGACGGTGGAGTACGATGCAGACGGCAGGCCGCGCCGGGTCGACACCATCGTGGTCTCCGCCCAACACGCGCCCGAAGCAACGCTGGAACAAATTCGCGCGGATATCCTGGAACATGTGATCCAGCCGACTGTGCCCGCCACGCTGCTGGATGAAGGGACAACCTATTACGTCAACCCCACCGGGCGCTTCGTCATCGGCGGCCCGCAGGGCGACAGCGGCCTGACCGGTCGCAAAATCATCGTGGATACCTACGGCGGCTATGCCCGGCACGGCGGCGGCGCTTTTTCAGGCAAAGACCCCACCAAGGTTGACCGTTCGGCCACCTACGCCGCCCGCCACGCGGCCAAGAACATCGTAGCCGCCGGGCTGGCGAAAAAATGTGAGATTCAGGTCGCCTACGCCATCGGCGTCGCCCACCCGGTCTCCGTTTTGGCCGAGACCTTCGGCACTGGCCTGCTGCCAGACGCGCGGCTGGGCGAGATCGTCGCCGCGCTGTTTGACCTGCGCCCTTCGGCAATCATCAGCCGGTTTGACCTGCGCAGACCGATCTATCGCCAGCTGGCGGCCTACGGCCATGTCGGCCGCACCGACCTTGACCTTCCCTGGGAAAAGACGGACATGGTCGAGGCACTCCGGGAGGCGGCGGGGAGTTTATAGGCTGCGCGGCGAAGGATACGGTCGCTTTTTTCGAAAAGGCTGTTTTGGACGCGTATAAAGATTTTTTGTCGCTGCGGGCGGCGTCAGGCCGCCCCCATCAATAAAAGAGCCTTCATCAGATTGCGGTGCGCCGGATCAATAAAGGCAGGAGGTGTCCCCATGACACTGGAAGAAGCCATAACCGTTCGCCGTTCGCGGCGGAAATACCTTGCCACGCCCATTGAACCGGAGACCGTGGAACGACTGCGGGCGCTTGCGCGTAAATACAGCGAAGCGGGGAAGGTGCGCATCGAACCCGTCTTCAACGACGGCAGTGCCTTCGAAGGCCTGCGTAAAACGTACGGCCTGCTCACGGGTGTGCAGAATTACGCCGGTCTGATCGCGGATAAAAGTGACGCGCTGGCAATTGAGCGACTGGGGTATTACGGTGAGCTGTTCACGCTGGAGGCGGTCGCGCTGGGGTTGGGCACCTGCTGGGTAGGCGGGAGCTTTGACCGCAAACTTTGCCCGTTTCAACTTGGCGAAAATGAAAAGCTCGCCTGCGTCATCGCCTTTGGCCCTGTGCCGGAACAAAGCAGCGCGCGCGAAAGGTTTATTTATAGCGCCACGCACCGCAAATCCAAGCGCGCCGAAGAGATGATGGTCGCCGACGCGCCCGCGCCCGACTGGTTCATGGCCGGGATGCAGGCGGTTGAAAGAGCTCCCTCGGCGGTGAACCGGCAACCGGTTGTGTTTACGCTCAAAGGCGGTCTGGTGGCGGCAGGTGTGCAAGATTACGGTGCGGCCATGGACCTTGGCATCGCCAAGCTGCATTTTGAAATCGGCGCCGGCGGCGGAGCCTGGGCATTCGGCAACCACGCCGCTTTTTCGCCGCCTGCGGCGGAGCCAGCATAAGCGACCACAGTATGAGCCATCTTGTGGTACCAGTCGAAACACGCCGGCCCGCGCAACGGTCTGCCATAGCTGGCATCCTACGCGGGCCGGTTCTTTTGTTTTGCCGGTTTCTTTGTTACACGTTGACCGTCTCGCGCTCCTTCACCGGAACTGCGGCCTGCTTCGCGGGCAGGCAGTTTTTATAAGCACCGGTAAAGTTGGCCAGGAAGAGGATGAGGTACGCGGCCCACATGGGGATGCCCTCAATCGCGCCGCTCTTGCCCAAGATCGCCAGCAGTGCGATCATGGTCGCCAACAGACCTAGGAAGATGACGAGCGTAGCCATAACGCGCTTACTCCGCTTGGCAAAATGGAGCAGGAACAAACCAATGGCAAGAGCGTTGAAGATGCCGAACAGCAGCGCGGTGCTCCAATGCGCAACGAGCTGCAAACCGAATTCCTCCGTTGAGCGGATCATGACGCAGATCGTGATGCAGCAGGCGGCAACGATCAGGCAAATTTTACCTGACCGGGCCATTTTGCTCGTGAAGCCATATTTGCGGTAGGCATAGAGTGTGTTCAGCGCCAGTGAAACCGTCTGAAATAACCCCCAGCCCTTAAAGCCCCAGAAGTAGGTTTTGCCGATCACGCTGGCGGTGGCCCGCATCGTCGGTTCAATCAAAACGCCAAGCACATTCACGCTGCTGAGGCCTTCGGTCAACGGGTCGACCACATATAGCAAGCCATAAATGGTCGCGTAGCCGCAGCCGAAAATCAGCCAGGCAAGGCAGAAATACTTGTTCCGGACGAGCGCAAGAAAGCCGGATTTTAACTTGGTCACGCTGAAAACCTCCTAATTTCAAATCGCCTATTTTCTCTGTGTTCATTATACAATAACTGCTTCATGGGCGCAAGCCTTCAAACAAGAAAATATTATAGAGTTGCAAGTTTGCAAAATCACGTCCAGCTATTTTTCAAACGATTTGTTTTGTGCTGCGCAAAAACTTGAAAAGGAGGGATCACAACTATGCCGGCCCACGATTTATCGCAGCCTGACGGCACCCCCGTTGGCTGCTATATTCATATTCCCTTTTGCCGCAGCAAATGCCCCTACTGCGACTTCTATTCGCTGCGCGGCGACGCGGCGCTGCATGCGCGATACGCTGATTGCGTCGCCCAACGCCTGCGCGAAGCTGCCGACGTCGGCTGGCGCTGGTCGTCAATTTATGTCGGCGGCGGTACGCCTTCGGCACTGGCGCTGGCTGCCCTTGATCTGATCCTGTCTGCCGCGCTGGAGGGCCGTAAAGGGGACGACGCGTTCACCGGCGAACGAGTGCAGGACGAGTTCACCGGCGAACGAGTGCAAGGCGAGTTCACCGTGGAGTGCAACCCCGGCGACGTCACGCCGGAGCTCTGCGCCCTTCTGGCGGCGCGAGGCGTCAACCGGGTTTCGCTGGGGCTGCAATCGGCGGACGACGCTGAACGCCGCGCTCTGGGGCGGCGCAGCGGAGCGGAACAGGCGCGACTTGCAATAGATTTGCTGCGTGCGAAGGGAATTGAGAACATCTCTATTGATGTAATGCTCGGCATCCCGCGTCAAACGAAAGAGAGCCTGCGCCAAACCCTGGCGTTCTGCGCCGAAGCGGGCGCGACGCATATCAGCGCATACCTGCTGAAATTGGAGCCGGGCACATCCTTTTCTCAAAGACCGCCGCAGGCCCTGCCGGACGAGGATGAACAGTGCGCACTTTATCTGGCTGCCTGCGGCTGGCTGGAAGATTACGGCTACCGCCAATATGAGATCGCGAACTTTTGCCAACCCGGGCGGGAAAGTCGGCATAACCTGCTCTATTGGAATGCGGAACCATACTATGCCGTCGGGCCGGGGTCGCATGGGTTCACGGGCGGCCAACGCTGGTTTTACGAGCGCAACCTGGAAGGGTTTTTGGCGGGAGCCAAGTCTCTGGCTGAAGGGCCGGGCGGCGATTTGGCGGAATACGTCATGCTGCGCCTGCGCCTGACCGAAGGGCTTCGGGAAGAGTTGCTGACGGCGCGGTTCGGCCATATAATCCCCCCTGCCCTGCGCCGCGCGGCTCAGCCTTTGGAGCGGCTGGGATTGGTGCGCGAAGACGCGGGCGGGGTTGCTCTGACGCGCGAAGGATTTTTGCTTTCGAACCGGGTAATCGGGCAGCTGCTGGAGGCTATATAAACGCAGCGACGCGTTTTTATGATCCATCCTTTTCAAGTTTTTGCGCAGCGCAAAACTTATAGTTGCAAAATAGCTGGGCGAGATTTTTCAAACTTATTGTGCCAAAAATGCCCAGTTTTAATAAAAAAGTGACTGTGTTGCCCCGCTGCTTCTTGACAGGCCGCTAAAAATAATATATAATTAGGTTTAGCTATAGTGGTTTTTCTGCCGATGGGCCGCTAAGCCGAAAAAATCCTGACAAATTCGCTTTTGCTTCACGGATACGCAACAAAACACAACAAACGAAACGGAGGAGTTCATACTCAGAATGCCAGTACCAATTGAATTATTTATTGTCACCATTGCGGTGCTGTTGCTTTTAGGGGGGGCGGGCTATTACTTCGCTTTCCGCAAGGGAATTGAGCATCGGAAACGCGAAGCGGAGGCATTGACCGGTTCCGCCGAGCAGGAAGCCAAGCAACTTTTGGAAAAAGCGATAGCGACCGCGGAAACGAAAAAGCGGGAAGCTATTTTGGAAGCCAAGGACGAGATTCATAAGCAACGCACCGAGACCGAGCGGGAGCTACGGGAACGCCGGGCGGAGGTGCAGCGCCAGGAACGACGGATCATCCAGCGCGAAGAAACCCTGGACAAGCGTTCGGATAATCTTGAAAAGAAAGAAGAGACTCTTCAGAACAGAATTAAAGCGGCGGAAGAACGGCTGGATGAAATTGATACCATTAAGAAGAGCCAGTTCGAAATGCTGGAACGTATTTCCGGCCTAACGGAAGAGCAGGCCAAAGCGCAACTGCTTCAAACGCTGGAATCCGAGCTGGAGCACGAAAAGGCCCTGCGGGTCATGGATTTTGAGCAGAGGACACGGGACGATTCGGATAACCTGGCCAAGGAAATCATTGCCACTGCCATTCAGCGCTGCGCGGCGGATCATTCGGCAGAGACCACCGTAAGCGTCATCGCACTGCCAAGCGACGAAATGAAGGGTCGCATCATCGGTCGCGAGGGGCGGAATATCCGTACGCTCGAGACCATCACCGGCGTCGATCTGATCATTGACGACACGCCGGAAGCCATCACCATCAGCTGCTTCGACCCCGTCCGGCGCGAAATTGCCCGGCGGACGATGGAAAAACTGATCCTTGACGGGCGCATCCACCCCGCACGGGTGGAAGAGACCTTCGATAAGTGCCGCCGTGAGGTGGAGGCCACCATCAAGCAGACGGGCGAACACGCCCTGATCGAAGCCGGCGTCAACAATGTCCATTCTGAGATTGTCAAGCTCTTGGGCAAGCTGCGTTACCGCACCAGCTACGGGCAGAACGTGCTCAACCATTCGCTGGAGGTTTCATACATCGCCGGGCTGATGGCTGCGGAACTGGGCACAGACGTGAAGCTTGCCAAGCGCGCCGGTCTGCTGCACGATATCGGCAAGGCCCTTGACCACGAACAGGAAGGCTCGCACGTCGAACTGGGGCTGGAATTTGCGCGCAAATATAAAGAAAACGAACAGGTGCTGCACGCCATTCAGGCGCACCACGGGGATGTGGAATGCAAGACGATTCTGGCCTGCCTTGTGCAGGCTGCGGACGCGATCTCGGCCGCTCGGCCGGGCGCGCGGCGCGAAAACCTGCAGAGCTACATCAAACGACTGGAGAAATTGGAGGAAATCGCAACTTCCTTCCCGGGCGTTGAACACTCCTTCGCCATGCAGGCCGGACGCGAGGTACGCATCATGGTTAAGCCGGAGCAGATATCGGACGACCAGATGGTGCTTCTTGCGCGCGACATTGCGCAAAAGATTGAGAAGGACATGGAATACCCCGGCCAGATCAAGGTGCACCTGATCAGAGAAAGCAGAGCCAGCGAGATAGCGAAATAGCGAAGTGCTGGCAACACGATGCGAGTGAGCGGCAGCTTCAGCGGATGGAGTTGCCGCTTTTTGTCGCTAACGAGATACTACGGCGCTATTTTATCTGTTTTTTAGGGAAAAGCGGAACCAAAACCCTGTTTCACTTGTCTTAGTAGTGTTGAGGGGGTGAGACTCGGTGCTGGACGACTTAATTCGGGCCGCGCTGCTGGAAGCGGCGCAGGAGTGCATTCTTCCCGATGCGGTTGACCAGTTCGTATGGAGCCGCATTATTCAGGGCGGCGAGCCCGGGTCAGGGGGAACATCAGATGGATAGAGAAGTCATCGGCAAGCTTGCAACAGAAGCGGCGCAGGGCAACCGGGATGCTTTTCAACAGCTCTATCAGCTGACGAAACAGCGCGCGTATTTTGTCGCCATTTCAATCACGAAAAATGAGACGGACGCGCAGGACATCGTACAGGAAAGTTACCTGAAGGCCATGCAAAACCTCGGTCAGCTGGAACAGCCCGAAAGCTTTCCCAGTTGGCTGGCCAGGATCACCGCTAACCAGGCCAAGAACTACATCAGCCGCAAGCAACCCGCCTCCTTTGCCGAATATGGCAACGAGAGCGGGCTGGATTGGCAGGAGGAGACGGACCGTGACTTCCTGCCCGACGAGCGGCTTGACCTGGATGAGACCAAGCGGTTGATTTCGTTGTTGGTTAGC
Organism: Oscillospiraceae bacterium; assembly: GCA_031549985.1. Classification (GTDB taxonomy): domain Bacteria; phylum Bacillota; class Clostridia; order Oscillospirales; family Acutalibacteraceae; genus WRMQ01. The sequence continues at coordinate 8,214 of JAVBOZ010000039.1, read as the reverse complement.
GAACTGCCGGAAGATCAGCGCCTCTGCGTACTGCTGCACTATTTTGACGAGATGGAGGTCGGGGCCATCGCCCAGACCCTGTCTATTCCGGAGGGGACGGTCAAAAGCAGGCTCAGCCGTGCGCGCGGCAAGCTGCTCCTTATGCTGGAGCAGGCACAAAGTAAGGGTTTGAAATTATACGGCCTAGCGCCGATTCCCCTGTTGGCGTATCTCATCAAGCAGCTTGCGCTGGACACTGCCGAAGCAAGCGACCGCCTGCCTCCGCTGATTTTGGCCGGGACGGCCGCAGCGGCGGGAACGGCTGCCGCTGCGGGCGCTTCCTCCTCCAGCAGCACGGGAGCCGGAGCTGCGGCCGCTACCACGGGTGCGCTTTCCAAGGTAATAGCGGCAGTTGTGGTTGCCGGGCTTGCCATTGGAGGAACCGTCACGGGGGTTACACTGGCCAAGAAAAATGCGGAAAAGAACACAACGACGACAAGCGCAGGCAATCTGACCGCACCGAATGCTTCAGCGGTAAATGCCAGCGAAGGTTTTGTAAGTTACACCGAGCTGACGGGAGTCGAACACTCTACCAACGCCGAGGCGACGCTGTCAAGCCAGCCGGGCGTGACGGCGTCACAAAGCGGCAGCGAAGCACGCACCTCCGTTGCCACCCAAGGCGCGGTTACCAGCGGCGCGACGGCGGCAACTACTGGCGCTGGCAAGACCGATCCGCCCGCCAAAACTTCCGGGGCGAAAACGAATTCCCCGACTTCCGTTCAGGCGGCGCAGAGCACGGCGCCAAAGACAACCGCGCCGCGCGTCAGCTTCACTTCAACGCGAACGACGCAGGCCACGACGACCGCCACAACCCGGACGCAGGCGCAAACGAGCGCCACAACCCGGAAGCCGGCCAGTACTTCGGCGACCATGACGACAACCCGTCCGACAGAGACTCTGCCAGCCACGAATGACTTCGAATTTTCCAACGGCTTTATCACCAAATACCTGGGTAGCGAAAGCTCCGTGACGGTGCCCGCAACGGTCGGCGGTGTCAGTATCAACGGCATCGGAAACTATGTTTTTGCAATGTCCCCGACGATCCGCGAGGTAACCATCTCGGAAGGCATACGGAGCATCGACCAGGGTGCTTTCAGCGGATGCGCGAACCTACAGCGGGTAACGATCCCCAGGAGCGTGCAGTATATTGACGGATTGGCCTTTTCGGCCTCCCCGAATGTAAAAATCTATTGCTACGAAGGCTCTTATGCGGATCAGTTTGCTCACCAAAATAGCATTGGCGTTGTCTATCTCTGATGATCTCTCACGCGCGGCTACGACCGCCTTTTTATCCCAACTTGGAAGGGTTTGCGGATATATAACAAGAAAAGCAGGCTTCTGCCTGCTTTTCTTGTTGTCTTTCTGCCCTTTTGATCCTTCGATTACAGCGCAAACTGTTCAGCATCATATTCCGGCAGGGTCGGCGTAGCGTGCGGCCGGCGTTTCAAGGGGTCATATGTATATTTTTTGCAGTGCGATTGCATCAGCATGACGCCGCGCTCGGCGCAAAGCACACAGCTGCCATCCGGCGAATGCTTGCCACGCAGGCAATATTCGCATGCCGGGGGGAATTCTTTTATTTTGAAAAGGCCCTTATTCTTCATCTGGTAGATCACTCCCATCTTTTCTTCTATATTTTAGCATATCTTGCGGTTCAGGTCAAGATCCAAGATGAGAAACGCGCAAAAAAGCAGCAACGCGGCCGCCGCAGGCGCGGAGATCGCCCAGAGGCGGACATTGGTGCCACCCATAGCCGCTGAAGCAACAGCTTCGGGCGGGAACCACCGAAGTAATTGGGCGCAAATTGCGGCGGCCAACGCGCCGTGGATTGCCCTTGTCGCCCAAAACCAGCGCAGCCGTAGGCCGATTTTACGAAGGTCACCATAAATTTGGCAATGCACACTCAGCCCGCCCCAGCCCAGCACCGCGCAGACCACCGGCAAGCGCATGCCCGCACGAATCGACTGCACTACCCCCGATGAGACCTCCAAAAAGGCATTCAGCGCAGGGATTGCCGAATGCGCCGAGAGCGGCAGCAGCCGCAGCAGCGCGCAGAGGCATGAAAATAACACAACCCAGCCGCAAACATTTAAAATCCCAATCAGCGCTTCCCCAAGTGCCTGCGGCACTTCCGATCGCTTCGGTGCCTGCGGCACAGCTGGTCGCTTCGGTGCCTGCGGCACGGCTACTCGCTTCGGTGCCTGCGGCACGGCTGGTCGCTTCGCGCTGTCGTTTGAGCCATGATCAAAACTGTTTGTTTGACTTTGCGGCGTCTGCGGCACAGCCGACGAGCTCCCCGCAGGGGCAGGGGCCGAGATGAGGCGCGTGAAAAGGCCCAGGAGGAGACTGGCTGCTGTCAGGGAGACAAAGGCAATGATGCCCGCCTTGCGGCTGTTCATCAGCGCGGAACCGACCACGCCGACAACATAGGCTGGCCCCGCGTTGACGCAATATAGCAACAGGCATTGGGCCTGCCGACGGGTGACCAATCCGCGTTCATAGAGTTGAGCGGCGGATTTTGCGCCCAGCGGATAACCGCCCAACAGGCCGATCAGCAATGTCCCGAAGGCTGCGGAAGGCTGCCCGAAAAGGCGCTGCATCAGCCGCAGCCTGCCAGCGTTTTGCACTGCTGCGGGCCGGGCTTCCGCCCTACGCTGGGCAAGCATAGCGAAGATTCCGCTGAGGACAAAGAAGGGAAACAGGCTGGGGATGATCACCTGCGCACAGATCAAAAGGCCCTCGCGTGCGCCCTCCGCCGCCAACGGTGAATAAACAACCAAAAGCACCACCAACACCGCGCAGCCAAGAGACGCAAGCCAAAGCTTGCTCTGCCGCAGCCACTGCGCCCTGCTCATTTTTGTTTTGCCCGGCATCCGCATCACCTCCCCGCATTCGGTCTATGCTTATGCGCCGGGCCATGGAAGCATGCGGCGTTGGCGCAATGCCAAAAAAAGAACCGCCCCATCGCGCAATGATGCGATGGGGGCGGTTGATGTTACGTTTCAAAAGAACAATGGAAAACTATTTCCCCGCGATAGCAGCCTGTGCCGCCGCAAGCCGTGCAATCGGCACGCGGAAGGGCGAACAGGAGACGTAATCCAGGCCGATGCTGTGGCAGAACTTGACGCTGCTGGGGTCGCCGCCGTGTTCGCCGCAGATGCCCAATTTGATGCCCGGGCGGGTGGCCTTGCCGCCCTCAACCGCCATCTGAACCAACTTGCCGACACCGTTTTGATCCAGGCGGGCAAAAGGATCGTTTTCGAAGATCTTGGCGGTATAATAAGCGTCCAGGAAAGCGCCCGCGTCGTCGCGGCTGAAGCCAAAGGTCATCTGGGTCAGGTCGTTGGTGCCGAAGCTGAAGAACTCGGCTTCCTTAGCGATCTCGTCGGCCAACAGCGCCGCGCGCGGGATCTCGATCATCGTGCCGACCGAATACTTCAGATTCGCGCCGGAGGCCGCGATGACCGCGTCCGCCGTCTTGGTCACGATGTCCTTGACGTACTTGAGTTCCTTGATTTCGCCCACCAGCGGAATCATGATCTCGGGCACGATGTTGTATTCCGGATGTGCCTTGTTGACTGCCAGGGCGGCGTTGATCACCGCAGTGGTCTGCATCTCGGCGATTTCGGGGTAACTGACCGCCAGGCGGCAGCCGCGGTGGCCCATCATCGGGTTGAATTCGTGCAGCGACTCACACTTGGCTTTCAGCTCCGCCGCCGTGATGCCCAGCTCGCCCGCAATTTCGGCGATCTCTTCATCTTTTTGCGGCAGGAACTCGTGCAGGGGCGGGTCGAGGAAGCGCACGGTCATCGGGCGGCCTTCCAGGGCCTCGTACATCTCCGTAAAGTCCTGCTGCTGATAGGGCAGCAGCTCGGCCAGCGCCGCGCGGCGGGCGGCCTCGTCTTTGGCGACGATCATCTTGCGCATCGACTTAATGCGCTCGCCCTCAAAGAACATGTGCTCGGTGCGGCAAAGGCCGATGCCTTCGGCACCGAACTTGACGGCCTGCCGGGTGTCGCGCGGGTTATCGGCATTGGTGCGCACCTTCAGGGTGCGGCGGGCGTCGGCCCAGCCCATGAAAATCTCAAAATCGCCGGAGATCGTGGCTTCGACCGTCGGGACGGCCTCGCCGTAAATCTTGCCGGTGGAACCGTCGAGGGAGATGTAGTCGCCCTCTTTATATGCCTTACCACCCAGATTGAAATACTTTTCGGCAGCGTGCATCTCGATTTCGCCGCAGCCGGAGACGCAGCAGGTACCCATACCGCGCGCGACAACCGCCGCGTGGCTGGTCATGCCACCGCGCACGGTCAAAATCCCTTCGGCCGCTTCCATGCCCTCAATGTCGTCGGGAGAGGTCTCAAGCCGGGCAAGGATCACTTTTTCGCCGCGCAGCGCCCATTCCTTGGCGTCCTGGGCGGTGAAGACCACGCGCCCGCAGGCGGCGCCGGGGGAGGCAGGCAGCGCCGCGCCAATGGGGGCGGCGGCCTTGAGGGCCTTGGCGTCAAACTGCGGATGCAGCAGGGCGTCCAGCTGTTGCGGCTCAACGCGCGCGACGGCGGTCTCTTCATCGATCATGCCTTCGTTCACGAGGCTGACGGCGATGCGCAGCGCTGCGGCGGCGGTGCGTTTGCCGTTGCGGGTCTGGAGCATATAGAGCTTCTTGTTCTCAATGGTGAACTCCATATCCTGCATATCTTTATAGTGGTTCTCAAGGTTGTTGGCGATGGCCACAAACTGGGCGTAAACTTCGGGCATGTCCTTTTCCAGTTGGGCAATCGGGCTGGGGGTGCGAACGCCGGCCACGACGTCTTCGCCCTGCGCGTTGATCAGGTATTCGCCGAAAAGAGCCTTTTCGCCGGTGGCGGGGTCACGCGTGAACGCGACGCCGGTGCCGGAATCGTTGTTGAGGTTGCCATAGACCATGGGCTGCACGTTGACGGCGGTGCCCCAGCTATAGGGGATCTCATTCATGCGGCGGTAGACGTTGGCGCGGGGGTTATCCCACGAACGGAACACGGCCTGCACGGCCTCCATCAGCTGCACCTTCGGGTCGGCGGGGAACTCCACGCCCTTTTCGCGCTTATAGAACGCCTTAAACAGCGCAACCAGATTCTTCATATCCGCAGCGCTCAGGTCGATATCGTCCTTAATGCCGCGCTTCTCTTTCAGCTCGTCAATGATCTCCTCAAAGCGCTTCTTCGAAAGCTCCATGACCACGTCGCTGAACATCTGGATGAACCGGCGATAGGAGTCGTAGACAAAGCGCTCGAAACCGGGGTCGGGGTTCCCGGCGATCAGCCCGGCGACGACGTCGTCGTTGATGCCGAGGTTGAGGATGGTATCCATCATGCCGGGCATGGAAGCGCGCGCGCCGGAGCGTACGGAGACCAACAAGGGGTTTTGGGGGTCGCCGAACTTCTTGCCGTTGATCTTCTCGGTCTCGGCCAGCGCGGCTTCGATCTGGGCGAGAATGTCTTCGCCGATCACTTTGCCGTCGTCATAATAACGGGTGCAGGCTTCCGTCGAAACGGTGAAGCCCTGGGGCACGGGCATGCCCAAATTGCTCATTTCCGCAAGGTTCGCGCCCTTGCCGCCCAGCAGATCGCGCATCTTGCCGCTGCCTTCGTTGAAGAGGTAGACATACTTGACTGCCATTGATTCTTCAATCCTCCTAATACTTACTTACTAACGTAGCCGTCCTATTATACCAGAAAGCGGTGCGAAAGCCAAGCCCTCCCTGCAAATAATTGCAAGAAAAGATTCATGGTATGGCTTGGCTTTTTTTATGGAAATTGCCTACCGCCTGCGGCGGGCCGGTCGGCTGCGCCGCTTTTAGACGATTCCTTGATGAAACAAAAGAACGAACAAAGATACCGGCTTGCGGGCGGCGTTCGTCGTTGGCGGGAGCACAATGTGCTCCCCTACGGAAGGCCAAGCCATGCGTAGGGGCGACCGTCCCCGGTCGCCCTCAGGCTTATAGGCACCCTCTAACCGCCCGCAGCCCTGCGCACATCCTCAACGATTTTTCCGTCGTGAATGCGGATAACGCGCTGCGCCTCCTCGGCGATCTCATTGTCGTGGGTGATGAGGATCACCGTGCGGCCTTCTTCGTGCAATTCGTGGAGGATGCGCATGACGTCTTTGCCGGATTTGGAATCCAGGTTGCCGGTGGGTTCGTCCGCCAAAATGACGGGCGGACGGGCGGCTACGGCGCGGGCAATGGCGGCGCGCTGCTGCTGGCCACCGCTCATCTCCGCCGGACGGTGATCCGCCCGCTGCTCAAGCCCAACGCGCTGCAGCGCCTCAGCCGCAAGGCGGTTGCGCTCTTCCCGCCGCATGCCGCGATAAATCAGCGGCAGTTCCACGTTTGCCTGCGCCGTCAGGCTGGGGATCAGGTTGAACCCCTGGAAGATGAAGCCGATTTGTTTGTTGCGGATTTCGCTCAGCTCGTCATCCGAAAGGTGCGAGACGTTGTGGCCGTCCAAATAATACTTGCCGGAGGTGCATTCGTCCAGCAAGCCGAGCATGTTCATCAGCGTGGATTTGCCCGAACCGGACTGCCCGATGATGGCTACGAACTCCCCATGGTCGATGGAAAGCGTGACGCCATCCAGGGCGCGCACCTCGTTCTCGCCGGGGTTATAAATTTTATAGACGTCGCGAATATCAATTAAAGACATTTGGAACTGCCTCCTGTGCACTGTGTACTGTGTCTGGCTGCCCTACTGCTGCCGTCATTCCCTGCGCAGCGCGTCAATCGGCAACATCTGCGCGGCGCGGCGGGCGGGATAAATCCCGAAGAAAATGCCGATGGCACTGGAAAAGCCCACCGCGATGGCGATCGTACTGAGTTTCATCTGAATGGGGATATCCATATAATAGGCCACCGCCGCTGCCCCCGCGACCCCCAGCACGAATCCGATGATTCCCCCGATCAGGCAAAGGATCACTGATTCGGTGAGAAACTGGAAGAGGATCGTGCCGGTACGCGCACCCAGCGCCTTGCGGATGCCGATTTCCCGCGTCCGCTCGGTGACGGAGACCAGCATGATGTTCATCACGCCGATGCCGCCGACGACCAGCGAGATCGCGCTCACCCCGGCGATGAAGGTGGTGAGGATGCGGATGACGCTGTCAAGCAGGTCAATATAGGTGGCCATATTGGTGACGGTGTAGGCGTTAGAGCCGGCGTTGTTGTGCCGGGCATAGAGGTAATTGGCCGCCGCGTTGCCGACGTCGTTGAGCTTGCTCTCATCGGTAGCCACAATGTTGATCATCTCGTAACGCCCGTCGCTATCCGCCATTTGGTCGATGACGGTGCAGGGCAAAATGAGCATCGTCATCGCCGAAGACATACCTCCGGTCAAACCGCTGTTTTCAAGAAAGTCGTTCATCTGGTCGGCGCTTCCGCTGCCCATCATGTCCATTTCAACAAGGCCGATGATGCGCAGGTGCACACTGCTGCCGTCCATATTGGTATAGTCGATGTATTCGCCGATCACGTCCGAGCGGCCAAACATCGCCTGCGCGCCGATTTTGGGCAGCAGGCAAACCTTGGCAGCGGAATCGTATTCGTCCTGGTTGAAAAACCGCCCGCTTTTCACCGGCATGGCCGAGACGTATTGCAGGTCGACGTTACCGGCCATCACCAGCGCCATGCCCTGGGCTGCGGAGGTCTGCACGTTGCCGAAATCCATTTGCTGCGGCGTCACGAAGGCAACGTTCTCCTGCTCCTTGATCGCGGCGATGTCCTTGCGCGTGATATAGTTGCCCGCATCCAGGGTGGTGTCGACCGCGATGCTGACGACGTTCTGCCCCATATCGCGCACCATGTTGACGATAAAGTCCCGCCCGCCGTCGCCCACGGTGATGATGGCGATCACGGAACTGACGCCAATGATGATGCCCAGCATTGTCAGCGCGGAACGCATCAGGTTGGCACGGATGCTGAACGCCGCAATACGAATATTTTCTTTAAAGTTCACGAGATAACCTCCGGTTTTTTTGCGGTAGGGTACGCGTTACGGGAACGCCTGAAGCCCCAATAGGCGGCCAGGCCTTGTAGGGGACGGGGGGGGGGGGCGGGCCGCGCCGACAACACAACACCCCAGAGGAGGGATAAGAAAAGGGGGGGGCGGGAGCACGCCCCCACCGCGGGGAGAAGGGAGTGGA
>JAVBOZ010000175.1:0-9368 GCA_031549985.1 Oscillospiraceae bacterium | reverse complement strand
ATCTTTCGTCGCCTGCACGGAGATGAATTGATCCCCCGACGCAATGACGCCCAGTTGCGCCTGAACGTCGTTCAATCCCTGCGCCGCCTTGAAAAGTGTACGTACAGCCTCCGGGTCGCAGTTGATGTTGACGCATTGCAGGTTTGAAATATACCCGCGCGGCTCCCCAAGAGACGTAGTATCCATATCGTGCTGCACCACGGAGGTGGCGACGGCAATGTCGCCGATGCGCATATTTGGCAGAAGGCCGCCCCCAACCCCGACGTTCAGAATCAATGACGGCTGATAACTCAGCAGCATTGCCTGCGCGCAAAGCGCCGCATTGACTTTGCCCACCCCGCATACCGCGACCACCGCGTCTTTTCCGCAGAGCTTTCCTTTGTGGAACTTCACGCGGCCCAGGGTGACAACCTCGCTTTCCTGCAGCAGCGCCTGAATCATCTCCACCTCAATGGGCATGGCTCCGATAATTCCAACCAAGCGGGCGTTCTCCTTTCCCTGCTTTCATAGATAATATCCTGTATGGTATTATACCACAGGACTGCGGAGAATGCAAGGGACGAATTGCGGCGAAGAAGGTTGTATAACCTTGAAAGAAGTATGCCCTGCGGATAGCAAGGTAAACAGCGGGAACTGGCTAACAGCTGCGCAGACCGAGCGATTTTTTGCGTTAGCCTATTGACTGAACATCACATCTGCTGTAAAATGTTCTGAGAACACACTATTGTAATAGCAGGAGGGTTTTTGCATGGGAGCAACCATTCGCTGGGGCATCGTTGGCACAGGCGGGATCGCCCATCGCTTTGCCGAGGCAGTCCGCCGGGTCGAGGGGGCCGCGCTTGTTGCCGCCGCTTCGCGGAGCAAGGAGGCCGCCGAGCGCTTTGGCGATGAATTCAACATTCCCCGCCGGTTCGCCAGCTACGAAGACATGGCCGCCTTCGAAGGTATTGATGCGGCTTATATCGCCACACCGCACGCCATGCATACCCCAAACGCCATCCTGATGCTCCGTCACGGCAAGGCAGTTCTTAGCGAAAAGCCCATCGCCGTTAACCTGCGCGAACTGGATAGAATGATCGACGCAGCGCGGGCAGCCGACAGGTTGCTGGTTGAGGCCATGTGGGCGCGGGTCGTGCCCGGCACGCGCAAGCTCTTGGCGATGGTGGCGCAGGGCGCGATCGGCCAAGTGCGCGGCATCGCCGCAACCTTCAGTTACGATATGCGCGACGAGCCGGATCACCATGCCTTTCAGCCGGCATACGGCGGCGGCTCGCTGCTGGATGTGGGCTGCTACGCACTGCACTTCGCCTCCTGGTTCGCCGGCGCACCAGTTGCCGATATCCGCGCTGTAGCCGACGTTGGCGCGAAGACAAAGGTAGACGAACAGTGCGCGGTGCTGCTGCGCTACGAAAACAATACCTTGGCCGCGCTCAACAGCGGCATGACCTTTCGCAGGCCCAGCGAAGGCACACTTTTCGGCGAAGATGGCTATATCACCATGAACCGCTTTTACGCGCCGGAACGCTTCACGCTGCGCCGCTATGACGACGAGCAAAATCCCCAATTGTTCGAAACCCCTTATGTTGGCAACGGTTTTGAAGAGCAGATCATCGAATTCAACCGCTGCCTGCGGGAGGGGCGAAAAGAAAGCGACCTCATTCCTCTTACGCAGTCCCGCGAAATTGCCCGGCAGATGGATGAGATCCGCCGCCAGGTCGGCGTGGTCTATCCGCAGGATGTGTAAAAAACGTTTCTCATCAAACGTTGAAAAAAAGATGGAAAAGAGATGGAAAAGAGATACCGGTATGCTACAATTGTGTTGCAAAATTTCATTGTGCGAAAGGAGAACCCCATGAAAAAAACCTGCAAACGCATCCTCGCAATTCTCTTGACGGCCATGCTCTGCCTGGGCGCAAGCGCCATTTCCGGTGCTGCGGCTCCGGTCAGCGCAAAGCAATACCGTGCGCCGTCGGCATTGGGCGGACCCAAGTACTTCAGTGGCGCCGCCGCGCAGGCCGCGATGGAAGACAGCTTCACCGTCAAGACAAACCCCGGCATCTCCTGGAACCCCTATTCCGACATAACGGATTTCAGCGGCCTCGTGGTAACAGTAAGCGGCGAAAATTACCCGGCCCCGACCGACATCGAGTATGATGTAGCGGTCAACGAAAAGCTGGGCGAAGGCAAGGTCATCTGGGAGTTTTGGCTGAGTCCTTATGAATATTGGGACGGCGAGAGTGCTTCCACGCAGGCGATGCTCTATCTCAGCGCGAATAAATTTTCCGATTTCAAGGTGGAATACACAGACCCTGACAGCGGCAAAGAGTACGGATACTATGAGACGATTGATAGCGTTTTCTTTGCAAGCAAGGAAGTGACCGTCGCGGTCAATGACGTCAACCCCGATATTGACCTCACTTCCGCGACACCTTTGGCGTTGAATACGCCCACTGCGGTGAATATTCCGAAACCCGCTGAAGACGACGAGCCGGAATTCAAGCTTTTCAAATTCGTTCCGAGCGCAAGCGGTTATTACAGCTTTAAATCCACCGGCGCGAAATTTGAGGAGCAGTGGTCTGACCGCGAAGGCAATTGGATTTGGATTGATGGCGTCGATCCCTTAGCCATCCTCCTTGACGCCAACGGCATGGAGATCACTGCAAACGACGATGTCTGGGATAGCTACGATTTCGCGGTCTATAGCTATCTGGAAGCGGGCCAGTCCTATTATCTTTACACTTGCGCCTATCCCTTCGGCGAGTACACCGTTACCGCCGCGAAATACGATTCCGTTCTGGTCGCTCCGAAGAGCGTCAAACTCAATTACCACGAAATCCTTGACATTGCTCCGCTCTTGGAAGGCAGCAGCTGGAGCTGGGAAACGGATGATATGGAAGTTCACTTCGAAGGCAATGTTATAGACATTGACTGGGGTTATTATGCGCTTTACGGCTATGCCCGCGGCTCGGAGACCATCACCATTGTCGCCCCGGACGGCAACAGCGTCGACGTCAAGGTGACGGTTGAATATACCTTCGCGCAGTGGCTGTGCGTCATCTTCCTGGGCGGTTGGGCCTGGATGAAGTACACCAGTGTGGGTGAATTTGATCTGGGTTATGAAATTGAGCGGCTCTGGCGTTACATCCGGTTCGGTTACTGAGTCTTATTTTAGGATACGCTGAAGGCGGGGTACCAATGTGTACCCCGCCTTCGCTATTGCTCGCATAAGCTCTATAAATTGACACGGATTCTCAAATTTGTAAAAATTTTACTTTTTCCTCTTGTATTTTCAACCAATAGCCGTTGTACTTGAAAGAAAGCAAGATGCCTGCAAGGCATTTGAGGCCGGCCATGACGCCGACGCGTTGAGCGCACTGGACTATATCGAACCGCTGGTGCGCCGCGCAGCCAATACCGAAAATGAGGGAGACCGGTTCTTTTTTACAGAAGACCCCGAACGCTCGCGCTCATCGTCCATGGATGAAAATGAGAAATGGTTCATCTATGAGCAGAGCCTACTGCTCATATCATCCCGCTGCGCCTGCGGCTTCTGATTGCCCGCATCTCGGGGCTGCATACAGCAAACAGGGAAAAGGTTCTGACACTTCCGCAAGAAGCCCTCGGCATCGGCAACGACTACGTTCATCCACGCTTCGCGGCGATTATGCTGCGAATCGGCGACCTGCTCGATATGGATAACGGCAGATTCAGCTGGATGCAACTCAAACAGATTGGAGACGCACCGGTTGGAAGCAGGGTTAATAGAGCTTTGGCGGCGTCTATCCACTCAAAAGCCTATGGAAACAGCAATGCGGCGCCGCATGTTCAAACGAACAGCGGCGCCGCAAGAGTTTCATGGGAATGGGGTCAACCAGCGGCCGCGCTTTGCGCCTTCAGTGTCGCAACCAGCCCGTCGCACATCTTCTGCGCATCTTTCAAAGCAAACTTCATACCGAACGCGTTCTCGTTGAGCGGATAATTCTTGATGAGCTCCTTCAAATAAGCATCGTAGTCCTTTTCCACATGTTCATTCGTCAGCTTCGTCATCCAGATATAATCAGGCCGGTCGCCCTCCATATGTTGCTTGTCAAACACAACAAAGACGTAGCCTGCGTCCGTTTCGATCACCGCGTGGTCGCGCTCCTTGCGTTCGGGCCTATAAAGCCATTGGTTGAGCGCCGTGCCCTCTGTGCCTTCTGCGGGCGCAGCCTGTTCGGTGAGCCCAGCGGGTTTTTTCTCGGCTTGCGCGTCTTCCTCCGCCGCCTTGTCTTCCTCTGTTTTATTCGCCTCGGCGCGCTTCTGGGCCAAGGCGGCAAAGTCGCCCAGGGTCCCGCCCGCCTTCTGCCATTCCTTCACGATGCCTTCCGCCTCGGTCTTTGTGGCGGTCTTCTGCGCAGCTGTCAGCTCCTCGCCTTCAGCGGGCGTGGGAAAGTTCACGGAGATGCTATAGTAATCTACGGTCGAAACCTGATAGGCCGGAATCACCAGGTATACCACCAGATAGCCGTTGTCAGTTTGAATGACAGCCTTATCCCCCGCCTTGCGCGCGGTGTCATATGCCCAATCCGCAATGGGCGTGGCCCCGCCCTTTTTGTAGCCAGCCAACATCTCCTTGTCGGCCAGGTATCTCGCGGTGGCTACGTCAGCGCTATAATTCGGTGTCGCGGCCTGCTTGGCATACTTATCGGCCAGGGTAAGGAAGCTCGCCTCGTCCGTTAGCGCGGCCAGGAATTCCTCCGCGTCTTTTTTGGCCTTGGCGTCACTTTCCGCCTGCCGCTTGGCAAGCGCCTCTTTGCTCTCATCGCCATCTGCCTGCAATTTTGCGGTCGAGAAGTTTGTAAAGACGCGCAGACTCACGTTCAGGTGCTGCTGCGGGTCTTTGTCGTATTCCGCCTTGAGTTTCGCGTCCGTATACTTGGCGCGGAACTCTTCGACCTTCTTTTCGGAAAACGCGTTCGCAAGCGAACCTTTTTCTTGGATAGAGCGGTATTTCGCCAGATTGATGCCTGGAACATAGTTCATGGTGAGATAGGTCGAGGCACCCACGCCCTGCTTTCCGGCGCTGACCTTCAGCTCGGCGATGGCGTCGTCAATCTTCTTCTGTTCCTCATCCGAAAGCTTCAGCTTGATCTTCTTCGCTTCCTGATAGAGCGCCATCAGGTTCTTAAGGCGCTCATTCGTCTGCTTGCGCAGGTAGTCTTCCAGCTGAATGTCCTTCTTCGTATCAGGGTCTTTCCATGGCTGCCCAAAGGCGGAGACAGTTGTATCAACAGCCGTCCCGACAGGCAGGGTCTGCTGCATCTGCTGATAATAAGCGGCTGCTTGCTGCGCCTCGCTCACCATCTGCATATAAGTAGAATAAAAATAATAGGCCCATTCCGGCGCGTTGACCGATGCGTCGCCAACTTTTGCGGCAGGCAAAACGACCTGCGGCATCCCCATTTGGTAGCCGATCCCCGCCGCGATGGCGAGAACGAGTATCGCCGCTACGGCAATGGAAATGCCCTTTCTCAGCTTGCCGGAGGGATTGACCTTTACTTTTGGGGTTTTCTTGTTGCGGCGCTTTGCCTCCTGCTTCTTCCATTTGGCGCGCTCACGCTCAAGCTTTGCCTTTTCTTTTGCTTCCTTATCAAGCCTTTCCTTTGCCATGGGAAACCTCCATCCCGCCGCGGCAAGCGGCGTAATATTGTTGGCGCTGAAACGCGCGTTCAAGAGTATAGCTTGCCCGCGAACACACGCAACGTTTATTATATAGTATTTTTCTGCATATTACAAGAGAAAAGCGTGAAATTTCGAAAAAGTTTTTACGAAATCCGTTTATATCATGCAATCCGCCCCAAAAAGTTCAAGCACAAAAGATACTTCATGCAACCGAATGTCCAGGTTTTGGAGATACTGCAGTTCTCCGGCGGGTGTTTGAAAGTCAAAGACAAGCCGCGCTGAGGCCAGGCATTGCCGCCGTCGCCCGGACCGTTGGAACTGCGCGCGTGGGGCATATTTGCCGTCCCCCACTAGGGCGTGGCCGATGGCGGCGAATTGTGCGCGCACCTGGTGGGTGCGTCCGGTTAAAAGCTCAATCTCAAGCAGGCTCAGTCCGCCGCGCTCGGCCAGCACACGGTAGCGGGTAAGTATCTCCTTGGCCCCGGGTTGCGGGGTGGCGAAGACCCGAACCAGCGCCTTCTCTTCCGCTTTGCGCAACCAGGCCCGGAGCAGCCGCCAGCCGTCCGGTTCGGCTTCCCCCTGCGTCGGCCTGCCATGCACAGCGCAGAGGTAAAACTTGTGCAGCTCCCGCCGCTTCATCTTTTCGTTAAGGATGCGCAGCGCCGCCGCCTTCTTGGCCGCGATCACGATGCCCTCGGTGTTGCGGTCAATGCGGTTGACCAGCGCCGGGGCAAAGCTGGCTTCATTTGCAGGTTGGTACGCGCCTTTTTCATAGAGATACCGCTGGATGCGCCCAAGCAGCGTATCGCAGTACTCCCCTTCGTCGGGATGCGAAAGCAAACCCGCAGGCTTGTTGGCCAGCAGGATATTGTCGTCCTCATAAAGTATGGCGAGTTCCCGCCCCGCCCGCAAAAAATCGTACTGGTATTCCGGCGGCGCGAAGATATCTTCCGGCAGCCAGCATTCGAGCCGATCCCCTTTGCAAAGGCGCAAGGAACCCTGGGCACGCCTGCCATTGCATTTGATGCGCTTGGTGCGCAGCGCCTTATAGAGAAGCGAATCGGGCAGCTGCGGGGCCGCCTTGCGGAGGAAATGATCCAACCGCTGCCCGGCGTCGTTGGTGCGGATGATAAATTCGCGCAAAGAACGGCTCCTCCCAAACAATTAATCCAGTCGGCAGTGCTGACAGACGATGCCCGCCGGGGTGATATCCACAAACCCATAGCGCCCGTCTTTGATTGCGCCCGGGTTGAAAAGATACAGGCCTTCTTCATATTCCAAAAATGGCGTATGCGTATGGCCAAAAAGGGCGATCTGTGCGCCCTTTTCCCCGGCCACGCGGCGCAGCGTCGCAAAGCTTTCGTTTACCCGGGGCAGGTGCCCGTGGGTCCAAAGAATCTGCCTGCCCGCCCCACCGAAGCGCTCCCAGCCGGGCAGCTGGGAGCCGAAGTCGCAGTTGCCGCAGACACGGTAGACTGTCCGCTCCGGCAGGCGCAGGAGCGCTTCGCTGTCCGCTTCCCCGTCGCCCAAATAGACGATCACCTCCGCCGAAGGCTGGCGTTCGGCGGCCAGCAGGAGATGGGCAGCCCGGCCATGAGAATCGCCGCAGACGAGAATCCGCATTCATATTCCGCCCTTCGTAACGTATATATGGAGTATAGCACCCGGCAAAAGAAAATGCAAGGGGGAATTTCGCATGGCAGACGAGCCGAAGATCACGCCGCTGCAGCTGATGCAATTGGCGCGGCAATTGAAAAAATCGCGCGATACAGCGCAGGAGGCAGAGCGGCTGGACGAATTGGCGCAGACTGGGCTGAGCGAGGAACAGCAGGCGAAACTCCACAACGTCATGCAGGATAAGCAAGAGCTAAAACGGCTGCTTTGCAGCCCCGAGGCGCAGGCACTGATGAAGAAACTGAGCGGGAAATAACGTGAAAACAGCTCAGCTCCACCAAAAGCGCACACCCTTTCACCGCAAGGAAGGTGAGCCAAACCATGGACTTTGATTTTGACCAAATCAGCCAGATGCTGGGCAACATGAGTGAAGAGGAACTGCAAAACCTCCAGGAGGCGGCGCAGTCCCTCTTTGGCGCGTTTGGCGGGGAACCGGAGGAACCGCCGGAGGAGCCGCCCGATCCGCACCGATCCGGCAACGGTTCCGGCGGCGGCTTCGGCGGGGGGTTCGGCGATGTTTCCTCCATGTTCACCCCGGAACTGCTTGCGCAGCTCTCGCGCCTGATGCAGCAGATGAACCGCCGCGACCCGCGCAGCGACTTGATTTTGGCGCTTCGGCCCCATCTCAGCAGCAAGCGGCAGCGCCGCGCGGAACAGGCGGTGCAAATGATGAAGATGATGGATTTGCTGCCCATGCTCCGGGGGACGATTCTGGGCGGCAAATGAGCGGGTTTGGGTCAATTGTATTGGCTCTTTTAGACAACCGTATTGATACAGGAGGCAACGGGAGCACACTGTGCTCCCCTACAAAAGCACGCAACGGCCAAACCGTAGGGACGAACAGTGCTCCCCTACAAAAGCACGCAATGGCAGACCGTAGGGGCGAACATTGTTCGCCCGCAATTACACATCAATACCAACGCCTAAAACAGCCATTATATTTTGACCACCCCCGCGCGTCGAAAACTGATTCGTATAAGGCCAGGGAGGAGGATTACCCATGCCAGGCCCAAACAGCAGGCAGGAGTTTCTGCGCATGCAGGAGCGAGCCATTGCCTCCGCGCGGGAGATGCAGCGACGCGCGACGCTTCCGGCGCCGCCAAGGCCATCGGGTAACCCGCAGGCTTGGCCGCAGAATACTCAGCCGCAGCAGCAGCCACAGGCCTCAAAGCCGCAACATCCGCCATTCGCCCCGCAGCAACCGCAGCAGCCGCAATGGCAACAGCAGGAACGTTACGCCCCGGAGCCGCCGCGCAGGTCTGATCTGCATCACCCCTGCCCCGGCCAACAGGCGCGCTATAACGCCTCCTACGGCAGGACGCAGCCTCCGATCCGGCGTCCGGCCCCACCGCCCCAGCCCGAACCTTTCCCCGGGCGGGGGAATGCCGCCGGGCATGGCGGCAACCGCAATTATCCAAGGCAGGGCGGTGGCCAACAGAGCGCCGAGCGCAGGGGCGACGCGCCGCCTTTTGCGCAGGCAAATCGCGGCGGCACGAAGCAGGCGGCTGCGCAACAGCCAAAAGGAACGCAGGCCGACGCGGGCATGGGTTCGATGCAAGACATCTTCCGCCTGTTGAGCGGATTGGGCGGTGGCGGTAAAAAAAACACAGCCGACAACACCCCGCTTGAAGACTTTTTCACCGACAAGCAAGAGGGCGAAGGCAAGCAGGAGGGCATGGATTCCCTGTTGATCATGGTGATGTTGATGTTGTTAAAACAGGAAAGCGCGGATCAGGGATTACTGCTTGCATTAATGTATATAATGATGTAAAATAGAGAAGTAGCCAAATGAAAGAGGACACGAATATGACCTACCAATACAAGACGACGGGAACCTGCGCCAGAAATATTACGCTGGAGATGGAAGGCAATATCATCCGTAAGGTCCATTTTGACGGCGGCTGCGCCGGGAACCTCGCAGGCATTACCAATCTGATTGAAGGCATGGCGGCGGAGACGGTGATCGAAAAATTTCGCGGCATGCCCTGCGGCTATAAAAAGACCTCCTGCCCCGACCAGCTTTCTCTCGCGTT
>JAVBOZ010000147.1:0-24389 GCA_031549985.1 Oscillospiraceae bacterium | reverse complement strand
ATCGGACGGATGCTGATTTGCCGTTTCGGGATTACGCGGGGGTCGGGGTCGCCTTTTTGCTGGTATGCGCCCTGGAGGGCTGCGAGCCCGAGGAGCTGCTGCCGGAATACGCCGACCTTGTCGCCCTGGGTACCGTGGCGGACGTTGTGCCGTTGCTGGGCGAGAACCGCGAGTTCGTTCGCGCGGGGCTGGAACTGCTCAACGGGGAGGCCCAGCGACCCGGTTTTACGGCGCTGCGGCGCGCTGCCCGGGCGGAAAAGCGGCAGCTCAACGCCACGGGCGTGGCCTTCATCCTTGCGCCGCGCATCAATGCGGCGGGCCGCATGGAACACGCGAACTTTGCGCTTGAACTCCTGTTGACCCAGGATGAGGCGCGGGCCGAAAGCCTGGCGCATCGCCTGGAGCTTTATAATGAAGAGCGCCAGAAGGCCGAGCAGGAAATTCTTGAACAGGCGATGGACTGGTTGGCGGAAAACCCGGGGCGGCAATATGACCGCGTATTGGTCTTTGCCGGGGAGGGTTGGCACGAAGGGGTTGTCGGCATCGTCGCTTCCCGGCTGACGGAGCGTTTCGGGCGGCCATGCCTGTTGCTTTCGGTCAACGGGGAATTTGCCAAGGGCTCCGGCAGGAGCCTGCCCGGCTTTTCGCTTTTTGACGCCGTGCATAACTCCGCGCCGCTGTTGATGAAATACGGCGGGCATGAGCTGGCCGCCGGGTTCACGCTGGCTGCGGCGGATGTGGAACGTTTTCGGCTTGAGATCAACACCTATGCTGCCGAAAGGGAGATGCCTTTTCCCCGTCAACAATTGGACGCCCGGCTCAACCCGGCACTGCTGTCGCCGGAGCTGGCGGATGAAATTGCCCTGCTGGAGCCTTTTGGTCAGGGGAATCCGCAGCCGGTTTTCATGCTGCGGCAATTGGCGCTGCGGGCAGCCGCGCCGGTTTCGGGCGGCAAGCATTTGCGCCTGACTTTGGAGCGCGAGGGCGCGGCGTTGACGGCGATGGCGTTCCATACACGGCGAGAGGACTTTACTTTTTTCGCCGGGGAAGTCATTGATATTGCTGTGACGCTGGAGGCCAACGAATACATGGGCAAGCGGGAGATCACACTGATACTGAAAAACGCCAAGCACAGCATGATCCCCAACGAGGCGCTGCTGCGGGCGCAGCGGCTGGTGGAGACCGTGTTGCGGGGGGAGGCACTGCCCGCCGAATCGGCGACCGCCTGCGTTCCCCGGCGCGAGACCGTCACTCATGTCTACCGCGCGCTGGAGCGAAGCGGCAATCCCCTAACGCCGGAGGCGCTCTTTTTGGCGCTGGGCGAAGACTTTGCAAAGCAAGCGGCGGCGGAGGATTTCGCGCGGGTCTGGCTGGCGGCGGAGGCGTTGAGGGAACTGGGCCTGTTGACGGCGGATGCCGCCGGGCGCATGGCACTGGTGCGATCGGCGCCAAAGGTCAATTTGGAGGATTCGGCGCTGCTGCTGCGGCTGCGGCAGGGGTAAGAAAATGCATGCGGACGGCCAATGGCCGTATGATACGCTGTTCTAAGTCAGGCATAGTATAAGGGCACACGAAGCGGAAGGAGCGCAGCGATGGTATCGCAGGAAATTATGGATATTTTCATGCCTTTGCGGGAAAAGCTGCAAGCCAGCCTCTGGCCGGATACGGAGAAAAAGGTTTTTCGTCCCTCCGACCTGGAGGCCATCACGCGCGCCTTTGAACTGGCTGCGCAGGCCCATGGCTTACAGAAGCGGGATTCCGGCGAACCTTATATGATCCATCCCGTGGCCGTGGCGGAAATCCTGCTGGGGCTGGGGATGTATGACCGCGCAAGCCTGATCGCCGCGCTGCTGCACGATGTGTTGGAGGACACGGGCTTCATTGCCGACGAGCTCCGCATGCACTTCGGTTCTCAGGTCGCGCAATTGGTGGACGGCCTGACGAAGCTGCAAAAGCTGCCCTTCACATTGGAGGGAGTTGAGGAACTGCAGCCGGAGGTGCGCAGGGAAGAGGCGATGGCGCGCAAGGAGGAGGCACAGGCGCAGAATATCCTCAAAATGCTGTTGGCCATGAGCAAAGACCCGCGCGTGATCATCGTCAAGCTTGCTGATAGGCTACACAATATGCGCACGCTGCAGCACAAGGGGAGCGAAGCGCGGCGGCGCGAAATCGCCCGCGAGACGCTGAAGGTTTATGTTCCCATTGCCGATATGCTGGGCATTCGAATGTTCAAAGAAGAGCTGGAGGATTTGGCCTTTCGTTTTTTGGATCCCATCGGCTACAATGAGATTGAGCAGATGCTTAATTTAGAAAAGGAGGAGCGGGCGGCGGCGCTGCAGCGCATCCAGAGCCGCTTGACCGAATACCTTGGGGAACGCTTTGCCCGAATCGAGGACGAAGAATCCACAGCGAATTTGGCCGAAACAGGCGCGCTCCGCAAGGGCCTGCAAATCGAGGGCCGGGTCAAGAGCGTGCGGGGTATCTATCGCAAAGTAAACGAACAGGGCAAGGGTTTCGAGGACATTTACGACATTTACGCCGTACGGGTGATCGTGGATACGCAGGAGGAATGCTGGACGGTCTTCGGGCTGATCCAGGATATCTACCACCCCATACCGGAACGTTACAAGAACTATATTTCCAGCCAGAAGGCCAATGGCTATCAGTCCATCCACCTGACGGTGCGAGGGGAGGAAGGGATACCCTTTGAGGTGCAAATTCGCACCTGGGAGATGCACGAGCTGGCCGAATACGGCGTGGCCGCACACTGGAAATACAAGCAGGGGCTGGGCAAAAACCGCACCGGCCTTGAGAATCAGCTGGCGTGGGTGCGTGAGCTCCTTGAAAGCTTCAAGGATTCGGAATCGGCTGAGGAAGTGATGCATACGCTCCAGACCGATTACGCGCCGCCTGAAAAAATCTATGTTTATAGCCCCAAGGGGCGCCTGTTTGAACTGCCGCGCGGCGCGACCGTCATCGATTTCGCCTATGCGGTGCATACCGAAATCGGCAATTGCATGACCGGGGCAAAGGTCAACACGCGCATGGTCTCGCTGGATCGTGAGCTGGAAATGTGCGACACGGTCGAGATTCTCACGACATCCGATAAGACGCGCGGGCCGAACCGGGAATGGCTTCGCATCGCCAAGACGACACGCGCGCAGAGCAAGATACGCAACTGGTTCAAGGTGATGTGCCGCCCCGAGAACATCCGCGAGGGGCGCCTGCAGGTGGAGCGAGACCTGCGGCACAACTTCATCCGTTTAGAACCGGAGGAACTCGAAGACATTCTGCGGCGGATCATCGGGCGCAAGGCGCAGTATAAAGAACTTGACGATTTTTACGCCGCCATCGGGTATGGCGGGGATTCCCTTCAAAAATACTTGCCCCGGCTGAAGGAGGAATACAACCGCCTGCTCAGTGCGCAGCAGCAGGAGGAAGGCCCCGACATCAAGCGGATCACCGCCGAAAAGGGCGTCATCGTGGAGGGTATCAGCAATTGCATGATCAACTTCGCCCGGTGCTGCCATCCGCTGCCGGGCGACGCCATCGTCGGTTACATCACCCGGGGCAAGGGGCTGGCCGTGCACCGGTTGGACTGCACGAACGTCCCGGCGGATTTGAGCCGTGCGCCGGAGCCGGATCGCTGGCTGCGTGCCCGCTGGGCACCCGCCGAGCAAAAGCATTATGTCGGCGCAATGCATATCCGTTCGGTCGATGCCTCCGGTATGCTGGCGACGATTTCAGGATTCTTCAGTCTCAATCACATCAACATCAGTGACTGGGAAATGCACACCCATCCGGATAAGACCGCCAGCATCACGGCGGGCGTAGGGGTGGGCAGCCGCGAGCAGCTTGAGAGCGTTATGGAACGCCTGCGTAAAGTGGAAGGCGTACTGGAGGTCTGGGCTTGATTTTTTGGGCAAGGGACGAACGCGCACCTGCCCGCGTATGATAATAAAGAAACATTCTTTCAGAAAAGGAGGTGAAGCGCCATGTTCAACAGGCTGCGCGAAGATATTGCCGCCATCCGGGAGCGTGACCCGGCGGCGCATTCCGCGTTGGAAGTGTTCTTATTATACCCCGGCCTGCGCGCTGTGCGGATGCACCGCAGAGCCCAGTGGTGCTATAACCATGGGCTGAAGCTCTGGGCACGGTGGATTTCACAGCGCGCCGTGCGGCGCACGGGCATCGAAATACACCCCGGCGCGAAGCTGGGGCGGCGACTGTTCATCGACCACGGCACGGGCGTCGTGATCGGCGAGACCACTGAGGTCGGCGACGACGTGACCATCTATCAGGGTGTGACCCTGGGCGGAACGGGCAAAGACACCGGCAAGCGTCACCCGACCATTGGCAACGGGGTGATGATCGGTGCGGGGGCCAAGCTGCTGGGGCCTTTCCGCGTTGGCGACAACAGCAAGATTGCGGCGGGCGCGCTGGTATTGCACGCGATTCCGCCCAATTCCACCGCCGTGGGCGTCCCCGCCCGGGTGGTGAAGCTCAACGGCCAGCGGGTGGAGGCGCTGGATCACGCGGACACGCCCGACCCGGTTGCCCAGGAAATATGTCAACTCCAACGCAGGATGCACCGCCTCGAACGGGAGCTGAAATCGAACGCGACAGAACAGCACGAAGACGGCGCAGGGATATAAGGAATAGCTCTTTTGACAATCGTATTGATGGCGGGCGGCCATTGACGCCGCCCCTACACGCGGGGCCTTTTCCGTAGAGGCGGCGTCAGGCCGCCCGCAGCGACAAAGAAGCAATATACTCGTCTAAAATAGCCTGATAAAAAGCGAGGAGAAAAACAACATGCACATTGACCTCAACTGCGACCTGGGCGAAAGCTTCGGGGCGTATACCCTTGGGCTGGACGCCGAGGTGATCCCGTTTATAACCTCCGCCAACGTTGCCTGCGGCTATCATGCGGGTGACCCGTTGGTGATGGAAGCAACCGTCAGGGCATGCAAAACGGCGGGCGTAAGCGTCGGCGCACACCCCGGATTCCCTGACCTGATCGGTTTCGGACGGCGCAATATCGCTGCTTCCCCGCAGGAGGTCAAGGCATATATACAATATCAGGTAGGCGCTTTGCAGGCGTTTTGCAGGGCGCAGAACGTGCCCTTGGCGCACGTCAAGCCACATGGGGCGCTGTATAATATGGCAGCCAAAGATATGGCCTTGGCCCAGGCGATCTGCGAAGGCATCGCCGAGATCGACCCTGGCCTTTGCCTGCTGGCGCTTTCGGGCAGCAGGATGATTGAGGCCGCCGAGGCTGCGGGTCTGCCCTTCGCCCGTGAGGTCTTCGCCGACCGCGCCTATGAAGAGGACGGTTCACTCGTCGCGCGCGGCAAGCCCGGCGCGATGATCAGCGACGAAGCTCTGGCCATCGCCCGCGTGGTGGGCATGGTGAAAAATGGTACGGTTGAGGCGATCACCGGCAAGGTGATTCCCCTGCGACCGGAATCCATCTGTGTGCATGGCGACAGCGCCCATGCGCTGGCGTTTGTGCAAAAAATACGCGCTGCGCTGGAAGAAAACGGCGTCACAGTCAGGGCGATGGGGGCGCGCTAATTACGCGATATGCGCCTTTAACGCTGCTATTTCTTCCGCCGTCAGCTCCCGGTACTCCCCTTGCTGCAGCGTATCTTCGAGGCGCAGGCAACCCACGGCGAGCCGGTGCAGCGCCAGCACTTCGTTGCCCCTTTCGGCAAACATTCGGCGGATTTGACGGTATTTGCCCTCCCGCAGCACGACCAGCGCTTGATTATCCGACAGCGGCGTCAATTGAGCGGGCAGGCAGTCTTCGGCGGGGTGGTTGTCTGCAGGAGGAAGGTGGATTCCTGCGGCGAAAGCTTTTATATCTTCAGGCGTTGCGGCGGTGGCCAGTGTGACGATGTAGGTCTTTTCAACGTGTCGCCGGGGGCTGAGCAGCGCGTGTGCCAGCGCGCCGTCGTCGGTAATCAGCAGCAGCCCCGTACTGTCTTTATCCAACCGTCCGGCGGGGAAAAGCCCTCTTCTGCGCCAATGTTCCGGCAGAAGGTCAAGCGCCGTGACAGCCTTTGGGTCGCGGCTGGCGCTGATGACGCCCAACGGCTTATGCAATAGGTAGTATACATATTCAGCCAGCGCCACCGGCTGCCCGTGCAGAGTGACGCTGTCGGTTTCGGTATTGATTTTTTGCTCGGGTCTGCGGGTAATCGTCCCGTTGACCCGTACGGCTCCGGCTTTGATCAGCGCGGCGACGCCTTTGCGGGAACCGCAGCCCCGTGCAGCCAGCAGTTGATCCAGGCGGTGCAATGACATGGTCGCACCCTTTCTGTCTTATAGACCCAGCGCCCGCCGCAGCTTTGCGACATCCCGGTCGGCAAAACAGTGCCCCGCGATGCCCACCGCCGCCGCCCCGTCGACGTTCGCCCGCATGTCGTCGATGAAGAAGCAATCCTGTGCCCGTAACTGGAAGCGCTCCAAAAAACACAGGTAGATTTCCGGTTCCGGCTTGAGCAGGCGCACCTCATAGGACGCAAGAACGCCGTCGAAAGCATCAAGGCAGGGCAGGCGATGTTTTTCGCGTGCAAAAATGCGCGGCGCGTTGGTCAACAGATAGACGCCCCTTCCCATTGACTTGAGTTCCCGCACCAGCGCGTTGGTCTCGGGGATCGGCGTCAGCGACTCAAAATAGCGGGGGAGCATATCGCGCAGCGGCGCGCGCAAATGTTCCGGCAGCAGGGCGCACATGGCTTGCATGGTGCCTTCCTCGTCGAAATCCCCGCGATCCATCCGCCGCCAAATTCCGGAGGCATAGAGGGCGGCGCGGAGCGATTCTTTATCCGCCACCGAAAAATCCGCAAAAAACCAGTCAAGCACGCGTTGTTCTGAAAAATCCAGCAGCACGCCGCCCATGTCAAAGATGATATTTTGGTGCATGGCGATCTCCTTGTATCGTTTTCGAATGCCATTATATCATAGATCAAGCGCAGGATTCTGAAAAACCGACAGGTTTTTCCCAATGCGCCATACGACCCGTATGGCGCTATTATACCATAGATCAAGCGCCGGATTCTGAAAAACCGGCAGGTTTTTCCCAATGCGCCATACGACCCGTATGGCGCTATTATACCATGGCGCAAATAAAAATGCAAATAGCGCGAAAAACTGATTGCCCGGCCAAGATATGCGGGGCTTGCTTTTGAGCGCAAGACATGCTATCATAGAAGCGAGACCGACCGCGCGAAACCAAGAAAATCAAAGGGGGAATACCTATGGCCGCCTGCCCCGCCGTACCCGAGAAGCAAGACGCGCACGGTGTAAAGAAACCCTATAACCTCAGTCCACGCATTCAATGGCTGCGCGATTACTATTACCAGGGCAACAAGCGCAGGTGGAACAACGCTTTTATGCCGTTTACCACGGGCACACCCTGGGACGCGCTGTTTGAGGAACAGACCTTTTATATTGTGCCCGAGACCTACGCGTTCTTCAACTGCATGAATAAGAGCTATAACCAGAGCGCCTATAAAATTGAACCGCCAGCGGACTTTTATGCCCGCAGTCTGCCGGAGCGCAGGGCGTGGTTCATCAAAGAGGCGATGGTGAACCGCGTACCCCAGGAGATTTTGCCCGGCGATCTTTTGGCGGGCGGACGGTTCAACCTGATGGCCTCCCGCTGCTGGACGCGGGCGGAGGCCGAGAAGCACAACCGCCTGCTCTGGGGCAAGGACGGTAAAAGCGGCCTGCGCCGCGACGTCGTCGAGTTCGAGGAGCGCGGCTTCGGTAACTGCGGCGCGACCTCGGGTCATCTGATTTCGAATTATCCCAAGGCGCTGCGCCTGGGCTTTGAGGGCATCCGGGCCGAAATGCAGGGGTATTATGACGCGCTGACGCAGGCGGAAAAGGACGGCCCGAAGGGCGCGCAGCTGCGGGCTATGCGCGCCGCTTGCGAGATACCCATCGAGCTTGCCGCGCGGTACGCGCAGAAATGCCGCGCGCTGGCCGGGGAAGAAAGCGACGACACCCGCAGGCGGGAGCTGCTGGAAATGGCGGCGAACCTGGACGTTGTGCCCGCAAAACCGGCGCAGAATTTTTGGCAGGCGATGCAAAGCCTCTGGCTGACCCACATGCTCGTCATGAGCGACGAGAATTACCCCGGCCCGGGGGTGTCTTTCGGTCGCCTGGATCAATACATGTACCCCTACTGGCAAAAATCCCTGGACGAGGGGATGAGCCGTGCGTTTGGCAAGGAGATCTTGAAGTGCTTCTGGATCCACTGTAACTATGCCTACGACGCGATGATCGCGACCGGCGACGCCGGGATCACGGCGGGCTATGGCCAGCTGTTCAATTGCGGCGGCATGGGGCCGGGCGGCAAGGACATGACCAACGACCTCACCTATGCCCTGCTGGAGGTACTCGACGAAATGTCGCCCATCTTGGAACCGAAGCCGAATGTGCGGCTCCACAGCGGCACGCCGGAAAAACTGCTGGATACCGTGGTGGAGATGGTAGCAGCCAGCCAGGGCGCACCGTTTTTGCTCAACTTTGACGAACGCAGCATGGCCGGGCTGCTGCGCCAGGCACGGCACGCCAGGGTGGGTGAACTGATCAATGAGAGCAACGTGCATGACTACGCCTCAGTGGGCTGCCTCGAAAACACCATGTGCGGCAACGACCGGTCGGCGACCGTCGATTGTAACCTGAACCTTTATAAAGCCGTGGAGCTGGCGCTGGGCGGCGGCGAAGAGCTTGTGACTTATGTCGACGCCCTTTGGGGCAAACCTTACACCGGCCCTGTGGGCGCACCCAAGACCGGCGACCCGCGCGGCTTCACGACGTTCGCGGAATTTTACGACGCCTTTGCGGTGCAGATGCGACATCTTGTGCAAAGGATCGTGGAACTTTACAACCGCTCCTGCGCCGTGCGCGCGGAGTTTGGCCCGACGCCCTATCTCAGCTGCCTGGTGGAAGGCTGTGCGCAAAAGGGACTTGACGTTACGCAGGGCGGCGCCGAGCTCAGCTTTGTCACGATTGAAGGCGTCACCTTCGCCACAACCGTCGATAGCCTGCTTGCCATTCAATACCTGGTCTATGAAAAAAAGGCCTGCACGATGGCGGAACTGATCGCCGCGCTGCAGGCGAACTGGGAAGGCTATGAAAAGCTGCGGGCCATGGCAGTCAACCGCGCGCCGAAATACGGCCGCGACAACGACGAGGCCGACGCCATGGCTCAAAAGGTGATGGCGCTCTGGTCTGAAGAGGCTTGGCGGCACAAAACACCCACCGGCGCGCAGTACCGCAGCGGCATGCTCAGCTGGAACTACTGGATCGGCTCCGGGTTTATTCTGCCCGCCAGCCCGGATGGACGCGCCCGAGGCGGGTTCCTCAGCAACGCGATCTGCCCGGTCAACGGCGCGGATACGCAAGGGCCGACCTCCAACGCGAACTCTGTCGGCACGGCTCTGGGCGGTTTTGCCGGGGACGGCGCGGGTGATTACAAGCATTGGCGCAACTGCCTGCCCAACGGAGCAAGCCACACCATCACCCTTTCGCCCGCGCTGCTGCGCGACGACGAGCACCGCGAAAAGCTCAAGAGCTTCTTGCGCGGCTATGTCCAAAATGGCGGCACCGCACTGCAAATCAACGTGCTGGACGCCGACATGCTGCGTGACGCCCAGGCCCACCCCGAAAATTACCGCAACCTGTTGGTGCGCGTCACGGGCTACAACGCCTATTTCACCGCCGTGGGCCGCGAATTGCAAAATGAGATCATCGCCCGGGAGAGTCACAATCAATATTGACGGCCTTCCATACACGATAAGCCCCATAAGAAATGTGCCCGAAAGGAAGACTCTTCATGTCCTCTCTGATCATCCTGGATATCCAGCGTATGTCCAGCGAAGACGGCCCCGGTCTGCGCACTACGGTGTTCCTCAAGGGCTGCCCGCTGCGTTGCCGCTGGTGCCACAACCCCGAGAGCATCGCTTCCAAGGGGGAGGCGCTCTGGCACGCGGCGCGCTGCATCGGCTGCGGGAGCTGCGCGGACGCCTGCCCGCAGGGAAATCTGAGCTTTGGCGAAGCGGGCGTTGCCATCGCGCGGGAGTGCTGCGTTGGCTGCTTTCGCTGCTGTGAGGCCTGCCCCACGGGTGCGCTGGAGGCGAAGGGAACCGTCTGGGACTGCGCGAAGCTCTGTCGCGAGCTGCTGAAAGACCGCGCCTATTTCGGTGCGGATGGCGGTGTGACTGTTTCGGGCGGGGAAGCGCTGATGCAGGAGGATACGGTGGAATTGCTGCGCCTGTTGAAGGCGCAGGGCGCGCATACGGCGCTGGATACCTGCGGGCTTGCGCCCACGCAGCGCCTTCGCCGGGCGCTGGAATACTGCGACCTGGTGCTATACGACCTCAAGCTGGCCGACAGTGCGCGCCACCGGGAGTGGACGGGTGCGGGCAACGAGGTGATTTTGCAAAACCTGCGCGTGGCGGCGGAATGGACCGGGCGCGGGGGCAGGTTGTGGGTGCGAACGCCGGTCATTCCCGGGGCGACGGACGACGCGGAAAACATAGGGGAGATCGGACATGTGCTTGCGGAGTTGAAGGGGGAGGGCGGCATTTCCCCCATTGAACGATGGGAGCTCTGTGCTTTCAACAACCTTTGCGCCGCGAAATACAAAAGCATGGAGCGCCTATGGGAGTTCGAGGGCGCGTCTCTGATGACCCGCGCGGCGATGGAGGCATTGACAGAATCCGCCTGCGCTGCGGGTGCTTGCCCGGATACCCGCTGGACGGGCGCTGTGAAAGATTAGGGATTATACTACCCCTTGGTAAAAATCCTTGCATCGTTCCGGTCTTTCGTCTGAACCGCGTTGTTATCGTCCTTGACAGGCGCCAGCCTGCCTGCGTCCTCTGCCTAGCGGTACAAACGAAATCCTCGAAACGTTTGCAACGATTTTTATCAAGGAATAGTATTAGGAGGATGAACTGCATGGGAAACATCATTGACGGCAAGGCGTCCGCGCTGTTGGCGCTGGATAGCAAAATCGCCCTCGTTGGCACAACGGACGACGAGGGTTGCCCACATCTGACCTTTTTGAGCTCATTACAGGGTCTGGGGCAAACGCGGCTGACCTTCGGGCAGTTCTGCACCGGGCTCAGCAAGGAATTCCTCCCCCGACGGCCCGACTGCGCGTTTTTAGCCCTTTCGGCTGAAATGAACTGGCTGCGGGGCAACGCGCGCTATACCCATACGGCCACGACGGGGCCTGAATTTGACCAATACAACAACAAACCGCTGTTTCGATATAACGCGTATTTTGGCATCAATACCGTGTGGTACCTTGACCTTTTGGATATCGGCGAATTGCAAAAGCTGCCCATGCCCAAGATCGTGGTCGGGGCGCTGCTCAGCCGCGCAGCCGCGCCGCTGGCCGCTAAAAATGAAAAAGCCGCGCTTTCGCACATCAGCAAGTCGCTCTTGGCCAAGTTGGACGGCCTGAAGTTCCTCTGTTACGCCGCAAGGGATGGTCGACTCATAATTGTGCCGGTGATTCAGGCTACGCATGCGGGCGGGGATAGGGTGGTGTTTTCCGGTCTGCCCTATGGCGACGACCTTAGGGGAATAACCCCGGGGCAAAAGGTCTGCGTCCTTGCGCAGAACCTGGAGATGCAAAGCGTGTTGGTCAAAGGCGCCTACGCGGGCAAAAAAGGGGCGCATGTGGTGGAGATCGAGCGTGTTTATAACTCTATGCCACCCGCTGCCGGGTACGCCTACCCCCGCGCCGAACGGCCCGAGGCGGTGACGGAGTTTTGATCGCGAATGAATATGCGGGCGGCGAGGAAGCCGCCACTGGCGGGAACCGCTTTATGGCGGTTCTTTTGCTTAGCGCTTGGTCAATTAATTGTTCAATTTGCAGGATCACAATCATGGACAAATTACCTTGCATTTTTGGGAAAATCCTGCTATAATACTAAAATGAGGAATGTTCCAAGTTTGAAACCAGCTTTCGATTTTGACGGCTGCTTTGCATGCATGATAAATCGCACGAGAACGAAAGGTGTGGGCATACTTTATGACGGATATCCGCACGGCCGGGATCGCACCCGGTGTTACGTTTTGCGCCATCCCCGCCGGGCGGTTTAAGACAAGCCGTTTGGAACTGCATATGGCGCTCCCGCTGCGCACAGGACAGCCCGAAGCGACGGCGGCCAACGCCATGTTGCCTTTTTTGCTGCGCCGCAGCTGCGCGGCCTACCCCTCGGCGCGTGCCCTCGAAAGCCGCCTGGCTGAACTCTATGGCGCGAGCCTGACGGCGGGGGCGGATAAAATGGGCGAGACGCACCAGCTTTCGCTCTGTCTTTCCGCCATCGAAGACCGTTTTGCCGCCGCTGATACGGCGGGCGGCGCGGATGGCGTCGCCGTCTCCCGGGGCTGCGCTTCGCTGCTGGAAGAACTGCTCTTCCGCCCGCGATTGGAGGAGGGCGTCTTCACGGCGGACGCGGTCGAACTGGAAAAACGCCTGCTCTGCGAGCGCCTGGAGGCCGAACAGGGCAACAAGCGCGTATATTCCCTGCGGCGTTGCGAAGCGCTGATGTGCAGCGAGGAAGCCTACGGACTCAATGCTTACGGTACGCCGGAGGCCATTGCGGCCCTGACGCCGGAGGAGGTCACGCAGGCATGGCGGAACCTGCTGCGCCACGCGCGGATGCAAATCACGTTTATTTCGGAAAGCGACGGTGCGGCTGTGGAAGCGACACTGCGCGCTGCATTTGAGAATGTTGAACGGGAACCCACGGAACTGGGGAGCGAATTCATCCGCGCGGCGGCTGAGCCGAGGTTCTTCAGCGAGGCACAGCCCGTGGAACAGGGCAAGTTGGTCATGGGTTTTCGCACTGGGATGCAAAGTCATGACGACCATTACTTTGCCACGCGCGTGATGGCCGATCTTTTTGGCGGCGGCGTGTATTCGAAGCTCTTTCTTGTTGTGCGCGAACAAAAGAGCCTGTGCTATTATTGCTGGGCGCGCTCTGTGCGCTTCAAGGGGCTGATGATGGTTGCCAGCGGGGTTGACACCGCTAATGCGGACGAAGCCCGTGAAGCGATTCTGGAACAATTGGAACTGATGAAATCCGGCGATTTTACCGACGAGGAGCTGGCGACCGCGCAGCGGTCGATGTGCGACGAAATCCTTTCGGCGGCGGACACCCCCGAACAGCTGGCGAGTTTTTGCACCACCGGCCTGTTGACCGGAGAATACCTGACGCCGCCCGAAGTCTGTCGGCGGATCAACGCGGTCACGCGGCAGGAAGTGATTGGAGCCGCACACCTGGTCAGCCTTGATACGGTGTATCTGCTACAGGCGCAAAAGGAGGGGGATGCCCAATGAGCACGCTAAATTGGGAGGCAGTGTGCGACACTGCGCTGGAAGAAACCTATTTTCGAACGAAGCTGCCCTGCGGCCTGGAGGTGCAGGTGCTGCCAAAGCCCGGCTATTCCACGGCCTACGCGCTGTTCGCCACCAAATATGGCTCGATCGACACTGCCATCGGCAACGCCGACGGGGCGTTGTTGCCCATCCCGGAGGGGACGGCACATTTCTTGGAGCATAAGCTGTTTGAATCCGAGGATCAAGACGCCTTTGCCCGTTTTGCCAAAACCGGGGCCAGCGCCAACGCTTTCACAAGCTTTGATAAGACCGCCTACCTGTTCTCCTGTTCCGAACACTTTGCGGAGAATCTCGAAATCCTGCTGGATTTCGTGCAGTCCCCCTATTTCACCCAGGCGACGGTGGAAAAAGAGCAGGGGATCATCGGGCAGGAAATTCGGATGTACCTGGACGACCCCGGCTGGCGGGGATTTTTTGAGTTGCTGCGGCTGCTCTATGCTGATCATCCGGTACGCGTCGAGATCGCCGGAACGCAGGAGAGCATTGCCGAAATCACCGCCGAGACCCTGCATGAATGCTATCGGCGCTTTTATCACCCCGCAAACATGATTTTGGCCGTGGCAGGGAACGTGACGACCGACGAGGTCGGCGAAATCGCCGAGCGTCTGCTGAAGCCCGCCGAGGGCGCGCCTGCCCGGCGGCAGCGGATGGAGGACGACGCGGTACCTGCCCAGCCCCTTGCACGCTTGCCGATGGCGGTGGCCGCGCCCCGCTTTTTGTTGGGCTGGAAGGAACCGGTGGATGGAGGCGAGCTGCCGCTGCGCGAGCGCCTGCTGGCCGAACTCTGCCTTGAGGCCCTTGCGGGGGAGACCTCGCCGCTATATGAACGCCTGCTGAATGAAGGGCTGATCAACCCTGGCTTCGGCGGCGAGTTCTTCTGCGGCTCCGGCTACGCGGCTGCGATCTTGGGCGGCGAATCCAAACGGCCCGAAGAAGCGGCGGCGCTCATCAGCGAAGTTTTGGCTGCTGCGGCACAAGAGGGCATTGACGCCGCCGCGTTCGAGCAGGCACGGCGCAGTGCCTATGGCCGCCAAGTGATGGAATTCAATGACATCGAAGAACTGGCAAGTCAAATGACGGACGCCTATTTCGGCGGCGGAACGCTGTTCGAGCGGGCGGCGCTGCTGCGTACACTTACCCAGGCGGATGCCGATGCCCGGCTCAAGACGCTGTTCCGGCCCGGATATTCGGCGCTGGCCATCGTTGAACCGACGAAATAAATATAAGGAGGCGCAAATCAATGAGCGAAAAAGTCGATGTATTTTTCAAGGCGTTGGGCGATAAGCCCTTTCACATCTCGCCGGTGGCGTTGGAGTTCACTCTGTTGAACAATACGGTCACCATCCGCTGGTACGGCGTCATGATCGCGTTCGGCTTTCTGCTTGCCGTTCTCTTTGGCGGCCGGATGGCATACAAGTGGAAAATGGATCTGGATAAGATGGTGGACGTCCTCATCGGGGGCACCATCGGCGGCATTTTGGGCGCTCGTATCTATTATATTTTGTTTAACCTAAGCGAATATAAGGGCCGCCCGGCGGATATCTTTAAAATATGGGAGGGCGGGCTGGCTATTTACGGTGGGCTGATCGGCGGGCTGCTGGGCGCCTGGATCGTCTGCCGCGTCCGCAAGCTGAACTTTCTCAACCTGCTGGATCTGGCGGCAATGAGCTTCCTTATTGGGCAGGGCATCGGCCGCTGGGGCAATTTCACGAACCAGGAGGCCTTCGGTACGAACACGACGCTGCCCTGGGGCATGTGGAGCAGCACGACCGCAGCCTACATCAACAGTCCCGCGACGCAGCAGTTTTTTCAGGATCACGGCGTGACAGGCATCCAGGCCGGAACGCCCGACAACATGGCGTTCGTCCACCCGACTTTCCTTTATGAATCCATCTGGTGTCTGCTGAGCTTCGGTGTGCTGTATTTCATATGCCGCTATGCGCGGCGTTTCAGCGGCCAGCTGATGCTCTGTTATGGCGTCCTTTACGGCGCGGAGCGCTGCTTTGTTGAAGGTCTGCGCCTGGATAGTCTTTACATCGGGGGCAGTGCGGTGCGGGTCTCGCAGCTGCTTTCCGGCCTGCTGGCCCTGGCCAGCCTTGCCGCGCTGATCTATTTCATGCTCTATTTCAAGAAGCATCCCAAGCCCATTGAGGGCATCGATTTCTTCGCGGATAAAGACGGAGAGAAGAAGGCGGAAGAGGCGGCGAAAGAGGCTCCCGAGACCTTTACTTTTGCGGACGCGACTGAGCCGGAAGCGGAGACTGGCCCGCAGGCCCCAGTGGAAAATGAGCCGCTTGCGTGATTCCAAGGCCAAAGCCTGCAAACAACGGAGGTGCCTATGCCCAATATCCTGAACGGAAAAGAAATTTCGGCAAAGGTTCTCGCTCGCGTAGCGGCCCAGACCCAGACGCACATTGCGGCTGGCGGCGCTGTGCCGACCCTCGCGGTGATTTTAGTGGGCGAAGACCCCGCCTCACAGATTTACGTACGTAACAAGCGCAGGGTTTGCGGCGAAATCGGATTTCGTTCGCTGGAATACACACTGCCCGCCGACGCGGGCCAGGCGGCGCTGCTGGAACGCATCGCGCAGTTAAACGCCGACCAGACTGTCCACGGTATCCTTGCGCAGATGCCGCTGCCCAGAGGCTATGATTATGACGAGGCGGTGGTGCAGCAGGCGATTCTGCCCGCAAAAGATGTAGATGTATTTCATCCCTTTAACGCAGGGCTGCTCAGCTTGGGTACGCCCCGGTTCCTGCCCTGTACCCCGGCAGGGGTGATGGAATTGCTGGCCGACGCCGGGATTTCCCTTTTTGGCAAACATGTTGTGATTTTGGGGCGGAGCAATATTGTGGGTAAGCCCATGGCGCTGCTGGCGCTGATGGCTGACGCAACGGTGACGGTCTGCCATTCAAAGACGCAAAATCTGGCCGAAATCACGCGCCAGGCAGATGTGCTCATCGCCGCCGTCGGCAGGCCCCGCTTCGTTACGGCGGATATGATTCAGGAAGGCGCCGTCGTGATAGACGTGGGGGTCAACCGTCTGGAAGATAGAAAGGTCTGCGGCGATGTGGATTTCGACACCGTTGCGCCCAAGGCCGGGTGGATCACGCCCGTGCCCGGCGGCTGCGGGCCGATGACCATCGCTATGCTGATGCAAAACACGCTGAACGCCGCGCGACAGTGATGTGTAAGAAATACGCAAAAACACCTTGAAAGGAAGAGCGAAATGGAGAAGAAGCTATACCGTTCCCGTACCGACAGGATGTTTTCCGGCATCTGCGGCGGCCTTGGGAAATATTTGAACCTTGATCCGACGGTGGTGCGGGTGCTCGTCGTAGTGCTGACCGCGCTTTCCGGCGGTGTGCCGGGAGTCATCCTCTATATCGTTCTGCAGATGGTGATCCCGGAGGAGCCGACTGAACAGAACTGGCAGACGCCCTCGCAAAATCCGCCGCCCTACCAGCAGCCGCCTTATCAGCCGCAGTATCAACCCCCGCAGCCACCACCCTATGCGCCCCCGCCGCAGGCCGCGCCCCCCGCAGAGGATGAGCCGCCCGCAGGCGAGGTGCAGTGATGCCAAACCGATTTGAGGAGTTGCGCAGCAAGCATCCGGTATTCCATTACTGTGGGTACGACCTCGACGAGATACCGGGAGCGATGCGGCTGCGCTGGCATTTTTCAATTGACGGGCTGTGCGAATTCCACCCGGAGACGCTGATTTATACGGAAAACCTGCGCCTAGTGCGGGGTGCGAGCCACCCTGCGGCGCGGGAGTTTGTCTTTGCGCTGGGCTTGATTGAGGCTGTAAGTTATTGGAAATGCGCCTGCCCGCCGGAAGTCCGGGTGCACTGTGGCGCGCTGGGCGACGCAGAAATTCGCTGGTGGAAACGTCTTTGGTTTGGCGGGTTGGGCGAATTTTTTTATCGAAACGGCATTGAGACGGACGAAGCCAGCTTTGTTCAGCTTCGGTGCGACGCTTCAAAATGGGAGGACTCACCTTCAGAACAAGGCACAGCGGCGCTATTGAATGCGCCCGGTGCGGGCGATGGACCCAAGGCGCTGGTGCCCGTGGGCGGGGGGAAGGATTCCTGCGTGACACTTGAGCTGCTGCGGCAGGCAGGCGTGCCGCTCTTGGGCTTTACGGTCAATGATCAGCTAGCCCGGAGCGAAACCTTTGCGGCGGCGGGCTTCGCGCCGGAACAGATGCTTCGCACCAAGCGCGGCATCGACCCGGCGCTGTTGTTGCGCAACGCCGAGGGGTATTGGAACGGCCACACACCTTTTTCCGCCGTCGTGGCTTTTTTGGGTGTGTTTTGCGCCTGGCTTGTTGGCGCGGAATCCGTCGTGCTTTCGAACGAGGCCAGTGCTGACGAGGCCAGCGTGCCGGGTACGGAGGTCAATCATCAATATTCAAAATCCTTTGCCTTTGAGCGGGATATGAATTGGTATATCCGCGAACGTTTCGCGCTGCCGGTTCGCTATTTTAGCCTGCTGCGGCCTTTTCATGAATTGCAGATTGCCTGCCGCTTTGCCGCGCTGCCGCAGTTTCATCGGGCGTTCAAAAGCTGCAATGTCGGCAGTAAAGAAAATATTTGGTGCGGGCGCTGCGCCAAGTGCCTTTTTGTCTGGCTGATGCTAGCGCCTTTCCTGCCGCAGGCGGAGCTTGCGCGTATATTTGGCCGCAACCTTTGGGAGGATCCTGCGCTGGAAGAGGAGCTGTGCGCCCTACTGGGGCTGCGACCGGCGAAGCCCTTTGAGTGCGTCGGTACGGTGGAAGAGGCACGCGCGGCTGTAGCCCTGATACTTGCGCGTTGCGCCGGGGCGGGGGAGACGCCGCCGTCCGTACTGCTACGCCTGCCCCAGGAACGCCTGCCCTCGAGCGCGGAAGCCCTCGCCCTGCTTCGTGCTTTCCGGCAAGAGCATGGGGTTCCCGAAACGTATCAAGGATGCCTGGAAAGGATGTGGACGCATGTCAACGGAGTTGCGGAGCTTGCTGCAAGATAAGCGGATCGCCCTATTGGGCTTTGGCCGTGAGGGCAAGTCCAGCCATGCCTTTTTGCGGCGGATGTTTCCCGGAAAAAAAATCTTGATCGCCGACAGGGCGCCCATCGAGGTGGATGACCCTAACGTTACGCTCTACAGCGGCGAAAATTATTTGGATGTTTTGAAGGACTGCGACCTACTGTTGAAGTCGCCGGGTGTGCCTTTGCGTGGGGTAACGCTTCCACCGGGGCTGCGCGTTAGCTGCCAGACGGATCTCTTTTTGCGCTATGCTCCCTGCGTCAAGGCAGGGGTAACCGGTACGAAGGGCAAGACGACGACCTCTACGTTGCTCTATGAGATGCTGCGCGCTTCGGGTGTGCCCGCGCGGTTGATCGGCAATGTCGGGCTGCCTGTGCTCGACTATATTGATGATATGGCCGGGCAGGTGGCGGTAATTGAGCTATCTTCCCACCAACTTGAGTTTAGCGGCGCGTCGCCGTACGTCGCCATTTGGACTAACCTTTACGAAGAGCACCTGGACCATTACGACGGTGGCTTTGCCGGGTATGCCACAGCCAAGGCGAACATCTGCCGGTATCAGTCGCCCTCGGATGTATTCATTTATACGGCGGAACAGCCGCTTGAAAAAATTGCCGACATCGCCGCTTGCCGCGGGGAGCATGTTCCCGTTGGCCTAAATGCAGGAGCGCTTGACCCCTTCCTGCGTTCGCTGGAGGGAAAGAACCCCCGCCTGAAGGGCGATCAGATTCGCCATAGCATCTATTTCGCCGCCACAGCGGCGCTGCGCCTTGGCGGCACCCCAGAGGG
This sequence comes from Oscillospiraceae bacterium, assembly GCA_031549985.1. GTDB lineage: Bacteria > Bacillota > Clostridia > Oscillospirales > Acutalibacteraceae > WRMQ01. Next base: position 5,140 of record JAVBOZ010000147.1, on the reverse strand, counting down.
TATCCGCAGGGCGATTGAGACCTTTCGGGGCATTCCCCACCGCATGGAGCGCGTTAGCGAGGCCGGCGGGATTCAATGGGTGGACGATTGCCTTTCCACGATTCCGCACGCCGTTTTAAGTGCCATTGACGCGCTGGAAAATGTCGACACGCTGATTTTCGGCGGCCTTGACCGTGGCATTGACTACACAGGCTTTGCCGCTGAGCTGAGCCGGCGTCCGTTGCGCAACCTCATTTGCCTGCCCGAGACCGGGCATAGCGTCGCACGGCTATGCCGTTCGGCGGGCTGTAGCCAGTCAGTGGTTATGGTGGAGACAATGGAGGAGGCGGTTAGCGAAGCCGCACGACGTACGGCCAAGGGCATGGCCTGCCTGCTTTCCCCCGCCGCTGCCAGCTACAACCGCTACGCGAGCTTTGAGGAAAAGGGCAGGCACTTTGCCCAGTGCATCGCGGAGATTCAATAATACCGCAGCAGCGAAACCAGCTTGCCCAGAATCACGACTTCATCGCAGAAAATGGGATCCATCGTGTCGTTCTCGGGCTGGAGGCGGAACCGCCCGTTTTCTTTGTAAAAGGTCTTGATCGTGGCTTCGTCTTCTACCAGGGCGACGACAATATCGCCGTTGCGCGCGTGGGGCGTTTTTTCGATGTAGGCGATGTCGCCGTCATAAATGCCCGCGTTAATCATGCTCTCGCCGCGTACCCGCAGCGCGAAGAGCGACTTATCCCGCGTAACGGGCCCTGCATAGGGCAGGTAGCATTCGATTTGCTCCACTGCGAGGATCGGCATCCCTGCCGCGACGGTGCCGAGCAGGGGAACCTGGGTGATCTGCCGGGTCTGCCCGGCGATGCGGATCGAGCGCTTGTGCATGGAATCGCGGGTGATGTAGCCCATTTCCTCCAGGGCATCGAGGTTCGCCTGGACGGAGGAGGTAGAGCGCAGCCCTACGTGTTCCCCGATTTCGCGCACGGAAGGCGGTACGCCATCCTGCGTACGCTCGACCAGGAATTCATAAACGCGCTGTTGGGTGTTATTGAGCCTTTGGCCTTTCATTGCAACGCATCCTTTCACGGTTGTATGGAACCAAAACGGCAGCAAGGGTTTGCTGTGACTCTATTATAACACAAACGTTTTGAAAAATCAAACATTTGTTTTTGTTTTTTGAAAATTTTTTTTGGAGGCGATTTTTTATGAACATGCAGAACACAAAGCGGGGTGCGATTGAACGCGCTCCGTCGCCGGAGGACGCAGGCGTCTCGTCCGCACGCGTGGCGGCGCTGTTGGCCGATGTGGTTGAATCGGGGATCGAGCTGCATTCGCTAATGGTACTGCGCCGGGGCCGGGTTGCGTTTGAGTGCTTCCGTTCGCCCTATCAGCCGGGGAACCCGCACGTGATGTTTTCGGTGAGCAAATCGGTGACTGCAACGGCCATCGGTTTTGCGGTGGCCGAAGGCAGGCTGACGCCGGAGACCAAGGTGGCGGATGTTCTGCCTGAATTGCGCGGCGCGGAACCGGATGAAAATCTGGAGCGCCTGACGGTTTGGCACCTCTTGACCATGACGGCGGGCAAGCTTCCCAATCCCATGGTCGACAGAAGCAGGAATCGCTGGGTGGCTGATTACGCCGAGTCGAAGTGGGAATACGCGCCAGGCGAGGGCTGGAACTACTGCAATGAGAACTGCTACATACTCTGCGTGATCTTGCATCGCCTTTGCGGCGAAAGCGTAACGGATTACCTCATGCCCCGCTTGTTTGAGCCGCTGGGTATTCCCCGCCCGTTTTGGGAATGCGACGGCAATGGGATCGAGAGCGGCGGCTGGGGTCTTTACCTGACGACGGAATCCTTTGCCAAGCTCATGCTCTGTTACCAGCAGGGCGGCGTCTATAACGGGCAGCAGGTGATACCCGCCGATTGGGTCGCGCAGGCGACGCGCAACCAGGCGCAGAACCAGGGCGCGAACGAAAACGGCCGGGCCGGTTATGGCTATTGTTTCTGGATGAACGCCTGCCCCGGTTCTTACCGTGCCGACGGCGTGTTCTCGCAGCTGGGGCTTGTCTTTCCGGAACAGGAGGCCGTTGTGATTACCACGGCGGGCGAGGTGTTTGCCGACCGGACAATGGGCTGCCTGATGCGCCACCTGCCGGGTATCTTCCTGCAAGAAGAGGAAGAGGTCCCGCCGCCTGCCGCCCCTGAGGCGCTGCAATTGCCTGTGCTGCCGGAGTTGCCGCGCGCACCGCGCAACAAGGCGATGGAGCGCAGACTGGAGGGGAAGCTGATTCAATTCAATCAGGCACCGCAAAAGGTACCTCAGATGTTCGGCTACCCGGTCAGCGTGATGCCGATGGCCGTGTTCTTCATGAGCGCCGAAAAGGCGGGGAACATCAATCACGCCCGTCTGCGTTTTCAGGAGGACACGCTGAAATTCAGTTGGTCAGAAGGCCTGGAACGCAACACAGTGCTCTGCGGCATGGACGGCATGGCGCGCAAGTGCGCCATCCGCCTGGGCGGCATCGAGTTCGCCGTTGCCTGCACGGCGGCGTGGGAGGGCAATCGCCTGCATGTGTGGATTCGTCCGCTGGAATCCGTGGCGCAGCGCCGCCTGACCTTCAGCTTCCGGGGAAATCTTGTGCGCATGCTGCCCCGCAGTTCGCCCAGCATGGGTATGATTGGGGAATACATGGGCCGCTTTGTGGCCGATATGATGCCGAACCACGTCTTTGGTCAGCTGGTGGCCAGCACGATGGATAAGATTTCGCTGGTCGCTGAACCGATCCACTTCGGTGTGATGCGCTAGAACCTGCGGGGGGCCAGACGGCTGTCCGCAGCTCCCAGTGGTTCAATTTGCGCTGAAAAGCAGACCTAATGGAGGAACCCACTATGCCAGTGAGACAGTATATTTCCGGACATGCATCCAAAAGCTATGCCGCGCTGTGCAGGTTGGCGGGCAACCGACGTTTTCGACGGGCCGCGCTCGCTGTGGTGGTGCTGGTTGTTGTAGGGATGTTCTACCTCCTGAACACATTGACGCCCTTTTGCCGCGATGATTATGCGTATGCGCAGGAAGCGAATAAGCTGATGCTACTCAAAGGAATGGCGGACCAGCAAATTGTGCAGATCAACCAAGCGAAGGCGCAGAACGAAACCAGTGTCACGCTGCAAAGGATTGTGACGAGCACAAAGTACAGCGTATATTTTCGAGAGTGGGATCTGACAGAAGACCCGGCAAGGTGGTCGAATTCGATTATGGCAAGATACTATGGTATTGCGGAAATTCGCTCAGAGCAAAGGGACGAGTTTTTGCTCTGAGCGCTAAAAGGTGATAAGCGAACGGTCTTTCGCCGCAGCGAAAACCCCTTGACATTTTCCCTTGATGCGCTATAATTAAGTCCAGTCGACCATTTGGTCGATTGCGGCGATTGTTATTCAGAGCATCAAAGGAGTCGCTATGTCATCTTTTCAGTTGCATTCGGAATTTGCCCCCACGGGCGACCAGCCGCAGGCGATCGCCTCTTTGCTGGAGGGCCTGCGCGCGGGCCGCGAAACCCAGACTCTTCTGGGTGTCACCGGTTCCGGCAAGACCTTCACCATGGCCAACATCATTGCCCAGGCCAACCGGCCCACGCTGGTGCTGGCGCACAACAAGACCCTGGCGGCGCAACTCTGCGGTGAATTTCGGGAATTTTTTCCCAACAACGCCGTGGAGTATTTCGTCAGTTACTATGACTATTACCAGCCGGAGGCGTACATCGCCGCGACGGATACCTACATCGAAAAAGATTCCAGCATCAACGATGAGATTGATAAGCTGCGCCACTCGGCCACATCCGCGCTTTCGGAGCGGCGTGACGTGATCATCGTCGCCAGCGTCTCCTGCATCTATTCGCTCGGTAACCCGATTGATTATAAGAGTATGGTCATTTCCCTGCGCCCCGGAATGCGCAAGAGCCGGGAGGAATTGATCGCCAAGCTGGTGGAGATTCGTTATGAGCGCAACGACATCAGCTTCACTCGCAACAAGTTTCGTGTGCGCGGGGATGTGGTTGAGATTTTCCCGGCTTACTCCAGCGAACACGCGCTGCGTGTGGAACTCTTCGGCGACGAGGTGGAGCGCATCTGCGAAATCAACGCGCTGACCGGTGAGATTCGCAGTGTGCTTCAGCATGCGGCGGTCTATCCCGCTTCACACTATGTTGTGTCTTCGGAAAAACTGGAGGAGGCCATCGCCACGATTCAGGCGGAAATGCTGGATCAGGTGGCGAAGTTTGAGACCGAGGGCAAGCTGATCGAGGCTCAGCGCATCAAACAGCGCACGCTATACGACATGGAACTGCTGCGGGAAACCGGCTTTTGCAGGGGCATTGAAAACTATTCCCGCGTGATGGCGGGCCGCCCCCCGGGCGCTGCGCCGTTTACGCTGTTTGACTTCTTTCCGGATGATTTTCTGATGTTCGTCGATGAATCTCACGTGACGCTGCCACAGGTGCGCGCGATGCATGCGGGCGACCGGGCGCGAAAGGAGCAATTGGTCAATTACGGTTTCCGTTTGCCATCTGCCTATGATAACCGCCCCCTTTGTTTCGATGAATTTTGGGAGCGGCTGGGGCAGAAGATTTTCGTCAGCGCCACCCCGGCGGAATTCGAATACGCCAATAGCCAAAGCGTCGCAGAACAGATCATACGCCCGACGGGGTTGGTCGATCCTGAGGTGGATGTGCGGCCCACGCAAGGGCAGATCGACGACCTGATCTCTGAAATCAACCTGCGGGCGGAGCGGAAAGAACGCGTACTGGTCACTACGCTGACCAAGCGCATGGCGGAGGATCTGACCGCTTATTTCGAAAAACTGGGCATCAAGGTACGCTATATGCACAGCGAAGTGCAGACCATCGAGCGTATGGAGATCTTGCGCGGCCTGCGCCTTGGGGAGTTTGATGTCCTGGTGGGCATCAACCTGTTGCGTGAGGGCCTTGACCTGCCGGAGGTCTCGCTGGTAGCGATTCTGGACGCGGACAAGGAGGGCTTTCTGCGTTCGCAGACCTCCCTCATTCAGACCATCGGGCGTGCGGCGCGCAACGCCGAAGGCAGGGTGATCATGTATGCCGATGAGGTGACGCCCTCGATGGAGCGCGCACTGCTGGA
>JAVBOZ010000097.1:0-3509 GCA_031549985.1 Oscillospiraceae bacterium | reverse complement strand
ACATCGCCCGGCCGGCCGAGACCCTGCGCGAAGCCGTGCAATGGCTCTATTTTGGCTATCTTGCGGCGGTCAAGGATCAAAACGGCGCGGCGATGAGCCTGGGCCGCACCGCTACCTTTTTGGATATTTATGCCCAGCGCGATCTTGAGCATGGGGTGCCCGAAGCTGAGGTGCAGGAAATCTTCGACCAATTTATCATCAAGCTGCGCCTTGTGCGCTTCCTGCGCACACCCGCCTACGACGAACTGTTTTCGGGCGACCCGGTCTGGACGACCGAATCCCTGGGCGGCATGGGTGTTGACGGGCGGCACATGGTGACCAAGGCGACCTATCGCTTTCTGCATTCCCTGCGCAGTCTTGGCCCCGCGCCGGAGCCCAATATGACGATCCTTTGGAGCCCGCGGTTGCCTGAGGAATTCAAGCGCTACGCCGCCGCGCTCAGCTGCGAGACTTCCGCCATTCAATACGAGAACGACGACGTGATGAGCGAAAAATTCGGCGACGACTATGGCATCGCCTGTTGCGTTTCACCGATGCGCATCGGCAGGCAGATGCAGTTCTTCGGCGCGCGGGCGAATCTCGCCAAGGCGCTGCTTTACGCCATCAACGGCGGGCGGGATGAAATTTCCGGCAAGCAGGTGGGGCCGCTGACGCAGCCCATCACCGGCGACGTGCTGGACTACGCCGAGGTGTGGCAGCGTTACAGTGAGACCATCGACTGGCTCAGCACGCTCTATGTCAACATGCTCAACATCATCCACTATATGCACGATAAATACTGCTACGAGCAGCTACAAATGGCGCTGCACGACGAGGATGTGCTGCGCACCATGGCCTGCGGGCTGGCAGGGCTTTCCGTCGTGGCCGATAGTCTTTCGGCCATCAAATACGCCAAAGTGCACCCGGTGCGCAACGCTGAGGGCCTTGCCGTCGATTTTGAGATTGAGGGCGAATACCCTGCCTTCGGTAATCACGACGCCAGGGCGGACGCCATTGCCCGGGAAATCGTGCGCTCCTTCATGCGCCGCCTGCGCCGCCAAAAGACCTACCGCAACGCTAAACCGACGCTTTCGATTCTGACCATCACCTCCAACGTTGTCTATGGCAACATGACCGGCGCGACCCCGGACGGGCGCGGGCGGGGCGAGCCATTTGCTCCCGGCGCAAACCCCATGAGCGGCCGCGATATCCACGGTCCCGTGGCCTCCCTTGCTTCGGTGGCCAGCCTGCCGTTCGAAGAGAGCGAGGACGGAATCTCCTACACCTTTTCGATTGTCCCCGCCGCGCTGGGCAAGACGGAGCAGCAGCGCTGCCAGAACCTGATCCAGCTGTTGGACGGTTATTTCACCGAAGGCGGGCACCATGTCAACGTCAATGTGCTTGAGCGCGAGCGCCTGTTGGACGCGATGGAGCACCCGGAGCTGTATCCGCAGCTGACGATCCGCGTCTCGGGTTACGCGGTGAACTTCATCAAGCTTACGAGGGAACAACAGATCGACGTGATCAGCCGGACGTTCCATACGTTCATGTAACACGCGCCTGCGGCGGGCAGGGCGGCTGTGCCTTTTGTACGCAGCCTCTTTAATACTGTTCCGAAGCATATACAACCCGATCCGCCTGCTCCCGGATTTGGTTGTATGTTTTTATGTCCTGTCCGTTCCAGCCGTCTGTTTGATTTTCGCATGGCAGAACTAAAATTAACTGGATACCAGGATATTTATTGCGAAAATTCAAAACGGCTAGTGCCGCCATGGTGTCGAACCCCAACGCACCGCCAGCCAGAAAACAATCCACGCCTTGATGAATGAGATGGGCAATCTCTTTCTCAAGGCGTTGTTCTATTTGAAAGCGTCTGCTTTCAGAGATGTTACGGTGGCCGGTGAAACAGCAGGTAGTTGTGTTCATAGATATCCTCCTGACAAAATGTAGATTGTTAAATTATATAATGAAATAATCTACATGTAAATGCTCCTCATGAATTATTATCTAATTAAAAAGTTAGATATGGAGAGATGAGACATGGTTAAGCTCCGCGTCATGCGCATCCTTGAGGAAAAAGGACGCACGAAATATTGGCTTTACAAGCAAATGGGCATGAGTTATCAAAATTTTAACCGCATGGTCAACAATGAAACGCAATCCATAAAATACACAAATTTGGAGGCGCTGTGTTTGATTTTGGAATGCAATCCGAGTGATCTGTTTGAGTACAACCCGGAAGAACCGGAGCAGACAAAGTAGGATACGCGTCCAGGCCAAACACCGGCGCGCGGTGCCTAGACTTCCGATGCTCGACGGCCATAAAGCAATCCACGCCTTGGGGATGAGCTTCACCAGCTCCGCCTCAGGGCGTTGTTTATTTCGGGTCGAGCGTTTTCATACGATTTTTCGTTAGAAGAGTAGACAAAAAGAGAGATACACAGCATCGTTTCGTTGCCTGCGGGCGGCCTGACGCCGCCCCTACGCAGGTGCGCCCCACGCACACGTCCCTGCGGCGGTTAGATCAGCATTGTAGGGGCGGCGTCGGGCCGCCCGCAAGTAAGCTGGTGCCGTTGTTCACTCGTCTATTGTTTTACCGAGGAAGAGTATCAGGGGATGTTGCGGTGACTGGTGAGGCAACAAGCTTGGTTTCTCATTTTTCATCCTTTGATAGGCTATACATAGTCCAATGGTAGCATGCGTAGCCTATAATGTCAAGAGTATTTATGTATTCTTAGCATAAGGGAGTGAGATATCATGAACACCGCTAACGCTGTACGAAACCGCATTTTGCAACTTTGCGAAGAGCGAAACCTTACGATCAACAAGCTTGCGAACATATCCGCGTTGCCCCCGTCGTCCGTTAAGAATATACTCTATGGAAAAAGCAAGAACCCGAAAATCGTAACCATCAAGACGCTATGCGACGGGCTTGAAATAACGCTTGGTGAATTTTTCAGCACGTCGGAATTTGACGCGCTGGAGCAGGAAATACAGTAGGCAACCAACCCCAGCGCCCCGCCAGCCAGAAAACCGGCGCACCGGGTGATTGTCAGTTGAGAAGGTCAAGGAAGGATCATGATGAAAAAGAAAGCGATTACGCTTCTCTCATTTGTCCTGGGTGTGGCTATGACGGTCTTGCTTGTTGTTCTTGTCGCCGCATCCCCCAGCACACCCGCTCCCGAAAATCCCAGCGCAGCAAAAGCGCGGTTTCCGGTCAATTTAAAGGGCGAAACCTATGGCGCTACTTTAAATGTGCCTCTCGAAGAATATCCTGATTTGATCGCTGCCGTGGGCGAAGGCGGCGTTGAAGGCTATATCCGTCAAAAAGAGGCTGATCCTTACGAGCCCAAAAACCCCGAAGACGCGCTGCGTTGGCAGGCAGAATATGCCGCGCAAGGCGGAGGCCATTGGGTCAATCTTTATGACAAAGAAGGCGAGATCATCGGAAAATTTCGCGTGGGGCAGCCGGTAAAGTAAGGCTCCAAAGAAGCAGTTGTGCCGGTACGAAGCGCCTTGACTCCCCCCCT
>JAVBOZ010000044.1:0-5417 GCA_031549985.1 Oscillospiraceae bacterium | reverse complement strand
CATCTTACCGAGTGCGGACGAATAGTAGGTAATGGTTTGCAGGTTACCGGTTCCTTTATCAATTGTGCAGTTGACGTAACTTCCTGAGTACTGCGGCGAAAACTTGTCGATGGTGGCAAATGCCTTTGCCTTATTAAGGCCTTCGTCAATATCAGGCTTCGTCCAGATGTTCATTATACGACCATGCATAGTAGACGCGACATTCGCTGGCGGTGCGGAAAGATTCTCGTCCTTCAGAACTATCCTGATCTTGTAGACTTTGCCGCCGTCAGTGATGCTGATATCTTTGATGTCAGCCACGGTCAGCTTACTTGCCCAAGCCTGGCCTGAAACGGGAAATTGGTTGTGATTTGCACCCTTTGCGGTTGAGCTATCCGCCCATTTGGTGGTGGAGGCAAATAAGCCGATAATGGGTCCGGCGACGTTATCAATTGCGCCGCTGCTGCTGGTCACATTCTTGTCGTCAATGATTGTACGATCACGGAAGGTATACCCCGGTTTGTCGGTCTTAACCTTGTTTGCCGCCGCATTGAAGTAAGCCACGATTTCCGCCGTAGTCGAGGGTTTTTTCACAGCCGCCTTCGTGGTGGTTGCGGCGGTGGTGCCGTTCACAGCCGTGCCGCCGGTGGTGACTCCCGCGACCGCCGTTGTGGTATCCGTGCCGCTCTGCGTGCTGATGCCAGTGCCGGTGGTGTCGGTCAGAGCACCGGTTACGCCGGTCGGATCGACGCTCACTTCCACTGCGGATGCCGATGTCGTAATCGCCTGGCTGTCAACCGGAGTTCCGGTTTCAGAAACGTCCGTGCCGCCTGTCTCATCGGCGTTTTTACAGCCGGCAAACAGCGCACAAATCAAAGCCAACGCCGCTAAAATTGCCAGAATTCTCTTCCCACGCTTGCCCAATGTACTACATCTCCTTTATATATTTTTTAGGTAGGGCCTATGGTATAGTATACTAAATTTATTCCCACCCGTCAAGAATAATTCTTTGGAAAGTCCTTTTTTGCAAGTTAAATGCTGAAGCCCCGTGGCTTTGTGGGCCGCGGGGCTCTCTTTTGCCGGAGGGCGCATGCGCCGCATCCTCCGGCCAGCGTACCTGCTTAAATCCTGCGTTGATGGCACGATCAAAACTGCCACGCTGACTTCCGGCGGAGGAGGGCCGTGCTCACCCCCCTATGCGGACGTTGAAGAGCATCGGGAGAAAAGTATCCCGGTGCCGCTGAACCACGGCCCTTCGGGCCGCGTCTAGACCTTACGATCTGCGGTAGAAATCTCCCCCCGTGTACCACGCGCGGGGCGATGCAATCCGGCGTTGCCGGTCACACCGATGTCCCACGCAAAACGTCCTCCTCACGGAGGACGTCGCGGCATGGGGCTCTTTACGGCCTTTGCTTTCAACGTCCGCATAGGAAGGTGGACGGTTACCTTCCGTGCCCGCATATCCTATCACAGAACTGTTTTGATTGCAAGCGGCATTTTTCGTATTTGACACAATTGGAGCGGTTTGCCGTACGCTTTTTTTGGGTGCTGGGAAAGCTTGCCAATGGCGGAGAGCGTTGTTCCCATAATTTCGCGCCTGAAAAAGGAAAGAAGCACTGCGTACGCGGGTTGTGAACGATGCGCAAAGGCATTTTCATCCGCAAAAAGCACGTCTAATTGTAATAAGTCCGGCATATAGATACTGCGAGATTCCAAATCCAGAGAAGCAAAGGGGAACAATCACGATGGAGCTTCAACTCAGTACCCGGAACATCGGGAATGTCGAGACCGTCTATGACGGCAAACTGGAGCAGGCGGTGGACAGCGACGTCACTCTGCCGGAATACTGCCCGGATATTTTGCGCATCCTGCAATGCGCCATCGAACCATCCATAACCTCCGCCCAGGCCGTCGGGGAACGCGTAACCGTTGACGGGAGCGCACGGGTCTGCGTCCTCTATGTCGGGGAAGACGGTACGCTGCAAAGCTTTGAACAGACGTATCCTTTCACCCGGGCAGCGGACATCAACGGCCTGGGGGATAAAACGGGCGGCGGCTCCGCCGCAGTGACCGCGATCGCGAAGACCGAATATGCCAACGGCCGCGCTGTCAGCCAGCGCAGGCTCGACATCCATGGCATGCTCGGCATCCGCCTGCTGGTGCGCTGCCGCAAGGAGGACGCGATTCTGACCGGCGCGCAGGGCGGCGGCATTCAGACTCTGCCCAACGCGCTGAAGCTTTCGAGCCTTGAGGCGCTGAACGAGGTCGGTTTCCTGCTTTCGGAGGTCATTGAGGTGGAACCCAGCGCCCCGCCGGTGGACCAGGTAATCTTGCGCCGGGCTGTGGCGCTGCCGGGCGAAATTAAGGCAATTAAAAATAAGCTGCTGCTCAAGGGGAACCTCGAAGTGCGGGTTATTTACCGCAGTCGGGACGCCAAGGCGCCCGTGCAATTGCTGCACACCATGCCGATCAGCCAGATTCTTGAGGCCCCCGGCATCGCGGAAGAGACCGCCAATACATTGCGCCTGCGCATCCTTTCGCTGGAGGCGACGCCCAAGCCGGATTCCAACGGCGCGTTGCGGCTGTTGGAGATCGCGGCGCGTGTCGCGGCGGAAATTCGCGGCTACCAACCGGTGGAACTGCCCATCCTGACGGACGCGTATTCTACCCGGGGCGGTGTGCGGCTCGATACCCGCCGCCTGAAGACCAATTTGCTGCTCGAAAGCTTTCGTGATACAACCCTGGCCAAGGGAAACTTTGATTTTGGCGGCGCGGGCATTGAGAGTGTACTGTTGCTCAGCGGTGAAGCGCTGCCGACGGAAACACAGGTCAAAAATGACGGCCTGGAACTCACCGGCAAGCTGCGCTTCCGCGTCGTCTATCTCGACAGCGAGGGGCAGACGGCACAAGCCGAAAAAGAGCTGCCGTTCAGCTATCGCAGGCCCCGGCGCTCCGGAACTCCGGGCGAAGAGCTGGAAGCCGATGTGGCGGTGGAGCTGATATCCGCGCAGGATAACGTCAGCGGGAACAGCCTTGAGATTCGCGCCGAGCTGGGTGTGGCGGGCGACATCTTCCGGGCCGAGAACCGCGACGTCGTCTGCGGCATCAGCGCAGCGGAGGAGGATGCCCCCACCGCCCGCTCACCCCTGACAATCTACTTTGCTTCGGCCAGAGAACCGCTTTGGGAAATTGCCCGGCGCTACCGCACCACAACGGAGGCGATCCGGAAGGAAAACGAGATGGACGGCGAGACGGCGGACGAGGGGCAAATGCTGCTGATACCGTGCGTTTGATTGCATTGGTCGCCCGCGCATATGTTAATGACTTACATTTTAAGGGAGGCGCGAATCGAAATGGAAGAACGCAGCATTTATAACGACATTGCCCAGCGTACGCAAGGGGATATTTACATCGGCGTCGTCGGCCCCGTGCGCACGGGGAAATCCACCTTCATCAAGCAGTTCATGGATACCCTGGTGCTGCCGAATATCCCCATGGCCGCAAAACGGGAGCGGGCGCAGGATGAACTGCCCCAATCCGCCTCCGGGCGTACGATCATGACGACCGAACCGAAGTTCATTCCCGAAGAGGCCGTGGAAATCAACCTGCAAGGCAATGCGCGGTTCCGCCTGCGCATGATCGACTGCGTTGGCTATATCGTCCCCAGCGCGCTGGGCTATATCGAAGACGACCAGCCCCGCATGGTGCAGACCCCCTGGTATGACGACGAGATCCCCTTCAACATGGCGGCGGAAATCGGTACCCGCAAGGTGATCAGCGAACACAGTACCATCGGCCTGGTGATCACGACCGACGGCTCCATCAGCGAGATCCCGCGGGAGGAATACGCGGAAGCCGAGGAACGGGTCATTCAGGAATTGCAGGAGTTGAATAAGCCCTTCGTTGTGCTGCTCAACTCCGTGACGCCGGAAGCACCCACGGTCACGGCGATGGCCGCCCAGCTCAGCGCGCGCTATAACGTGCCGGTGCTGCCGGTCAACTGCCTCGACCTGACCGAATGGCAGATCAAACAAATCCTTTCGCAGATCCTGTTTGAATTCCCCATCCGCGAGGTCTCGGTCAACCTGCCCAGCTGGATCGTTTCGCTTGAGGCGGACCACTGGCTGCGCAAGAGCATCTATGAGACCGTGCGCGCGGCCGCGCTGGGTATGCGCCATATGCGCGACGCCGCCGGGTTTGCCACGGCGCTGCAGGGGGGCGAACACATCGCCGCCGCGGCGCTGGGGCCGGTCAACCTCAGCGAGGGGGCCGCCACGGTCGATGTCACGGTGCCGCAGGAGCTGTTTTACAGGGTGCTGGCCGAATCGACGGGGCTGGAGATCAGCGACGAGCACGACCTGCTGCGCTGGCTCGGCGAGCTTTCGCGCACCAAGTCGGCCTATGACCGGATTAAGAACGCGCTGGACGAGGTGGAAGCAACGGGCTACGGCATCGTGATGCCCGCGCTTGAAGAGCTGCGCCTGGAGGAACCGGAGTTAATGCGTCAGGGCGGCCGCTATGGCGTGCGCCTGCGCGCCTCCGCGCCTTCGCTGCACATCATGAAGGCCAACATAACGACGGAAGTCGCCCCCATCGTGGGCAGTGAAAGCCAGAGCGAAGAGCTGGTGATGTACCTGCTCAACGAATTTGAGGAAAACCCGGCGGCGATCTGGGAAAGCAATATTTTCGGCAAGAGCCTGCATGAGCTGGTCAACGAAGGGCTGCACAACAAGCTTTATCGCATGCCCTCCGACGCACGCATGAAGTTCCAGGAGACCATCGAGAAGGTGATCAACGAGGGCTGCTCTGGGCTGATTTGCATTATACTTTGAAGTGAGCGAAAACAAAACAGGTTTGTGCCACAATTGACAAACCTCCATAAAAAGCGTAAAATGGTTGCATCAAGCCGATGCAACCATTTTGTGATGTTGTTGATGCGAGCCGCTTGCTAAAATAGCGAAGCGGTGGAGCTCGCGAAAGAGCCCCACCGCATGCATACACACTAAAGAAAAAATGCAACTGTTATCGCGAGCCGCTTGCTAAAATAGCGAAGCGGTGGAGCTCGCGAAAGAGCCCCACCGCAGGTGGCACGCCCACAGGGACTCGAACCCCGGACCCACTGCTTAGAAGGCAGTTGCTCTATCCACCTGAGCTATGGGCGCGTGCATTGTAACATATTCTAGCACATCGCCGCAAAAAATACAAGTGAAAAAATCAGAAAGGCAACCACCCATGTATGACCCAAAATCCCCAAAGGCCGAAGCCTTCATTGATGACGCTGAAATACTTGCGACGCTTGCCTACGCGGAACAGAACAAAGCCAACACGCCGCTGCTGGCCTCCATCCTGCGCAAGGCGCGCGAGCGCAAGGGGCTGGAGCACCGGGAAGCCTCGGTGCTGCTTGCCTGCGAGCTGCCGGAGATAAACGAGGAGATTTA
>JAVBOZ010000130.1:0-4603 GCA_031549985.1 Oscillospiraceae bacterium | reverse complement strand
CTGTGCCTGATGAAAGGCATGCTGCAAGAGGGCGAGTACCAGAAAGCCCTTGACCTGCTTGTAAAAATCGGCGAAGTCCTTCGCACGGAAGTAGCCACGCTCGGGCTGAAGCTAATCGACTTTAAGGTTGAATTTGGCTTTGACGCCGAGCGGAACATCTGCATCGCCGACGAGATCACGCCGGACATCTGGCGCGTACAGGATGAGGCGGGCAACATCCCGAACCAGATCGACTGCGCAAAGCTGATTCTCGAGCGGATCAACAGCAGGCGATAAACATTACCGCGCATTTTTATATATATAATCCCGCCCGCGCCCTGAAATTCGGGGACGCGGGCGGGCTTTTCTTTGACGATTACCAGCTTTCCACCATCGCCATTACGGTCTGCTCCCATTCAAAGAGGTTTCCGGGCCGGTCGCAGGTGGTGCTAATGTCCTTCAGAACGATATCCAAGCCGCGCGCGCCGTTGCGCTTGCAGGCGTCCAGAATGCCGCCGATCTCCTGTTCAAGCGCCGCTTTGTTCAGCTGCGGCACGGCCACGGCGGCAGGATTGGGCTTGTTTGAGATCACGTAACGCCCGCCGATCACCTCGGCGGCAACGTTGATATCTGCCCAGGGCGTAATCGAAACCTTGCGCAGGTTCGGCAATTTCTCGACAATGTCGATCTTTCTATCCAGCGGCTCGCAGCAACCATAATAGACCAAGCCACAGGTGCCGACTGTGCGCTTCATATATTCGATGTCAAATTCGTCGTGCATCTCCTTGCTCACGGAGCCAAAAATCTGCGCGGTACCGCGTCCCCAGACATGCTTGCGGGTTACAACGCCATCCTCCGGGCGCGGCAAATCTTCGGTCAGCGTCGGTGTGCAATGCAGCGTATCCGGCTCGGTATCCAGCAGGCCCAGCGCTTCGCGCTGTTCCAACTCTGCCACCTTGCACTGCGTAATTTTCTCGATAATTTTATGCGAATATTCCGGACGATCGATCAGATCCATCAACACGGGGGTGACGCCGCGGTAGCGGGAGATGTCGTCCCAGCTGGCGACGTGGCAGCCGCCGATGCCGCAAAGCCGCAGGGGCAGAATATCCCCCACCACGGTACCAAGCTTCGTCCATTCGGCCATCGTGCCCGCCCGGTCATATTCCAGCACTGCGGGATGAATCAGTTCCAGCGCCTCTTCTTCCTCCAGAAGGTCTTTATAGGTGTGTGAAATGATGTTCGTAGCCTGCCCGGAGGCCAGCGTCGTCTCCTGTGCCTCTATGCCGATGCCAGTGGAGCGCACGCGCTTGCCGACCGGCAGGAAGGGGCGCAGAATCATATCGGCGGGCATGTTGCGCCAGCGATAGAGCTGGCTGCGGAAAAACCATTCCACGCCGCGCAGCTCTTTATCTTCGCAAAGGCAGGTGAGAGACCCGTCAAAATTCAACTGCGGCCATGGCAATTCGTCAATCATCACCACCGGACGAATCATATGCAGATCGTTGGACGCGATGTGAAGCCTGCGGCGCTCCTCGTTACGCGGTTCGTGGGCGGCCTCAATATAATCAAAGGCAAGGGAGCGCAGGATTTTTTCGTCGTTGGTCATGGGAAAGAATACCTCCTACTCACAAGCGCTAGATCGCAATGCTGGTTTAGTTCATCCAAAGCCAGCCAAAGCAAAGCCAGCGCAAAATCCATTGAATGAGACTCGGATACGCCTCCCACCAATGGTTTTGTTCATCCTCAGGTGACGGGTCTGGAGTTTCATCGGAAAGCAGCGCTTGGGCGTTTCTTCCCGTAACTTTTACATCACTCCCAATGATCTTGTTGCCTATGATAACCAATTCGCCGTCAACTACAATTTTTCCGCATTCCGCGTACAGATTCGTCACAGTCAGCTTCATGCCCTGCGGAACAACTAAGCACGACGTTGTTTTATCTAGCCTGAGGGTTGCACCCAAGTCAACATTGCCAATAACCGTCCATGTTTCTTTCTCGAGAATGCATTCATCGTCACTCACCATAACATAATCGATCGGTTGACTGGTCACCAAAATGCAATTGTTCAATTTGCGCTCAGCGTTAATCATTGCGGGAGACTCAACTTTGATGATGCGAGTACGTACCGTTTTGGCAAGCAGCAGATTGAGTCGTGCGTTTCCCTGTAAATGCGTGTATGGCGAAACAAATTGGGTCGCGTTAATGGTCGCATTCCCCTCCATCACAAGCTCACTGACGAAAATCGAGCCGTTGATTGTTCCGCCCCGCATGCGAACCATGTCAGCGGTTTCTGCCAACAGGTCTCCATCGACGACACCACCGTCCATATCAAATGACAGATCGTTGTCATTGCCAAAATCGCGAACAATGAGGTCCCCCATAACATAAGAAATCTCTCCCGGCAAGTATGCACTCGGCAGGTAGACATAAATAGATGGGCTTTCGACGGCAATTCCTGTTGTTTCGATCGTTCCAGAAACCACAACTCTATATGGACTCGCGACCATCGCTTCGCCATTGTTAGTGCCAGTCAACGTTGCTGCCCAGAACACGCCGCAATCTTCAAGAAAGACAATGCCTTTGGTTGCGCCGCGTATTTCGCCGGTAATGTGACATACGTAAATATCATGCCCGTTTATTTCCGAGTCAGGATATACAGTGACTTTCAATTCGCCAACCCCGCCATGCGTTTGGTTATATTCCTGCACAAGAGCGTGAATTTCAGCTATTTTTTCGCCGTCAAGCGCAGCGCTGGTTGCTGTAGCGCCCATTAACGCAATTGCCGCCACCATTCCGGTAATCAATAGCATGGAAATGATTCGTCTCATGTAATAACCTCCTTCAAGCAATACACTATTGTTCTACTCCACCAAAAAGCATCCAGTATACGTCAGCGTCCCCGGCCCGTAATAATAGGGCAGTCCATTGGCCTGGCAGGCGTCACTGACCACCAGGCCGAACGCCTCCATCGACTGCACGGCGTCTTCGGGGCGGCGGCAGGGCGCGTCGGGGCAGGTGCAGCTGGGGCAAAGCCCGCAGCCGCCGCTCCCCAGCGCCAGCAGATGGGGGTATTCCGGCTGCAGCTCCCGCAAAAAGGCCTCAAATAGCGCCTTTTGCCTTTGCCCGGCCGCCTGCATCCCCTCATAATCGAAGTCGTCTTCCAGCGCGGCGGTGGTCTGCACCAGCAGCCCCATGCGGTAGCGGGTCAACAGGCGGCGGTTTTCCTCCAGTTCGCCGCAGTGGGGCGGGCATGTCCAGCACCTGCCATATTGCCCGCAACGGTCGGCGGCGCACATGGCGCGCACCTCCTCGCGGGGGTGCAGCGTCGCAGCATCAAGCGCGCCGGCGTGGGAAAATCCCAATGCCAACGCGCGTTCAATCAGGGTCTCTATCGGTTGCGGGCTCATGAGGCCAGCACGAATGTCTTTGCCATATCAGCCGCCGAAGCCGCATCGGGGGTGTAGCCATCAGCGCCGATCTCGTCGCAGAACGTCTGGGTGACGGGCGCACCGCCCACCATGATCTTCACGCTGCCGCGCAGCCCTGCGGCCTCCAGGGCCTCGACCACCAGGCGCTGGTTGCCCATCGTCGTGGTCAGCAGGGAAGACATCGCCAGCACATCTGGGTTATGTTCGCGCACGGCGGCAACGAATTGCTCAGGTTCAACATCAACTCCCAAATCAACGACGGCAAAGCCCGCGCCTTCGAGCATCATACGCACCAGATTCTTGCCGATATCATGCAGATCGCCCCGCACGGTGCCGATAATAACCGTACCCAGCGGCTTGACGCCTTCGGCGACCAGCAGGGGCTTCAGCAGCTCCGTCCCCTTGCTGAGCGCACGGGCAGCAATCAGAACTTCGGGCACGAAGACTTCGTTCACCTTGAATTTTTCGCCGATGACGCTCATGCCCGCCAGCAGCCCCTGATCCAGCAGCTCCTGCGCACTGAGGCCCTCGGCCAGACCGGCCTGCACCAGTTCCGTGACTTCCTTTGCTCGCCCGCGCTGCACCGCCTGCGAAAGCTGTTCCAGCAACATATCGGTTCCCCCAATTCAGATTTCTTAATTTTGTTTATTGTACTCCGCTTTGAGGGAAATGTCAAGTGCGAACAGCGCGTTTATTCGGCTGTGCCGTAGCCAAATTGCGCGTCATTCGGGTAATACTGCGGTGCATTTTGAGGGGAATGCCCCGGGCCAATCTGCGGCAGAACCGCTCCCGGCGCTGGCAATGCCTGCGGCGCGGGGTTTTTCCTGGGCCGCGAAAGCCAGAAGAACATCACAAGCAGCCCGAGAATCAACGCGGCGCTGCACGCGATAAACGTCTTTGGGTAAGCCTTTGCCAGGCGCATCAGTCGGCCCAGCCAAGGCAGCGTCAATATTTTTTTGCCGATTACCGACTTCCCGGGTACAGGTTTATCGTCCGCACCGTTGTTGGCGTCGCCCTTGGTAACGAAGAATAAACCCGGTTCACCGTTCCACTGGTCAAGCACCTTGACGACACGGTGGCTGTTACGCTTGTTCTGGTTATTCACTTTCATGTCAAAAGTAATGATATCGCCTGCTGCAACGTCTTCCGGCGGGATCTTTTTTACCACGATGGCGTCGCCTTCCTTGAAGCCG
>JAVBOZ010000068.1:0-10768 GCA_031549985.1 Oscillospiraceae bacterium | reverse complement strand
TCCAGCTCAAACAGGCCGCCGAAGCCGCCGATGCCGGATACCACGCCGGGAGTCATCGTGCGGGCGATATGACGCTGCATCAGTTCCACGGCCTTGTAACCGGCGGTGATATCCACCCCGGCGGATTTGTAGCTCTCGCTTGCGCTGTTGATCATGGAGGGTCTCCTTTACGGCAGTTTTTTCTCGAATTTCAATTTCATCGGTTCGCTGGGGATGCGCACAGGGTATTCCCCCGTAAAGCAGGAGTTGCAGAAGCCCTGCTTGGGCCGCACCAGCTTGCGCAGCTCCTCCACGGGGAGGTAGCCCACGGAATCCGCGCCGATGGCGTCCGCGATCTCCTCGTAGGTCTCGTATTGGTTGGCCAGCAGGTTCTCGCGCGAGTCGACGTCCGTGCCGAAATAACAGGGATGCCGGAAGGGCGGCGCGGCGCTCATCGCGTGAACCTCTGTCGCCCCGGCTTCGCGCAGAAGGCGAACGATGCGCGGCACGGTCGTCCCGCGCACGATCGAATCATCCACCAGAATCACCCGCTTGCCGTTCACCACCGCCGGCACGGGGTTGAGCTTGATGCGCACACCGGTGGAGCGGTCCTCCTGGTCGGGCTGAATGAACGTGCGCCCAATGTATTTGTTCTTGATCAACCCGATGGCATAAGGGATCCCTGACTGCTTGGAATAGCCGATGGCGGCGTCGAGGCCGCTATCCGGCACGCCGATGACGACGTCCGCACCCACGGGGTATTCGAGAGCCAGAATTTTGCCCGCGTTCTCGCGTGAAATGTGCACGGCGTTGCCGTCAATCACAGAGTCTGGGCGGGCAAAATAGATGTATTCAAAAATGCAAGTATGTTTCCGCCGCGCCGCGTCGCAGCCGTCGGTGAGAGAACGCAGGCCCTCGGCGTCAATCACCACGATTTCGCCGGGAACCACGTCGCGCAGGAACTTCGCGCCAACGGCGTCCAGGGCGCAGCTTTCGGATGCGATCACGTAGGAGCTATCCAACGTCCCGATACAAAGGGGGCGGAACCCCAGCGGATCGCGGCAGGCGATCAGTTTTTGCGAAGACATCAGCACCATGGAATACGCGCCTTCGAGGCTGCCCACCGCCTTGCCCACCGCCTCTTCGATGGAGCCGCACTTGATGCGCTCGCGCGTGATGGTGTAGGCAATGACCTCCGTGTCGCTGGTGGAATGGAAGATGCAGCCGTCCATCTCGTATTGGCGGCGAAGCTCCCCCGCGTTGGTGATGCTGCCGTTATGCGCCACCACCAGGCTTCCGTTGGAGTGGTTGACGTGCATCGGCTGGGCGTTGCGGTTGCTGGTCGTGCCCGCCGCGCCGTAGCGCACGTGCCCCAGCGCCATCTTGCCTTCCCCCAGCCGGGCTAAGACGTCCTTGGTAAACACATCGTTGACAAGACCTGCGCTCTTGTATCCTACAGGAACGCCCCGGTCGCTGACGTAGATGCCGCAGCTCTCCTGCCCCCGATGCTGCAGGGCAAACAGAGCGTAATACGTTGCCGCGGCCACGTCGATGTTCGCGTCGTTGGAATAGATGCCAAAAACGCCGCATTCCTCATGCAGCTTGTCCGCCTCGCGTGTCAAATGCATAGGAACCTCCCCAGGATATATAATTTGCCGCCCGCAGACGCGCCTTGCGCGCCTACGCCTGCGGCAGTATCCCCTGTAATTCACAATCCTTCGCCAAGACGCTTTCGGCCATTTTGATGCGCTGTGCGTCCAGTTCGACCGCCAGCGCCGCGTCTTCCACCGCGAGAATCTGCGCGGCCAACATCGCCGCATTGTGCGCCCCGTTGACGGCCACCGTCGCCACCGGGATGCCCGGAGGCATTTGCACCGTTGAAAGCAGGGCATCCAGCCCGTCCAATGAAGCCCGCACCGGGATGCCGATCACCGGCAGCGTAGTCTGCGCCGCCAAAGCGCCCGCCAAATGCGCCGCCATGCCTGCCGCCGCAATCAGCACACCGAAGCCGTCTTCCCGCGCCGCGCGCGCAAAGGCTGCCGCCTGCGCAGGGGTGCGGTGTGCCGAATAGACATGCGCTTCAAAGGGGATGCCGAGACTTTGCAGCAACTCCGTTGCCGGGCGGACGGTCTCCCAATCGCTGATGCTGCCCAAAATGACGCCGACCTTCTTTGGCATGTATGCATTCCTTTCCCTTTGCGGAATTAAAAATAAGGTGCAGTCGAAACCGCACCCGAACAAACATAAAACCGCCATCCATGAGGATGACGGCTCTGGTGTCGGCACTGACCTATCTTCCCAAGCGGTCACCCGCCAAGTATTGTCAGCACGAGTGAGCTTAACTACCGTGTTCGGGATGGGAACGGGTGGAACCTCACCGTCATAAGCACCGACTGGAGAGCGGCTTCGGCGCGCCGTGCTGCCCTCGCTGTACTTGTAGTATACCAGCCTTTGCCGGCGAAGTCAAGTGGTTTTTTTCATTTCGTTCTCTTGTCCAAAAGCAGATTCATGCCCTGCTCTATTTTAGCGAAATTGCTGTGGGTTTCGCAGTAGTTCCGCGTAGAGGCGGCAGGTTTCGTTGATATCGAACCGCCGCAAACGCGCGGGGCTGGCTTTTTCTGGAAATCCGTTGCGCAGGCCCTCGGACAAGGCCTGCGCCCAGCCCTCAGGGCCGATATCCAGTGACAAGTAGCGACAGCCGCCCGCGTCCGCGAAGCGGGATACCTGATCGGAGACAAGGCAGGGCAGCGCTGCCGCCTGAGCCTCAGCCAAAACGATGGGGCTGCCTTCCCAGCGCGAGGGCAGCAGGAAGCA
This sequence comes from Oscillospiraceae bacterium, assembly GCA_031549985.1. Classification (GTDB taxonomy): domain Bacteria; phylum Bacillota; class Clostridia; order Oscillospirales; family Acutalibacteraceae; genus WRMQ01. The sequence goes on along the minus strand of JAVBOZ010000068.1, from coordinate 7,975 downwards.
CTCCGCCAGCGCGAAAAGCTCCGGCACATCACGGCGACTGCCCAGAAAGCGGACGTGATCTTCCATCTCCAGCTCGGCGATCCGCGCACGAACCTGCGGCTCCAAATGGCCTGTGCCGCACCAGAGCAGCAGAGCCTCCGGGCAGCGCCGCACCGTCTCAGCCAAAACATCGACCAAAAAGAGTGGGTTCTTCTGTTCCGAAATGCGTGCTGCGGTGATCAAAAGCTTGGCCCGGGCGGGCAGCGCAAGTTCCGCGCGCTTACGCTGCGGCAGAGCGGGATCCGCCAAGGCGGCGGTGAAGCGCCCCAGCGCGATGCCGTTTGGAATCACCACGGCTGCCCCCTCCGCCAACCAGGGATACATAGCCACCGCCGCCTCCGGGCCGCAGGCGAAACAGTCCGTGGCAAATCGGCGGATCCACCCGCGCATGACCGCGCGATAAATACGCGCCGCCCGCGAGGGCCGCTGGGCTTGGCTCAGCGCGATGTGGCTGTGGCAGATGCGCCGCCGCACACCGGCCCGCCGGGCGGCAAACAGATTGAAGCCGTTGAGATAATCCATGTGGCAGTGGACGACGTCGTAGGGTGCGCCGTCTTTCTTCGCCTTGCGCAGCAGGCGGCGCAGCGCCCGCACATGCGCGATGAGCCCGCGCGGGCCCGCGAATTCCGCTGTGCGGTGGATGGCGAAGCCCGCCTGCCGGAGCTCGGGTTCATAGAACTGCTCCGGCAAGGTGGAGATAGCAATCTCCTGCTGGATTTCGCCTTCGTCCCGCAGGCCGAGGCAGAGGTTGCGGACGAAGGTCTCCGCGCCTGCCGCCCCCAGCCCCGGGAGCACATGAAGGATGCGCATACACGACGTGCCCTTTCGTCTTTGTGTAATACGAGAAGCTGCTTACCTTTTCGTCAGCCGCCGTTGGAAGAACTTCACCGCCTCGACAATCGGGATCACACAGAACGCAAGCGCCATGGAAATGAAGTACTCGGTGAGCGTAAAGTGCTCGGCAAAATTGAAGGCATCGCGCAGGAAGGGGATAAAGACGACCGTGGTGGTCAGCAGGAGCGAAAGCGCCATGGAACCCCAGAGCCAGACGTTGGAGCCGCTCTTGATCGTCATGGTGATCACCGAACCGCGCTGTGAGCGCATGTTGAACGAGTGGAAAATCTCACACATGCTCATGGTCACAAAGGCCATGGTCATGCCCTCGGCCGCGTGCGATTCGGTCAGGCCGGTGAAGGCCATGCGAAATCCTTCGCGATCGCTCTGCAGATATTCGCCGATGAAATAGGCGATCATGGTCAAAATTGTCACAAGAACGCCCTGATAGAGAATATCTCCGCCCACGCCGTTGGAGAAGATGCCATCCTTGGAACTGCGCGGCTTTTTCCGCATGATGTCGTGTTCCGGCTTTTCCATCCCCAGTGCGAGAGCCGGGAAGCAGTCCGTCACAAGGTTGATCCAAAGCAGATGGACCGGCAGCAGGATCACGTTGTTCAGCAAAAAGGCAAAGAAGATACAAAGCACCTCGCTGAGATTGGAACCCAGCAGAAATTGGATCGTCTTGCGAATGTTGGTATAGATGCGCCGCCCCTCGCCCACGGCGGAGACGATGGTTGCGAAGATGTCGTCGGCCAGCACCAAGTCGGCGACGTTCTTGGTGACGTCGGTGCCGGTGATGCCCATGCCCACGCCGATGTCGGCGCTCTTGATGGAAGGCGCGTCGTTGACGCCGTCGCCCGTCATGGCGGTGGACATCCCCTGCTTGCGCCAGGCGTTGACGATTCGCACCTTGTGCTCCGGCTGTACGCGGGCATAGACTGCGTAATCGCCCACGGTTTCGGCAAAGACCTCGTCGCCAATGGCGCTGAGTTCCGCGCCGGTGATCGCCTTGCGTCCTTCTTCCAGAATGCCCAGCTCCGCGGCGATGGCCATGGCGGTGTCAAGATGGTCGCCGGTGATCATAATGGGCCTGATGCCCGCCTGCCTGCATTCGGCAATGGCGTCCTTGACCTCAGGGCGCACGGGGTCAATCATGCCCACGAGGCCCATAAAGGTCAGATTTTCTTCCAAATCCTCCGCTTCGAAGGAAGACGGGGGAGCGTCCCAACGGCGTTCAGCCGCCGCCAGCACACGCAGAGCCTTGGAGGCCATGCGCTTGTTTTCGCCGAGAATCGCGTCTTTATGCGCCTGGGTCAGCGGCACGACGCCCTGCGCCGTTGCGATGTTTGTGCAACGCTTGAGCAACTCGTCGGGCGCGCCCTTGGTGTATTGCGTCACCGCGCCGCCCTCTTCCTGATGCACCGTGCTCATCATTTTGCGCATCGAATCAAACGGCGCTTCGCCGACGCGCGGGTATTTATCCTTTAATTCTTGCTTCGGCTGTGAAAGGGCGAGTGCGTAATTGATCAGAGCGACCTCCGTCGGGTCGCCGGTCGTGCCGCCGTCCTCGTTGATCTCCGCATCTGAACAGAGGGCCATCGCTGCGGCCAGCCCCGCTTCGGCGCTGTCGTCCGGGCAGTAATGATCCACCACGGTCATCTTGTTCTGGGTGAGGGTGCCGGTCTTATCCGAGCAGATGATCTGGGCGCAACCCAGTGCCTCCACCGCAGTGAGCTTGCGGATGATCGCGTTTTTCTTGCTCATATTCGTCACGCCGATGGAAAGCACGATGGTGACCACGGCCACCAGGCCCTCCGGAATGGCGGCCACGGCCAGGCTGACGGCAATCATGAACCAGGAAAGCAGGTTCTCAAGGCTGCCCGGGTCGCCGTGCGTGATGTAATTGCGAATGATGTTGAACCCAAAGATGAATACGCAGATGCTCAGCACCAGCCAGGTCAGTATTTTGCTCAACTGGTTGAGCTTGATTTGCAGCGGGGTCTGCCCCTCTTCGGCATGTGCGATTGCGTCGGCGATCTTGCCCATTTCCGTGCCCATTCCCGTGGCGGTGACGACCGCGCGCGCGCGCCCATAGGCGACGGAAGAGCCCATGTATACCATGTTTTTGCGGTCGCCCAGCGTAACGTCGTCGTTCTCCTTCGGCAGGAGCTTATCAATCATTTTGGTGACGGGGACTGATTCGCCCGTCAGCGCCGCCTCTTCGATCTTCATGCTGGCGCATTCGAAGATACGCGCGTCCGCAGGCACGGCGTCGCCTGCCTCCAGCAAAATCACGTCGCCCACCACGAGGTCTTCGCTCTTGACGGTCTGCACCTGCCCGTCGCGCAGCACGTGGCTGGTGGCGGCGCTCATCTCTTGCAGCGCCTCAATGGCGGCCTCCGCCTTGCTCTCCTGATAGACACCCAGCACCGCGTTGATGATGACGACGATCAGGATGATCAGCACGTCGGCGGGGAACTCTTTGTCGATCACGGCCAGCACAGCCGAAATGGCCGCCGCCCCGATCAGGATCAGGATCATGGGATCTTTAAGCTGGGAAAGGAAACGCATGAGGAGGGAATCTTTTTTGGCCTCAGCCAGTTTGTTCTTGCCGTCCCGCGCCAGCCGCGCAGCGGCCTCTTCGGCGCTCAGGCCCTGGATGCCGCTCTGCGTCTGCGAAAATACGGAAGCGATTTCTTCAAGGTAAAAACGCATGGTATATTCCTTTCTTTAAGCGTATAAATAAAGACCTTTTGGCGGAGATATCCTCCGCCAAAAGGTCTTGCTTCCTAACCGCGTCAGGTTCGCTGCCAGCCACAAAGTGGCGGTATTGTTGACAGCGAATAGTAAGCTACTCCCCTTTTGGTTAAAACGCTTGATATAAATTGTACGCGTACTCACTTGATTTCGACTTTCGCGCCGACTTCTTCCAGCTTGGCCTTGGCGGCTTCAGCGTCTTCCTTCGAGATCTTTTCCTTCACGGCCTTGGGCGCGCCGTCAACGACGGCCTTCGCGTCGGCCAGACCCAGACCGGTCAGCTCGCGCACAACCTTGATCACGGGGATCTTGTTGGGGCCGATTTCGGTCAGAACAACGTCAAACTCGGTCTGCTCTTCCTCGACGGCGGCGGCTTCCGTGGGGGCTGCAACAGCCACAGCGGCGGCGGCGGAGACGCCGAATTCCTCTTCCACGGCGTGGACGAGCTCGGAAAGCTCCAGAACGGACATGGTCTTGATGATTTCAAGCACATTGGTGATAGCTTCGGATGCCATATGTTTTTCCTCCAGTTCATTTCATAAAAATACAGGGACGCAAATTTTGCTGTCAGGCCGCTTCGGCCTTTTGATCCGCCACGGCCTGCACCGCGCGGGCGAAGGAGGCGATCGGCGCCTGGAAGGCGTTGCAGACCGTCGCCAGCAGCACCTCGCGGGAGGGCAGCTTTGCCAGGGCCTCCAGCTTCGATTCGCTGATAACTTTGCCATCGACAAAGCCGGTCTTCAACTTAAAGGTCTTGCTGGTCGTCGCAAACTTTGAGAGGATGCGGGCAGCGGCGGCGTAATCGCTTTCGCTGGTGGCCAGAGCGGTGGTGCCGCTGAGGAAGGGACTGAGTTCTTCCAGCGCGGTCTGCTCGGCCGCAAGCTTCAGCAGGGTGTTCTTCACCACGGCGTATTTGACACCGGCGGCGCGCAGGTCGTTGCGCAACTTCGTGTCATCTGCGACGCTGATTCCCTTGTACTCCACCAGTACACCCGTCACGGCGTTCTTCAGAATTTCAGCCAGTTCCGCGACTGCTTGCTGCTTTTGCTCCAGAATTTTTTTGCTTGGCATGTGTTCGTTTCACCTCGTTTCGGTTTCGTACTAAGCGGGGCAAATAACAAAAAAAGCCCCCTGCCAAAAGGGCAGAGAACGCGCAATACCTGTCAACTGAAAGGCGATGCGATGCGTCCCCTCGGCGGGCGGGGTCAAGGCGACCCTTATATACCGGTTGCCCGGCGCCAGCTGTCTTCGGCAGAATATGATATAGTATAGCAGAGAAAATGCTTGCTGTCAAGAAAATTTTTCAAAATGTGTTGACTTTGACCTTGCGTAATAGTTTATAATGTTATTGCGAAGGTAAACGTAAAACTTGAAAAGGATGGATCGTAAAGATGGAATATACAATTAACAAGCTTGCGAAGATGTCAGGGGTCAGCACTCGCACGCTGCGGTACTATGACGAAATCGACCTGTTAAAGCCGAAGCGTGTTGCTTCTTCCGGCTACCGTATCTATGGGCAGGCGCAAGTGGATGCGCTGCAGCAAATTTTGTTTTATAGGGAACTTGGCTTTTCGCTGGAAGACATAAAAACGCTGTTGGCTGCGCCTGAATTTAACAGGGCAGCCGCGTTCGCGGCCCATCTCGCCGAGCTTCACATCAAACGGGAAAGGCTGGACGCGTTGATCCGCAATGTAACAAAATCCATCGCCGTCATGAAAGGAGAGACCACCATGGAAAATGCAGAAAAATTTGAGGGATTCAAGCGATCGCTCATTGAGGAGAACGAGCAAAAATACGGCGCGGAAATTCGCGCCAAGTATGGCGAAGCCGCCGTCGATGCTGCCAACGCGCAACTGAAGGGCCTGACGCAGGCGCAATACGACGAGGGCGAAAGACTCCGCTTAGCGTTGGAACAGACGCTAAAGGCCGCGTTTGACACCGGCGACCCCGCCGGGGAATTGGCGCAAAAGGCCTGCGACTTGCACCGCCAGTGGCTGTGCGTCTTCTATCCCAAATACAGCAGCGAATACCACAGGGGTTTGGGCGAAATGTACGTTGCCGACGAGCGGTTCAAAGCCAACTACGAAAAGCTCGCTGTCGGCTGCACCGAATTTCTGCGAGACGCGATTTATATTTACTGCGGATGATGCACTTGATCGCGGCGGGGTTGACAATCCCCCTTTGTCACTGCTATAATTGTTATCACTTGATGGCACGGCTTTGGTGCGTGACGAACGCTTGCCACAAAAGGGGGCTTTTTCTTGCGCGAACTGGATATTGCATCCGTAGAACAAACCGTGGCGGAGCTTTGCGTTCAGGCAAACCTGCACCCGCCGGAGTTTCTGCGCGAGCGCATCGCCCGGGCGGAACAGGAAGAGGACGCACCGCTGGCCAAGGAAGTTCTTGGCGACCTGCTGCGGAACCTCGACGCAGCCGAAGCGCTGAGCCTGCCCATCTGCCAGGATACCGGCATGGCGGTGATCTTCGCGGAACTGGGACAGGATCTTCATCTAACCGGCGGCGATTTTGAGCTGGCGCTCCATCGCGGCGTCGCCAAGGGGTATAAGGAAGGCTATCTGCGCTGTTCGGTTGTGGCGGATCCTCTGAGGCGCGTCAACACCGGCGACAACACCCCGCCGGTGGTGCACCTGCGCCTGGTGCCGGGCGACCGCCTGCGGCTGATTGTCATCCCCAAGGGCTTCGGCAGCGAAAACATGAGCCGCCTGCAAATGCTGACCCCCGCCGCCGGGGAAGACGAGATCCTCGCCTTTATATTGGAAAGCGTACGCATGGCCGGAAGCAACCCCTGCCCGCCGATCGTATTGGGCATAGGCGTCGGCGGCAACTTCGAATCCTGCGCCCTGCTGGCCAAACAGGCGCTTTGCCGACCCGCCGGGCAGCGCAGCGAAGACCCCTTCTACGCCGCCCTCGAAGACCGCATTTTGACGGAGGTTAACCGGCTGGGCATTGGCCCGCAGGGCTTTGGCGGGCGGACGACGGCCCTTTGGGCGGCGGTGGAAGCTGCGCCGACGCACATCGCGGGGCTCCCGGTGAGCATCAACATCAGCTGCCACGCAACACGGCACGCGGAAGCGGTCTTATAATATTTCTTGGTTTCTTCATAAAATATGCTTTTCTTTTTCACAGAAGTGTAGTATACTGAAGGTACCAAAATGGGAAAGGAGAATTTTCCATGAAGATGACCGTTGTCGGGCGCAAGTGCGCAGCAGGCCCCGCTTTTCAAGAGCACGCAGTGAAAAAACTGGCCAAAATTGAACGCCTCCTGGGTCAGGGCGCTGATCAGGCGGAAAGCAAAATCACAGCCACGGCGCAAAAAAACATCGTATCGGTGGAGGTCACCGTAAGCTACCAGGGCCTTGTGATTCGCGCGGAGGAAAGCGCTCAGCAAATCAACGACGCTTTGGATGCCTGCGTGGATGCGCTGGTGCGCCAGTTGCGCAAAAACAAGACGAGGCTCGAAAAGCGCATCCGTTCCGCTCAGCTCTCCGATTTTGCGGATTCAGAACCCACCGTGGAGGAGGAGACGGAGTTCAATCTCGTGCGAACCAAGTCCGTTCCGCTCAAGCCCATTGATGTTGACGAGGCGATTCTGCAAATGAACCTGTTGGGGCACCAGTTTTATCTCTTCCTCAACGCCGAAACGGATACCGTCAACCTGGTGTATCGCAGGCACGGCGGCGGATACGGCGTACTCATCCCGGAGTAAACGCAGGCATGCGTAACTTTTGGCGGGGGATGCACGGGCGTTCCCCGCCAATTTGAATGGTATGCAAATCAGCTAGACGCGGCTATGGCGGAACTGGCAGACGCGCTGGATTTAGGATCCAGTCCGAAAGGGTGTAGGTTCGATTCCTGTTAGCCGCACCAAAATGAACTTTCGCGCAAACGCTTGGCCCGCCTGTAATCCTTGATAATCAAGGATTACAGGCGGGTTGGTGTTTTCCGGTGCATCCGGTAAATTCGAATAAAAACTTGCAAAATGCAAGTCAGATGCAAGTCAAAAGCACCCCACCGGAAGCCTCAAGCTCCCCCGGCGGATCACTATGGCGGCGGCGCGGCGCTCTTCAGTCGCCTGGATGTCGGCGGCGCTCACGCAAGCGGGGTTTGCGGAGCTGTTCGCGGCAACCAAAACGCCGCAGCCCTTGGAGAAGCTGCGGCGAACCTGCCGTGAAGATCTGTTTCAGGCGGCGGAGAAGGCGGCCCGATGGACGCTCGCCCAAGGCGTTTTTTCTTGAAAAGAAGAGTTATGATTTGAAGCGCAGTATCCATAAAACATGCAGAGCGAAAAAGCGAAAAATTTCGAAGTTTTTCGCTTTACCCT
>JAVBOZ010000018.1:0-2912 GCA_031549985.1 Oscillospiraceae bacterium | reverse complement strand
TTCCTTTTTGTAGCAAAATATGGTATACTGTCGTTGCACACCAGTTAATGTGTTAAATTCAGAATTGCCAAAAAACGACAGGAGAAATGAGGAAGCAAAAGTATGAAAACGACTGGTATTGTCAGAGGGATTGATGAAGTAGGCCGTATAGTAATTCCAAAAGAATATCGCAGGATGCTCAAAGTAAACGATAAAGAAGACGCTTTGGAGATATCCATGGAAGGCGACCGCATCGTTCTTCGCAAGCACATGCCCGCCTGCACTTTCTGCGGCAGTTCAGACGGCATGATCGAATACGCCGGTTACAAAATCTGCCGCCACTGCGTAGATAACCTCGATAAGATCATCGGCCAGCAGGTGGAAGGTGAATAAAGGCTGGCGTTGGCTCGAATACCGCATCGTATGAAGCTTCATTAGCGCCAACAGTGGCTTGTATTCATCTTTGTTCCAAGCGTAATAAAACCTGACCTGTGCGCCGCGCGGGTCGGGTTTTGATTTCGATTGACAATCCATAGCATTTATGCTATTATGGTGTTAATTAACAAGGCAAATTGTGTTAGGAGGTGACATGGCAGTGGACGCAATGGGAAACAGCTATTTACGCTGCCCCAGCTGCATGAAGCCGCTCGACGGGAATACAACCTGCCCAGCCTGCGGCAGCCCGGCGTTCTTCACGCAGCCTGCTCCCTTTTTACCCCTGGGCACATCGCTGGCGCAGGCGCGCTATGCGGTAGGTAGCCTGAAAGAACACAATGGCGACGGCGCAACCTACATCGGCTTTGACTGCCAGGCGCAGCGGCCCGTTTACATCCGCGAATTTCTGCCCGAAGCGATTGCGCAGCGGCAGGAAGGCCAACCCTTCCTCCGGGTGATGCAGGGCTGCGAGACGGTGTGGCGCGACTGCGCACAGAATTTTCTGGAGCTTTGGCGCAAGCTGCAAAGACTGCGCGGGCTATCCGCTCTGATCGCCGTGACGGATGTCTTTGAAGAAAACAACACGATTTATGCTATTTATGACCACATGGAATGGATCACCCTGCGGGAATTTCTCCTGCGGGGCAAAATGGGTTGCCTCACCTGGGAGCGTACCCGCTCGCTCCTGATGCCGGTTCTTTCCACTTTGGGGAACCTCCACAGCCAGGGAGTGCTGCACCGGGGCATTTCGCCCAACACGCTGATGCTTGGCAACGATGGCAAGATTCGCATCAGCGGCTTCAGCATCTGGCAGGCAAAAACCGCCCACGGTGACCTGACAGCTGATCTGGCCGACGGTTACGCTGCGCTGGAACAATACGGCCTAAACGGCCAACAGGGCGTCTGGACGGACATTTACGCCTTCGCGGCAGTGTGTTACCGAACCCTCATCGGTTCCGACCCGGAAGACGCAGTCTCCCGCCGCCACAACGACCGGCTGATGGTTCCCGCCCAGTTTGCCGAACGCATCCCGGCCTATGTGATCAATGCGCTGATCAACGCCATGCAGGTGTTTCCGGAAGACCGCACGCGCACGATGGAACAGTTTCGGGCGGAACTTTCCGCCTCCCCTGCTGCCGCAGCCGCAGCAGCGCGTCCGCTTCCCCCCCAGCATCCGCAGCCACCTCCACCGCGCCCCGCCGCGACGCCTCCCGCCGCCGGCAATACCAGCAGTAAGAAGCCGAAGGAAAAAAAGCCTGCCTCCGGCGGCGTAATCGCCCTGCGCACTGCGGCAATCATCATCTCCATCGGCCTCGTGTTCGCGGTCGTGATTATGGCAGTTTTTTTCCGCGATCAAATGTCCGAAGCTTTTGATAATATTTTTTCACCGCAAAAAACTGCAACGAACACAACCGTGCTTGCCTCCAGCAAAACCATGCTGCCGATACCGGCGCTCGTGGGGGAGCAAGCCGACACTGTCATCGGGCGATATGCGGACGAATTCAACATCACCATCGGCGAAAAGAAATATGACGACACGATTCCGCAGGGGGAGGTCATCGCCCAGAATCCTTCGGCAAATGGCAGTGCCGAAAAAGGCTCCGTCATCTCATTGACTGTCAGTGACGGTCCCGCGCCAATCGAACTGCCCGGCATCATCGGCAAGGAGTTCACCAAGGTACGCAAGGACCTGGAGACGCTTGGTTTTGTCGTTGTGCTTTCCCCGGCCTCTAAGGAAAACGATGGCAGTCAAATGGCCGGGCACGTGGCGTCTGTGATTGAGACCATCGGCGCAGGCTACCCCAAGGGCAAGGAGATTCATATCACCGTCTGGGGAAACGACGACGGCACACCTTGGGCCGAGACGACAGCCCCGGCGGAGACGACCGAATAGCTTTTTACTGAACAAATCAAAAATAGCGCCTGCTCCTTCCTTTCCGGGGAGCAGGCGCTATGTGTATTCATGCGCGCGGGGTTCATCCTTTCACCTGGCAATGCGGGCAATAATAGACGTTTCCGCCCATATACGCCTCGCGCACAAGCCCGCCGCCGCAGGCGATGCAGGGCAGCGCCACGGTCTTGGCAGAAAGCACAGTCTTATACCCGCCTGCGTTGCCGAACAGGTCTTTCTCGGTATCCCGCCCGCCGAGGTCGCACATATTTTGCAGCGTTGATTTCAGGCTATCGTATAACCTTGCCCGTTCGGCCTCGCCCATACTTTGCAGCTTGCGCTTGGGGTGGAGCCCCGCGTTCCAAAGGATATCCTGCAACACACCGTTGCCCACGCCCGGAATCCGCTGCTCGGTGGCAAGGAATGCCTTGGCGCTTAAGGTCGGTTTCGCGCCATCCCAGAGTGCTTGAAAATAGGCCTCATCAAAGGCCGCGTCCAACGGCTTCACTTTTTCTTTGGAGCCTTTTATGTAGCCTTCGTATTCATCACCTGCAGTCAGCCACATGCCGCCATACATTTGCACGCTGCAAATCAGCGCCGAACCGTC
>JAVBOZ010000086.1:0-9877 GCA_031549985.1 Oscillospiraceae bacterium | reverse complement strand
AGACAGGAGTCAATCAATATGAGTAAGCTTCAAAAACTAGCGGCGGCAGCGGTTGCACTGATGATGTTGTTGGTACCCCTCAGCCTGCCTGTCCGTGCGGCGGGCGGAACAGGCGGAGGTTCGCTTTACGTCAACGGCACTGCGTTTGATGGCAGTTTTCAGCAGGCGGTGGAGGCGGCCATGCCCGGCGGAACCGTGGAAATCGAGGGCAGGGTGTTTACCCGCCCGGTGGGGTGGACCAACAGCATCACCGTTGACAATGTCACCATACAGGGGCGCGGCAGGGGCGCGGTGCTGGCGCTGGAGCCGTTCTATTTTGCCGACTACGGCAACAAATGCGACGTACTCACCATTCAAGGAAACGACGTGACGGTGAAAAACCTGACGATCAACGCCGGGCTGCGGGTCGATTTTCCGCTGCGCGTGTTCGGCTCGGGGATTTTGATTGAAGATGTGACATGCGTCGGCGGGCTGCGCGGCGCGGTGAATGTGCTCGGTGTCAACACGGGCAAAACCCAGACATATCGCAATGTGAAGGCCAACAGCAGCGTGCAGGGCGGGTTTTATCTGGATAACGACGACGATTGCGCTGGCCTGGTCTTTGAAAAGTGCACAACCGAAGGGAATTTGCGCGTCGGCGTCCTGGTGCGCAACAGCTACAGCGCCGTCGTCGGCGTTGATTTGAGCGGGATCACCTGTAAGGAAGGCGTCTGGGCGATTGAGGATCGCGAGACGACGATCGGCGGCGCGCCCCGCGCTGATGTCAAAATCGTGGCTGGGCCAAGAGACGCAAACGGCCAGACGATTGACCTTTCACGCGCGCGGTATATTCCGTTTATTGAGAACAGTTCTTACCGCCACTACCGGTTCGGCATACCGGAAAGCCAGTGCAACGGCGCGGCCCTGCGCGAAGAGACGGACATCTACGGCTTCCCGACCACGCTGCTGTCTTCCGCGCCGCCGCAAAACCTGCTTGGCCTTGTTGGCGATTTTCTCTCCTACGGGCTGTATACGGCATGGCAGGCGCTCAAAATATGGTTGCCTGCGGTCTACGCGTGACGGGGGCTGTCGGAGTCTTCAATTGCCCGCTGTTTCGCATCACCTATTTTATCTCAAGCATATCCGCTTCGGGCAGGGGCGGGAATTCCGGCGCGGGCAGGGTCTGATACCAGAACGCGACAGAGGCGATATCGTCTTGTAAGGGCAGATACCGCCCGCCGCTGCGCCAGCCCAGCGCCTGAATCGTCACACGCAGGCCTTCGTCGAAGCGGATCGGGTCGCAAATGTGCCAGCGATAGAGCGAAAACCGTTGCTGCGAGTTGTATAGCCCATCCGGACGAATGACTCTGGGCATACCGGCATAGGGCGTACAGAATTCGCGGTACTGACCGTTCACGTCAAAATTATAGGAGCCGCAGAAGTAGTCCTCCGTACCGGTGCCGCAGATCGTGGGATATTCCTCGCCGTCAAGGTAAAACTTGATTTCGCCCTCGCCCCACCAGCCGCTGTTGTTTACGCCCCAGGCCATGTAAGTGCCTACATACTGGCCCTTGCCGGTGACGCCGTCAAGGATGGTGTATACATCTTTATAGGGCAGGGGATTCACCCGCCGGAACTGCGCATGGAAATAGGCACATTCCTCCGGTACATCCGTTAGCGTGTAATCAATCTGATAATATAAAACCATGCTTTCGGTTGCGATATTTTCAAGCGTGATGCGGCAGCGCCTGCGGAAGGGCATCTCCCAATAGCAGTTCAGTCCGCTCGCGGGGTTGACGCAGACCGGCAGCGACGCCAGCGGCGCGTATTCGCCGCCCTGATAGGCGCTGGCGAAAAAATCGCCGACCGGGCATTCGACCGAAGGGCGTACGCTATCCTCCCAAAAAATACGGAGGATGGCATAGCGCCAATGGCCTGTGGGGGTCATCCAGATGTGTTGCACCGCACCGGGACCGACGATATTGGCCAGTTCAAAGCATTCGCCAGCAGCGATCCGGACGCTGGGCGAAATCTTCCAGCCTACGCCCAGTTCCCGCGCGGCCAGACCGCCCGTTCCCTCTTCGGCTAAGCCGCCGCGCCCCTTTTCGCCTGTGAAGTTTTCGGGGCTGATCGACCGGCTTTTCGCGTCTGACAGTCTTGAAAGATTCCCAAGGTTGCAGCCAAGCCCGTTGAACATAAAACAACCCTTTCTACGCGTATTGCGCAAGTTCTTGCGCACTCAGCTTCGCGGCGGAGGCCGTGTCAAGATAGAGCGTGACGTCGCTGTGCAGCCGGAAGGCCGTGGAAGGGTGCAGATTACTGACCTCGCTGCGCACCGTATCGCGGACCGCGTTGGCCTTCACGGCGTGCGGCACCACCGAAAGGATGGCTGCGCATTTCAAGATCTGCCGAACCGTCATTGATATCGCGGTGGGCGGCACATCCGCCGGGGTGGCGAACCAGCCCTCGCGCACTTGCTGTGCCTTGCAGGCTTCGTTCAGCGTCACGATCTTGTAGACTGCTTCGGAATCGAAATCAGCCGGCGGGTCGTTGAAGGCGAGGTGCCCGTTTTCGCCGATGCCGATCATCCCCAAATCGATGGGCGCACGGAGCACCTCGGCCGAAAGCGCCGCGATGTTGGCCTCCACGTCTCCCTCACCGTTGACATAGTGCATCTTGCCGGGGTTGAGCACGCTGACGAAGCGCTCTCTGAGGTATTTGCGGAAGCTGGCGATGTGCTGGTCGTCAATGCCGATGTATTCGTCGAGGTGAAAAACCTCTACTCGGCTCCAATCAATGGGGTGCCGCGCCAGCGCCGCGAAGAAGGGGAACTGCGAAGCGCCGGTCGAGAGTACCATGCGAGCGCCGCCGCAGCGTTCAATCGCGCCGTTGAGGATGCTTGCGGCACGCGCCGCCGCCGCAGCGCCGAGCGCCTCCGGAGTATCGCACACACAAATTTTCATTGGAACCTCCTGTTTATCGAGATTAATTAGCGCCTTTATCCTATATCCCTTTTCCGGTAACCGTATAGCCCGGCCCCGGTTAGCGCCAGCCCAATTGCCGTCAGCACGGCCAGTGGCGCGATCTCAAACGCCTGCACAGGCAGCTGTGGGATATACCCAAAGGGGGTGAGCTTGGCGGCGACTTCCTGGGCTTTTTCGGGCAGGGCGATCCGGCCGATGTAATTGACGAAGAACATAAACCCATAAAGTGCCCAGACCAGCGCGGTACCCCTGGGCAGCAGGCCGTTCAGCAGTGCACTCAGACCGATGAAGGCCCAGAGTGCCGGGGCATAGACCAGCGCCCCCTTGCAGAACGCCGCGAACTCCAAATCAACTGCCCCGTGCCCGAGCCCGTATAGCCCCAGCGCGCTGCAGAGCGGCATGATGATGCTGGCCGCAAACGCCAACAACAAGAAACAGAGCATCATCTTTGTGCGCGGCACGGCTCGGGCGTAGCATTGCTCCAGCCTGCCGTGCTTCTCTTCGCTGCGCAGGCGGTTGACGCAGTTGATCACCGGAATGGCCGCGATCATGCCCATAATCAGGTTCAGCATCGCGATGAAGCTGTTGACGAGGCTGTCGCCGCTGCCAATGGTCGCAACCAGTTGCTTGAACATGTCGTTGCTTGAAAGGAAGTTCTCCATTTCGCCGATCACCGCGCCATACATACCGCCCAGCGCGAACATAGCTATGGCCCACCCCAATAAAGTGCCGCGCATCAGCCGCCAGGCCAGGCCAAGCGGTGAAAGCAGAAGGGGAGAGGCTACCCCCTTGCCCTTGCGCGCGGGGATTACGCCCTCGCCAAGGTCGCGCCGCCTTCCGATGAGAAAGGCCGCGCCCGCAGCGACGGCGGCTTCGGCCAGCAAGATGAGCAGCGGCAAAAGGTTGTTTTCATAGAAAGCGTAGACCTGCAACACCAGGCCCAGGGGCGAGATGAGCGACAACGCGTTCCCGCGCATATCGCCCACGGCGCGCAGCATGAAACAGACGCCCAGCAGCGCGAACGAAGCGGCCATTGCTCCGCGCGCGGAACTGAACAACTGGCATATCAGCAGCGTTGCCGCTGCGAAGAAGATACCCAGTACGCCCATGGCCAGGGCATAGGTGAACGCTCCGTCGGCGGTCATGCCGCCGATGCGGGTCAAAAGGAGAAGCGGCGCGGTGACCAGGGAGATCGCGGCGTTGAGCGCCACGGCACCCAGCAGCGCGGCTGCGGCGCCGGTCTGCCTGCCCACTGGCAGTGAGCGCAGCACCTCATGGCGGCCCAGTTCTTCGTCGCCCCGGGTGTGGCGCACGATGAAGAAGATGTTCATGATGGCAATTGTCAGGCAAAACCAGAGCAGGCATTCCTGCGCCATGACCATGGCTGGGGTCAGGGCTTCAAGGCCGTAGACCGGGCCGATGAGCGCTTCCATTGAGGGGATATTCATTGTCACCGCGATGGATTGCAAATCTTTCGCGGTGGGGAACAGGTTTTGGAACAGGGGAGCGAACGCGAAAGCGCAGCCCGCAAGGCAGAGCAGCCAGACAGGGCTGGTCACGCGTTCCCGCTTGACGATCAGGCGGCAATAACGCAGCAGCATAGCGCCTACCTCCCTTCGTACGTCTGCAGGAAGAGTTTTTCCAGCGATTCCCCGCCCGCCTGGGCCGAAAGCTCCGCTAGCGAACCGCAGGCCACGATTTTGCCCTCGCGGATGATGCTGATCCTGTCGGAAAGCTTTTCAACCTCGCTCAGTATATGGCTGGAAAGTAGCAGGCTCTTTTTCTGCGCGCGCAATTCTTCAACGCAGTCCTGAAACACCTTCTCCATCAAGGGATCCAGGCCGCTGGTGGGTTCGTCTAAGATATACAGCTCCGCGTTGGCCGCGAGCGCCGCGACGAGCGCCACCTTTTGCCGATTGCCCTTGCTGTAGGCGCGGCACTTTTTCGCGGGATCAAGCTCGAAGCGCTTGAGGTAATTCGCCCGCCGAGCCGCGTCGGGTTTTTCACCGCGCAGTGAGAGGAACAGGTCGATAACCTCGCCGCCCGTGAGGTTTGGCCAGAGGTTGACGTCACCCGGTACAAAGGCGAGGCGTTTATGCAATTCCACGGCGTCCTTCCAGGCGTCCTTGCCAAAGAGCTGGACGCTGCCTTCGCTCGCGCGCAGCGTGCCGAGGATGCAGCGGATGGTGGTGGTCTTGCCAGCGCCGTTTGGGCCGAGGAAGGCGTGCACCTGGCCGGGTTCCACCCGCAAATCCACGCCGTCCAACGCCGTGAATTTCCCGAAACGCTTAACAAGGCCTTTGACTTCAATGGTTGACATGCTCATTGCTCCTTATTATAATGTGCGCTGCGAAGCATGCCGGGGAAAAATATCGCTATTTTTGGCCGTCCTGCGCCGCGCGTCGAATAAAATTATCATAGCACAACGCAATGCGCAAATCAAGCGATATTTTGCTTTTTCCGCTTGACAATCCCGAAAAACCGGCGTATGATACAAAAGATTTAAGCGCATGTGCGCACCATTGAGGGGTGGAATTATGAACATAACGGGCATTGAAGAGAACCTGCAAAATTGCCCCTGCGGGCGACCGCATAGGCTGGGGAATATGGCGGTGGAAATTGGCCCGGCGCTGCTCGAGCGAACGGCTGAAATCCTCGCGGCGAACGCCTTCCCGCGTAAAATACTGGTCGTGGCGGATGAAAATACCCTCCGGGCGTCGGAGGGCATTCTCGAAACCCTCAAAGTGGGCGGTTTCGAATATGATTTGAAGTTATTCGGTGACCTGCGTGTGGCGGATATGCGCGAGGTCGATACGCTGGCCGACCTTTGCAAAAACGTTGAAGGGGTGCTCTCGGTGGGCAGCGGTTCGCTCAACGACATCTGCCGCCTGGCCTCATTCCGGGCGGGCAGGGCTTTCGCGATCTTCGCCACCGCGCCTTCGATGGATGGCTTCGCCTCCGATTGCGCGCCCATCACGCAGGACGGTTTCAAGAAGACCATCCCCTGCCACGCCCCCTCGGTGATCATCGGCGACACCGAGATTCTCGCAAAAGCACCGGCGGAGCTGAAATCGGCGGGATTCGGGGATATGCTGGCGAAATACATTGCCCTGGTGGATTGGCGGATCGCGAATTTGACCTTAGGCGAGTATTACTGCCCGCGCGTCGCCGCGATCACGGAGGATGCGCTGCACCGCATCACGGCTATGGCGGGCCGGGTGACGGCGAACGACCCCGAGACTGCGGGCGCGATCATGGAAGCGCTGGTGCTGACCGGCCTTGCGATGACACTGGGGGGCTGCACCCGGCCCGCGTCGGGCAGCGAGCACATGATCGCTCATTTTTGGGAGGTCAAAAAGCTGGAACAGGGCGAGCTATCCGACTTTCACGGCAAAAAGGTGGGTGTGGCGACGCTGATGGTGGCCAAGGTATATCATGAACTCGTGGGCAGGGCGGACGTCGCCTTTCACGCCGACGCGACAGACTGGGGCGCTGTCTATGCGGCCTATGGCCCGCATTTTGCGGAAGAGATACGAAGCTGCAACAGCCCCACCGTAACCGACGAAATCAGTCCGGTGGAGCTGCGAAAACATTGGCCGGAGATTTGCCGCATCGTGCGCGAGACGCTGCCGCCCTACGCGGAATTGCTGGCGCTGATGCGGGCGGCGGGCGCGGTCACTGAGCCGGGGGGCATCGGCATCACGCCCGAACTGGCCGATGCGGGGCTGCGCTATCACGCTTATATGCGACACAGGATCACACTAACCCGGCTGCTGAGCATGTTGGACTAACCAGAAAAGACCCGTTAAAATTCAACCATGAATCTTACACTGGCGTCGCCTGTGCGGACTATCACCAGATCCTGCTTCGGAAAGATATCAATGAATTGGCCGGAGGCCCCAAAGGCTTCGTATGCGCCAAGCAGCGGCGTAAGCGGGGTGTTCCAGAACAGGCGGCCGTAGGCGAAAGGCAGCTTGGATTGCGGCCCGCTTTGCGCAACCCAGTCGGCGGGCACCAGCTGCTGATCTTCCCAGCGGCCATAGTTGAGGTATAGGTACCCGAATTTCGCCGCATCACGGGGAGTCAAATAAAGCCCGGAACCGCCGAACAGGGTCTCGTCGTAGTTTTTGTACCAGTCATACTCGGTGATTCCCATCGGGTCGAACAGCTTTTCCTCCACGTATTCTTTTAGGGGTTGGTCAATTGCCCGGCCGACGAGGGAAAGTAATATGGTTGTGCTAAGAGTTGAATAATTCCAGCGCTCCCCGGGCTTGGCGATCAAACTGATCCGTTCCAGCCAGGTTCTTGCAGTGTCCTGTTCTATGCGCCGGTCAATCGCTTCGATTTGTGCGTCGGTGGTTGCTCCGGCGTATATCTGCCCGTATATGTCGTCAAAATCACCGGCGAGGCCGGAGGTCATCGTCAGCATCTGTTCGATGGTGATTTCTTTTTTTAACCCTGCGTCCACTTCGATGTTGGCGTCGGGGAAATAGTCGATCACCTTGTCATTTACGCTATTGATATAGCCTTCTTCGATGGCGATGCCGACCAGCGCCTGCGTGACGGATTTCGTAACGGAATTCAACGCGTGGGGCTTGTCTTTATCCCAGCCGTCGCCGTACCATTCATAGACGATCTTCCCTTTATGCAAAACCACAATCGCTTCGTTTTTGCTGCCCAGCGCAAGAAGGCCGCGCAGGTTATAGGCGGGGCGTAGCAGGCCGGTGGCTAGCCACCAGGGGGCGTCGGCGGTTTCAAATTCCTCCGTGGGCCAGACGCCGTATTTGTCCGGCGGCATTTCGTCCACGTAGGGGCTTTGACGGGTTTCGGGCCGGTCTGAGGGCTGCCCAAAGATCAGCGGCAGCACAACGGCAAAGGTACTCAACAGCCAGGCGATTGCTCTTTCCATGATGGACTCTCCTCTTTCATTGTTGTTGGCCTTCAAAGCCGACTTACAGATTCACCCACCGGCTGTCTTTGCCCGCGCTTTCAACGCAGGCGGTGATGAACTTGACCCCCTCAACGCCGTCGTCAGCGTTGGGGAAATCCAGGTCATCCGCCGTGAGCGCCTCGCCGGCCTTTTGCTTCAAAAGCGCGTCGGCAAAGCGGGAATAGATGTTGGAAAAGGCCTCAAAATACCCCTCTGAATGCCCGGAGGGCAGGCGGCTGGCGGCGTCGGGAGAGAGATATCCGTGGCCTCGGTTCAGCGTCTGCGTGGGTTCGCCCGCCTTGGTGAAGCGCATGACGTTGGGGAACTCCTGCTCCCATTCGACGGAGCCATTCGTGCCGTAGACGCGGATTTTCAGGGCATTGTCGTTGCCTGCCGCGATCTGCGACGACCAATACATCCCGGTGGCTCCGTTCTCGTATTCCAGCAGGACAGAGCTGTTGGTATCAAGCGTTCTGCCCTCGCCGATGATATCCAGCTTCGCAAGCAAGCGCTTGATCTTCAGCCCTGTGACAAACGCGACGGTGTTTTCGATGTGGCTGCCGATGTCGCCTGTGCAGTTGGAGCTGCCCGCGTACTTCGGATCCGTGCGCCAGGCCGCCTGGCGGCTCTCATCCTCCATGCGGGTCATCAGCCAGTCCTGCGGGTATTCGCCCATGACCATCAGCACTTCGCCGATCGCCCCTTCGCGCACCATGCGGCGCGCCTGATGCAGCAGGGGATAGCCCGAATAGCTATACATGACGCAGAACAGCAGGCCCTTTGCTTGCGCGAGGGCCTTCAGTTCGGCTGCCTGGGCGACGGTAAAGGTCAGCGGTTTTTCACATACGACATGGATGCCTTTTTCGAGAAACGCCTTTGCGGCGTCGTAGTGGGCATAGTTTGGCGCGACGATGACGGCAAAATCAATCCCATCCGCCCGTGCGGCCTCCGCCTGGGCCATGGCTGCAAAGTTTGGGTAAAGCCGATCTTCGCTCAGCCCGAATTCGGCTCCGGTCTGTTTTGTTACTTCAAAATCTCGGGAAAACGCGCCCGCCGTCAGAACGCATTTGCCGTCGAACGCGGCGGTCTTGCGATGAACGTCGCCGATGAAGGCACCCTGCCCACCACCGAGCATGCCATAGCGCAGTTTGTCTGAAGCCGTGCGTAATACGCTGCTTTCAATCATGGTATGATCCATCCTTTTTTAGTTTTAGCGCAGCATTCAATTACGTCTTCATCTGCGGGAAGAAAATTACATCCCGCAGGGTGGGCTGATTGGTCAGGATGGACGCGAAGCGGTCCACCCCAAACCCCAGGCCCGATATCGGCGGCATACCGTGCTCCATCGCGAGCAAGAAGGCCTCGTCGACCTCGAAAGCTTCTTCATCACCCGCCGTTTTGTTCTTTGCCTGCTCCTCAAACGCTTCGCGCTGCAAAAACGGGTTGACCAGCTCCGAATAGGCCTTGACGATTTCCGCACCGCTCATGACGATCTGGAACATGTCGATGATACGCGGGTCGCGGTCGTTCCGCCGCGCCAAAGGGACCAGGAAAGCCGGGTAGTTCACGACCACCGTCGGCTGAATCAGGGCGGGCCTGATCTTCCGTTTGAAGATAAAATCGACAATGGCCGGGATAGATTTCAATTCTTTCAGCTCATCGCCGTGAAACAGCCCTGCCGCGAGAATATGTCGCTTCAGCTCGTCGGCGCTGGCGAAGGCCAGAACATCGGCGGCGAGAATTTCGTTGATTGTGCCGACATAGTCAAGCTCGCGAAACGCCGAGAAGTCGAGTAACTCACCCTGGTATTCGACCGAAAGCCCGCCGCAGAGTTCACGCGCCATGTCTTGCATCATGGCGGTAACAAAACGGATGTTATCCTGGTAATCCCAGTAGGCGGCGTACCATTCCAGCATAGTGAATTCCTGAAGGTGCATGGCGTCCATGCCCTCGTTGCGGAAGTTTTTGCCCAGCTCAAATACCC
>JAVBOZ010000167.1:0-4216 GCA_031549985.1 Oscillospiraceae bacterium | reverse complement strand
AGGTCAGCGTGATGCCCGGCTCCTCTGTTGTCTCGAGCGTGACAGTGTCACGCAGACTGACCGACTGCATCAGCATTTCGGTTGAGTGGTAGCCGTCGGCCCGCCGCCCGGTGACGTCGAGCAGCAGGTTGATCTTCGCGTATGCCTGTAAAGTGATCCGCATAGGCGTCACCCGCTACGCGGCGCATATTCCGCGCGGATGCCTTCTTCCGCGATCACACGCCGCGCTTCGGCGAGGCTACCCAGCGCCCCGGTTGCCAGCAGCTGCATAGCGATGTTGCCAAGTACTGTGGCCTCCACAGGTCCGGCCTTGACGGGGATGCCGCAGGCGTCGGCGGTCATCTGACAGAGCAGCGTATCGCGTACTCCGCCGCCTATGACGTGTAGGCAGGGGTATGTTTTGCCCGTGCAGGCCTGTATTTTTTGCAAGGTTTCGCGGTATTTTTCGGCCAGGCTGTCGTAGATACAGCGCAGTATCTCGCCGACGGTCTGCGGTACGGGCAGCGACGCTGCGCGGCAACATGCCTGCACCCGCGCGGGCATGTCGCCGGGCGGGATGAAGACGGGGTCGTCCGGATCAATCCGGGCGAGAGAGGGCGGCGCGTGACGCGCCAGCTGTTCCAGTTCAGCGTAGGAGAATGTGTCCGTTTTCTCAGTTTCGTTGTTGAACCGTGCGCTCTCTGGGTGCGCCAGCCAGTGGCGGCGGCTTTCCTGGATCAACCAAAGGCCCGTGATGTTTTTCAAAAACCCGATTTTTCCATTGTAACCGCCCTCATTGGTGATGTTGAGGCGGCGCGTGGTTTCGTTGACCAGAGGTCTATCCAATTCCGTGCCGAAGAGCGACCAGGTGCCGCTGCTGATGAAGGCAAAGTCGCCTTCTGCGCAGGGAACGGCAGTGATGGCCGATTGGGTGTCGTGCCCACAGACGGAGAATACCGGCACGGCGGGCAGGCCGCACTCCTCTTGAATTTCGGGTAGCAGCGTGCCCAATTGGGTGCCGGGCGGTGTGATGTCGCCCAGAATGCGGCGGGGCAGACCGAGCCGTTCCGTGATTTCGGCGGACCAGCCGCCGCTGCCGATGTCAAGCAGTTGTGAAGTGCTGGCGATGGAATATTCCGTAGCCGTGTTGCCGGTAAGGAAATAGCCCAGCAAATCGGGCAGGAACAGCAGACGGTTGGCGCGCTCGAGAAATTCGGGCCGTTGCAGCCGGAGCGCAAGCAGCTGAAACACCGTGTTGAACTCCATGAACTGGATGCCGGTGGCGTCATACAGCTTGTCCAGCGGAAAGAGCCGCGCGGCCTCTTCGATCATGCCCCGGTTGCGTGCGTCCCGGTAATGGACGGGGTTTTCCATCAGGCGGCCCCGCGCGTCCAGCAGGCCGAAATCCACGCCCCAGGTGTCAATGCCGATGCCGTGGATCTCTTCGCCCAGCTGCGCGGCGGCGCGCAGACCCTGCTTGATTTCGCGCAGCAGGCAGAGGATGTCCCAATAAAGCGTACCGTTCAGCGAGACGGCTTCGTTGGAGAACCGGCGCAATTCCTCCAGCCGGATGGCCCGGCCGTCAAAGCGGCCGAGCATCACCCTGCCGGAGGATGCGCCGAGGTCAATGGCAAGCAGGTTGCGCGTCATAATATTGTTCATTCCTTTCGCAAAAGGCCATTTGGCAGATCAATCTTTCACACTACACCTTTTTTTATGATGATGTTGGCATATAGCGCGCTCTCACCCGTGGCGACAATGGCATACGCCGTTTTCGCGCGTTCGTAGAAGGCAAAGCGCTCCACCAGTTCCACCTTGCGGTCGCCCTCGTGCCGGAGGATCGACTTGCTGTATTCCTCCCAGACGGGCGGGCGGCGGCCTGGGTCTTCGTTATCCATCAGCGCGACAGCGCAGTCGACGTAGGCGTCCAGGGGGAACAGCTCAAGGATCGCTTCCAGCAGAGCCGGAATACCGTGGCCGTCCGCGCGGACAAGACGCTGCGCCAGCGCCGCTGCGGGGAAGTTGCCATCCGCCAGCACCAGTTCGTCTCCGTGGCCCATCTCGGCCAAGGTCTTTAGCAGTTCGGGGGAAAGGATGGCGGGGATGTCTTTCAGCATGTGTCAAGCCTTCTTTCGTTTGGTTTTGCATTTGGCGACAAAGCGTTCCAGCCCTTGGTTCAGCCGGTCAAAGAGCGGTTCGGCGAGGCGGAAGAACAACAGTGCCAGCGCCGCGCAGGCCAGACCGACCAGAACACCGCCGAGGATATCCGTGGCATAATGTACGCCGACGAAGATGCGCGAAAAACCGATTGCGGCGGCCAGCGGCACCAGGCACCAGGCAAAGATGCGCAGGCCCTTGCCCGCCCATTGTTTTCTTGCGCCCAGCAGCAGGCCGAGAGCTCCGGCGAACGAGATGCCCGTATGCCCGGAGGGGAAGGAGAATTCATGTTCTTTTTCGACCAGGCCGTGGAAGATGAAGTCATAACCCGTGCCGCCCCAGAAAAAGTCATAGGGCCGGGGGCGCTCAAAGATGTGCTTCAGAATCCCATTGGTGATGATAACATCCAGCACAAGGGCGATCATCATTACGGCGGCGGCTTTGCGTGTGCGCTTGGGGATAGCAAGCAGCAGCGCCAGCGCGATCCAGAAGATGCCGCCATCGCCCAGGCGCGTGATCAGGGGAAAAAAGGCGTCGAGAAACCCACCGCTGCCGGGGTGCAAGTGCGCCTCAACCCAGGCGAAAACAGGCCCGTCGAGGCGGAGAAAGACGTTGAACAGGGCGTCAAATGACATAAAGGTGTTCCCTCCTATTAACAAACGATATGCGGCATGGCGAATAAATATGACGCAGTCTTGGGAATATCAAAAGCTCTCCGCGCAAATCTCTTCCAGGCAATAGCGCCCGCGCCGGAAGGGTTCGCGCTCAATCCATCTGCCGTTGGTAAAATCCGGGAAGGGGACGGGCGCGCCGCCCAATGAAACGGACTGTTCCGAAAGGTAGGTGACGGCCATCCAGGCGGCGGTGTCATAGACGTCAATGGGCGGCTGAACGCCCAGCTTTACGCTTTCGATGAACGCGCAAAGCACCAGGTAATCCATGCCGCCGTGGCCGCCCGCATGCGCCTGCGCATCGGTATAGGCCTGCCAAAGCGGGTGCGCGTACCGGTCAAGATAAGGGTCGAAGGGCTCCCAATGGTGGCGGCGCGGTGAGACGCCATCAATATAGATCGCGTTGCCCATGGGCGCTTCCTGAAAGATGGCCTTGGTACCCTGAATCACGTATCCGCGCGAATAGGGGCGGGGCAGGGTGCAGTCATGAACCAAATGAATCGTCTCGCCGTTTGCGCAGGTGATGGTGGTGTCAATGATATCACCCTGATTGAAGACCTGGTTGGCGAGGTAATAGTCCGGGCCATTTTCGCGCAGCAGGAATTCATGCAGCCCGCGCGCCTTGCTCGCCACGGCGCTGAGGGTCAAAAAGCGGTTGCCCCGGTTGATGCCGATTAGTTTGCTGATGGGGCCAAGCTGATGGGTGGGGTAGAGTTCGCCGTTGCGGTGAATGAAGTTTTGCAGCCGGCCGTGCCTGTATTCCTTGCCATAGCCGACTTCGTCCCGCAGGTCATGGCGGTAGCCGCCCTCGAGATGGATGATCTCGCCGAACAAGCCTTCGCGCACCATGCGAAAGAGCGCCATTTCGTTGCGGTCATAGCAGCAATTCTCAAGCAACATGCAGAACTTGCCCGTCTGCCTGCTGACGCGCACCATCTCCCAGCACTCTTCTTCCGAGGCCGCGCCGCCGACTTCCATGGCGACATCCAGCCCGGCGCGCATTGCGGCCACGGCGATTTCCGCGTGGGTGATCCAGGTGCTGCAACAGAGGATGGCGTCGAGTTCTTCCTTGGCCATAAGTTCGAGATAGTCAAGATAGACTGCCGGGCGAAAGCCCTGCTTTTCTTCCGCCGCATCCGCCGCGCGCTGGGCGCGGTCTTCGTAGACATCGCACACCGCAGGCACGATCACCCCGGGGATGCTCAGCATCTCGCACATCTGGCCATGCCCGCGTCCGCCAAGCCCCACCGCACCCACGCGAACCTTAGTCTTTGCCTCAAGATCACCCATTCGCCGTACCATACTTTCCATGTTTTTTCTGATTTTAACATACTTTTCAAGGGAATGCAAGGGGCGGGGCATGTTTTGCGCATTTCATGCTTGACGGTTCGGCAAGCAAAATGTTATAA
>JAVBOZ010000059.1:0-57400 GCA_031549985.1 Oscillospiraceae bacterium | reverse complement strand
GTCAAAGCGCTCGGCCAGCCCCCGGCGTGAACAGACGGTGAGACTACCGGCCAGCGCGTGCAGGTCGGCAAAAGCGGTGCCAACCGCAGGCGCGGGACGCACGCCGATTTTGGCGGATGTATGTTTTTCCGCACCGTTGGAGTTGAGGAAGGAGCGGGCCAGGTCGACAATGATTTTACCGTTCCAGCGCATTTTCAGCCGGGCATCGTCCGTTACGGTTGCGACTGTCGTCGCCTCCAGGTTTTCTTCATCCGCAAGACGCAAAAAGACATCGGCATCGTCGGGGGCAACCACGATGGCCATGCGCTCCTGGCTCTCTGAAATCGCCAGCTCCGTGCCGTCGAGGCCTTCGTATTTTTTGGGGACGGCGTCGAGGTTGATCTCGAGGCCGTCGCAAAGCTCACCGATGGCGACCGATACGCCACCAGCGCCAAAATCGTTGCATCGCTTGATCATCCGCGCGGCTTGCGGGTTACGGAACAGCCGCTGCAATTTTCGCTCCTCCGGGGCGTTGCCTTTTTGCACCTCCGCGCCGCATTGTTCCAGCGACGCAAGGGTGTGGGATTTCGAGGAGCCTGTCGCGCCTCCGCAGCCGTCGCGCCCTGTGCGCCCGCCCAAAAGGATGATCCGGTCGCCGGGCAGAGGCACCTCACGCCGCACCTGCGCCTGCGGAACCGCCGCGACAACCGCGCCGATCTCCATGCGCTTGGCGGCGTAACCGGGGTGGTAAAGCTCATCCACCAGCCCCGTGGCAAGGCCGATCTGGTTGCCGTAAGAGGAATACCCCGCCGCCGCCGTCGTGACGATCTTGCGCTGCGGCAGCTTGCCGGGCAGCGTCGCCTCCAGGGGCACAGTGGGGTCGGCCGCGCCGGTGACGCGCATCGCCTGATAGACATATCCCCGACCCGAGAGCGGATCGCGAATCGCGCCGCCGATGCAGGTGGCCGCGCCGCCGAACGGCTCGATCTCGGTGGGGTGGTTATGGGTTTCGTTCTTGAACAGGAACAGCCAGGGCTGACTTTGGCCGTCAATTTCGACGTCCACCGTGACGGTGCAGGCGTTGATCTCTTCGCTCTCGTCCAGCCTTTGCAGCCGCCCGGTGTGTTTCAGATAGCGCATCGCCTGCGTGGCGACCTCCATCAGCGTATCGGGCTTTTGCGCCCGGCCCAGCTCGGCTTTGATGGTTTTATAGCGCTCCCAGCTCTTTTGCGCAAGGGGGTCTTCGATCTCCACGCCGTCAAGCTGCGTCAAAAACGTCGTATGGCGGCAGTGGTCGCTCCAATAGGTATCGATCATGCGGATCTCGGTCAGCGTCGGGTCGCGCCTTTCTTCCCGGGCAAAGTAGTCGCGGCAAAAACGCAGGTCGTCGAGATCCATCGCCAGCGCATAGTCCTTCAAAAAACCCGCAAGGCCCGCGTCATCCAGCCCGACGAAGCCGCACAGCACGGCAATTTCTTTCGGGGGCTCAATTTGCAGACGCAACGTCTCGGGCAGGGCGAGCGAGGCCTCGCGGCTCTCGACCGGATTGATGACGCTCTTCTTGATCTTCAAAAGATCATCTTCGCTGACGCAACCGCAGGCACAAAAGACGCGGGCGGTGCGCACAAGAGGCCGCTGCCCGCCGGAAACGATCTGAATGCACTGCGCACACGAATCCGCCCGCTGGTCGTATTGCCCGGGCAAATACTCCACCGCGAATACGGCGTCGGCCGCCGGCAGCGCGCCAAAGACCTCGTCGGTCTGCGGCTCCGAAAAAACGGTGGGAACGCATTGGCGCAGCAGGGCTTGGTCGATGTCCTCCACGTCATAGCGGTTCAGCAGCGTCAGGCCGGTGAGGCCGTCGATGTGCAATTGCTCGCGCCATTCCCGCAGGAGCGATTCCGCCTCGTTGGCAAAACCCGCACGGCGGGTGGTATAGATGCGGTAGACCATGGTTTCCCTCCGGTTTTGATTTTAGATAGTAGGTTGTAGACATTAGACAATATCGCAACGAACAGTTCCGTAGGGGGCGGCGCGTGGCAGCCCGCAGCAAGAGGCTCATCCTGCCTGTTTTTCGGCCTCTACTGCCTGCTTACCGATATCTTTGCGGTAATGCGCGCCCTCAAACCAGACGCATCCCGTCGCGGCATAGGTCGCCTTCAGCGCTTGTTCCAAATCAGCCCCCGTCGCCGTGATATTGAGTACGCGCCCACCGGCGGTCAAAACCGTTCCGTCCTCCGCGCGGCGTGTGCCCGCGTGATAAATAACGGCGTCACCGATATCGCCAAAGCGAATGGGGTAGCCGGTGACATACTGCTGCGGGTACCCGCCCGAAGCCATAACGACGCAGGCCGCCGCGCCGGGCTTCCAGCGGATTTCCATCTCACGCAGCCTGCCCGCACGCACGGCCATAAATATCTCAAGCAGATCGGTATCCAGCAGCGGGAGCACTACCTGCGTTTCGGGGTCGCCAAAGCGGCAGTTGTATTCGATCACCTTCGGCCCTTGCGGGGTGAGCATCAGGCCAAAATAAAGGCAACCCTTGAAGGGGCGGCCTTCGGCGGCCATCGCGCGCAGCGTGGGCTGAAAGATTTCCTTCATGCAGCGCGCGGCGATCTCCGGCGTATAATAAGGGCTGGGGGCGATCGTCCCCATGCCGCCGGTATTGAGGCCCCGGTTGCCGTCCAGCGCGCGCTTATGGTCGGTGGAAGAGAGCATGGGCACCACCGTTTCGCCGTCGGCAAAACTGAGCACGCTGACCTCCGGCCCTGTCAGGAACTCCTCAACCACAATTTGATTCCCGCTGGCCCCGAACTTTTTGTTTTGCATGATATCGACCACAGCGTCCGCCGCCTGCGCTTTGGATTCCGCGATGATAACGCCCTTGCCCAGCGCCAGGCCGTCGGCTTTAATCACAACGGGGTAGGCGCAGCGCTCCAGATAGAGCAACGCCGCCCGCGCGTCAGAAAAGACCTCGTAAGCGGCTGTTGGAATACCGTATTTTTTCATCAATCCCTTGGAAAACACCTTGCTTCCCTCGATTTCCGCAGCGGCCTTGTTGGGGCCGAAGCAGGGGATCCCGGCAGCTTCAAGCACATCGACCGCGCCAAGGCAAAGCGGGTCGTCCGCCGCCGGAACGGCAAAATCCACACCGTGCGCAACGGCAAAGGCGCGGATCTGTTCAATTTCAGTCGCCTTGATCTCCGGCACGCATTCCGCCAGCGCGGCGATGCCGCCGTTGCCGGGGATGGCGTACATCTTCGTGACGCGCGGGTTTTTGGCCAGTGCCGTGGCAATCGCGTGTTCGCGCCCGCCTGCGCCAATGATGAGAAGGGTCATAGGTCACTCCTGGATGTTAGATTTTGAGAAAATGTACATATTTGACATAAGTGTAAGGGATTGAGATAGCTATTGCTCCGGAAACCAATGGAAATCGCTGAATCGCTTCCACCGCCGCTTCAATGGATTGTAGCCACTTTTTTGCGGCCTGCGGAGCGCAAAGATTATGCGCAATATATCGATATGCTGCTGCAATGTCTTGCTTTGCGGCTCGGTGAAATTCGACGGTATACTCAGGCATTCGTTTCGCCCTCCAGCAATCGGTTTGCATCCGCATAAAGCGGCGCAAACACGTCCTCCTTGCTGAAGAATGTTGGGTCTTCTTTCATTGCGATCGCCGCTTCTGCGATGATTTGCTGAAGGTTCGGCTGGTTCCAGCGCCTGTAATTTTCCATGCTTGTGACTACCATGTCGCCATACCCGTTTTTAGTCAATATGACCGTCTGCCCTTCGTGAATCTGCCGAGAAATATCCGCAAAGTGATTGCGCAAATCGGAAATCGGGCGGATATTGTTGTTTTTGTTTTCCATACAAGACCTCCTTGCTCATAATTTTATCATTATTATATCATGATAACGATAAAATTTCAATCCTCAATGGTGGAACAGCCGCAGCCCGGTGAATGCCATGACGATCCCAAGCTGATCAGCGGCGGCGATGACCTGGTCATCCCGGATGGAACCGCCCGGTTGGGCGATGTATTGCACGCCGGAGCGAGCGGCGCGTTCGATGTTGTCTTTCATAGGGAAGAAGGCGTCGCTGCCAAGCGCCACACCGGTGACGGCGGAAAGCCACGCCGCCTTCTCTTCCTTTGTCAGCGGTTCGGGCTTTGCGTCAAAATATTCACGCCAGACGCCTTCGGCCAGCACATCTTCTTCGTTGCCGGAAACATAAAGGTCGACGGCGGTATCGGCCACGGCGCGGGGCAAGTCACCGCGCAGGGGGAGCGCCAGGGTCTTCGGGTGCTGACGCAGCTGCCAGATATCCGCCTTGTCGCCCGCCAGGCGGGTGCAGTGAATGCGGCTCTGCTGCCCCGCGCCCACGCCGATGGCCTGCCCGTCAGCGGCGTAACAGACGGAGTTTGACTGTGTGTATTTCAGCGTAATCAGTGCGATGACCAAGTCGCGCACGGCGCTTTCGGAAAGCTCCTTTGCCCGCGTGGGAATGTCTTGCAGCATCTGCGCATCAATCGCGACTTCGTTGCGCCCTTGCTCAAATGTGACGCCGAATACCTGCTTGCGCTCAACGGGCGCGGGCCGGTAGTCCGGGTCAATTTCAACCACGGCATAACTGCCCTTGCGCTTGGCTGCCAGGATTTCCAGAGCCTCCGGCGCGTAACCGGGGGCGATGATGCCGTCGGAGACCTCGTGCTGAATCAGCAGCGCGGTCGAAAGGTCGCAGATATCGCTCAAGGCGATCCAATCGCCGAAGGAACTCATACGGTCTGAACCGCGCGCGCGGGCGTAAGCGCAGGCCAGGGGCGAAAGCTCCGCCGTATCAATGCGATAGATTTGACGCAAGGTCTCACTCAGCGGCAGCCCCACCGCCGCGCCTGCCGGGCTGACGTGCTTGAACGAGGCCGCTGCAGGCAGGCCGGTGGCCGCCTTGAGTTCCCGCACCAGCTGCCAACTGTTAAGGGCGTCCAAAAAGTTGATGTACCCCGGGCGGCCGTTGCGCACCGTTACGGGCAACGCCGCGCCGTCTTCCATGAAGATGCGCGAAGGGGTTTGGTTGGGGTTGCAGCCATATTTGAGCAAAAACTCTGTCATGCGGGCATTCCTCCGAAACTTGTCCAAATTTATCTATATACATTATAAAGCAAAACGCGGAAATTTGCAATATGCTTTTTCGGCGATTGATTCCAATGCGCTTCGCGCGGCACTGCGACACTGTGCACAGCCACAAAAAACTATGCCGCCCTCAAAACCGACTGATTCCAGTCAACTTTGAAGACGGCACAGCCGATCCTGTGTTCCGGCATTTCCATGCGTCTCGCTCCCTTTTTAATTTGGTGGCAGTTACGCGCCGGTCTGCGCCGACTGCTGGTCACGCCAGCAGCCGGTGGTTACAGCCGGAAGCCATCGCCCCTCTGCTGCCGCTCGATGCTCCGCATCACAGCGTTCAGCCGCAGGATCTTGCCGAACTTGCGCAGGTTCATGCCCTTTTGCGCGTTGATCTCACGCATCAGCCTCTGCTCTTCCTGAAACAACACCTTGTCAATCATACTTTCGCCTCCTTTCCTATTGGCTACATCTTTATTATATGCAGTTTTTAAAAAAAGTCAAGGCATATTGCACAATCAGTAAATACATATTTTGTGCAATATGCCAGTATTTTTCAGTTGTTCACTCGGCATTCCCACCGAAACAGGCGAGGCGCCTGGCTAAGTTTTGGTCTTTTTGCCTAAATATGATTCTATGATTTTGTGCACAACAACGAATTTCAAAAACTTTTAGCCAACGGTCACAGCCAGTCGGCAATCTGCTCCGGGCGCGCGTAAATATCGTCAAGGCGCAGCAGAAAAGGTGTTACGTCGCCGAAATCCAGCGCGCGGTGATCCATCGCCAGGGTGATAGGCAAAAATTTGCGCGGAGCAACGCTCTTTTCGCCTGCGGCATCTGTTACCACGCCGGGTTTTTCCGCCACGCTGCCGATGCAAAGGGCCGCCACGTGCGGCGGGATGATCTCCAACAGCGCCGCCGCCGTGTAATTCCCGCGATAGACCGAGCCTATATTGGAAACCACGATGGTGCCCTGTTCGATATCGGCCTTGGTCAGGCGGTCGCCTTTTGGAATGGCGTAATACGCTTTTTTGTCCGCGCCGCGCAGAAGACTGACCTTTCCCTTGCCGACCTTGGCGCCCCAAAGCCTGCCCACGATGGTGTGAAACTTGCCTCGGCGCAACAACCTGAAGGTGTTATCCATTGAAACTTCAAACATGGCTTCGGTGAGGTTTGTTTTTTCCATCCGGCGGCGGACATCTCGGATATAGTCGTCTAGCTGACGCAGATTTTTCCGTTCGCAGTTGTGGATGTTGATGGTCATCATCCCTTCGCCACCAGGCAGCATCATGGGCATGGAGATGTTGACATCCTTGTATTCCTCCAGCTTTCCGTTGACAGTGCGGCGCTTGAATTCCAGATGCGCGTTCATCGCCGGGCAGGCGATCAACCCCTGGGTAATAATCGCAAGCAGCACCGTGTTGATCGTGATGCCTTCCCAGCCGGGCTGTTTACGCAGGCGCATCCATGCGTCCCAAAAGTCGGTTACATCAGGCTCATAAAGCAGCGAGGCGTGGGGAATGTTATCCCAAGACTCGGTCGTCATATTGGCCACGATCTTACGCTGAATGCCGAAGTGTTCCACGCGGTGCCGTTCAAAGCCCTTTTTGCCCGTGTAGATCTTTGGTTCTGTGTGTGCCATATACCGCCTCTTTCTCTGCTGCGTCATATTTTTTTGCACGGCAAAAATCACAGCAGCTACTTGCAGTATAACATATTTTTTTGTTCGTGGCAACCTGAAGAGAAAATCTTACACTAATACTACCCCTTGGTAAAAATCCTTGCATCGTTCCGGTCTTTCGTCTGTACCGCGTTGTAATCGTCCTTGACAGGCGCCAGCCTGCCTGCGTCCTCTGCCTAGCGGTACAGACGAAATCCTCGAAACGCTTGCAACGCTTTTTATCAAGGAATAGTATAAATTGCTTTTTATATTGATTTTTTACGCGCCGCGCCGTGTTGCGCTCCCTCAAGCCGGTCGAACAATGGTATTTATAGATCGTCCGCGTCCTGTTCCGGCATGCCGTCGTCGTCCTCGCTTCGCCCGCCGTAACTGCCGAGGGGGTCGAACCCGTCGTCGGGGTGAAACTCCGCCGCCGTCTCCCACCATTGCCGCTGCCTGCTGCGCCAACTGCGCAGAGGATGCCTCCAGTTGAACCTTTGCATGCCGCGCTCCTTCCCATATTACAAGCATTTTATAATCAGTTTACCGTTTCAATGCGATAATATGCATGACTCCCTGCCTTTACCAACCGGTTGCATGAAGTTTCCAACTGTTTTGGCATGCAGCGGGAATAAATGGGAGTTGGCCGCGCGCGCGCATTTCTTTGCGCCAATGGGCGACGGAAGCTATTGACTTTCGTCGCCTCCCGTTGTAAGATGAATTTGCGTTCCACACCACGTTTCCCTCGTGTAAGCGCGCAAGCGCAGGATGCGGAATGACAAGGACGTTTAAAATGTCGGAAGCCTTCGGTAGGGACATCCCTTACCGGAGGCTTTTGCGTGCGTCATGGTGCGCGGGTGGCCATTGGCCGCCCGCAGGCATTTCTATCAAGAAGCGCATAAGACGCTCAAAAACGATAGCCCTGAAATCTTTTATCCGACAAAGATTCAGGGCTATTTGGATAATATATGTTGTGAAAAAACGCCCGCATCAACGCACCGTCACAACCCCAAAAGGTCTTTCCAGCCCTTTGGCTTTTGCGGCTCCGGTTTGACGTAATCAAATCCGCCGTAAGGCTCACGAACGGCAAAGCTCACGCTCATGTGATTTATCCCGGCGCCAAAAGCGTCGTCACAGCCAAAGCAATACCCCACGCCGTTGATGCGCTTGAAGAGCTGCGATTCGGACGGATATTCGCCCGCAGGGGCAAAGCCGTTCTGCCGAAGCATCTGGCAGTACTGCGCCAACAGGCCGGGCAGGCCGTTACCGCTTACGCGGAACTCGTAACACGGCCTGCCGTATTCGTCCCGCTCGCCTTCTTCCAGCGAAATATCCTGGCCGCCGAGCGTCCATTTCGGATACTGCGGCAACAGCGTTTCCCATTTTGCCAGCGCCACTTCGCTTTTCGCCCTTGCGGCATTTTCTTCGGCAAAGGCGGCGGGCAGCTTCATTCCGCAATCGGAGCAGAATTTCGTGCCCACGTTGTTTTGTTTACCGCAACCCTGGCAGACGGCCTCTTGCGCGGCGGTGTTCGCCGGAAGCGCGGTGCCGCAGTTGGGACAAAACTTCAAGTCAGCGCCTGCCGGTTCTCCGCAACCGGGGCAGACTTTCATGTTTTTGGCCGCTTCGTTGGCGTAGCTTTGCGCCGCGCCCGTAAAACCGGCGAAGAGGCCGCCAAGCTGCGCTGCCGCCGCCTGGGTCTGCGCTGTCGCCTGCGTCTGTTGAGGCTGGTATGGGGCGGATGAGGGAACAGCCTGGTTTGCCGCCTGGTTAAGCGGAGCTGCGACCGCTTCCTCAATTTTGCGCTCCGCCGCGTTGCCCAGCGCATTTGAAACTGCGTTGCCGAGGGCATTGCCTACCGCCCGGTTCACGCCGCGTTTGATCGCCCTGTCAAGCATGCCCATGGCTTACGCCTCCTACTTAATAATTTGAATGCCGCCGATGACCGGCAGGGGCTTTTTCGCGCCCTTCAGCACGTTGAGGATCCCCAGAACCGCAAACGCGAGGATGGCGACGGAACCCAGCCAGAGCACGAAGCTCAGAATACCGTAGACCGGGCCGCGGGTATAAATGAAATTCGAAGTCCAGTGCAACGGGAAGATTACGCCGAGAATAGCCCGAAGGATGCTGGAAATAATCATGTATCCCACAGACAGAATCCAGACCAGCAGGCCCTGATTGGTGTGGAATTTCACGAAGGGGGATTTTTTCGCGTCGCCGGTGAGAAGGGGAACGAAGAAGAGGAGGTAACCCAGGATGCCCATGAGCTTGTTCTCTTCGGCGTCGCGGGCCTCATCTGTCGCCGCAGGGGCAACGGGCTGCGCAACGGGGGTCGCCTGAGCGGGTATACTCATACCGCAAGTCGGGCAGGTGCCCATGCCCTGCTGTATTTGCGCGCCGCAATTTCCGCAGAATTCCATGTGTATTTCCTCCTTAAATATAATGGGAAGACCATGATCGCGAGGACGGCCGTTCAGATTTTGCGGATCGCGATCACCTTCAGGTTCATTAGCGAAACATAGCTTATTTCCACCTCGTAGCCTTTGCCGTTGTCGGCTTTATAGGTGTAGCTGACGCCAAGCATATCTTCATCAGAGGTTTCGGCGTTTTTGTTGAAGCCCACTTTTTGCAGGATTTTCGCGTAAGCCTGGATCTGCTCAAGTGTAGCCTCTTTGATGAGAGCTGAGTATTCGGTGTCGGTGGTGCTGCCAAAAGAAATCTCAAAATCCGGCTTGGGGACTTGGCGGGTGAATTCGTTATCCGGCCAGTCTGCGGTGAAAATGTCGCCGAAGTCGTATAGCGTGGAGCCGGGCGCTTGCGTGGTTTCGATGGGCTCGGTTTCGCCCGGGGCTTCTGTCGGTTGCGTACGGGTGTTGTCGGCGTCGGCCTGCGTATTGTCGTTGTCGTCGGGTTCCGCGTCATCTTCGTTGCCCACAATCCCCTGGAACCATGCGACAATCCCCTTCTCACCGCCCGCAGCGTCCCCGGCGTTCTTCGCGGCAACGCCCACAATGATGCCGGCGGTAATGCCGGCGATCAGGCCGAGGATCAGGAACACAAGGGTGGCCCTGGCAAAGCCGCGCCGGTTGACGTTGCCTTTTTTGCCGAAGGCCCACATGATACAAAGAACCTGCCCGACGATGGGGATGGCAAAAAGAAGGGAATAGCCAATGAAACCGAGCATGCCGATGGGGGCATAGATGCTGCCCTTTGCCGGGGGCAAATCAGAGGGAGGGGGTGCGTAAACAGGCGTTTGCGGAAGGGGAGCGGGCTGCTGATAGGCAGGCGCAGGCTCTGCCGGGGGCGGCGAGACGGGCGCGGGCGCAGAAGGGGCCGACGCGCAGGCGGCCCCGCAAGCGGTGCAGAATTTCATGTTGTCCGGTATGTTCGCGCCGCAGGTATTGCAGATTGCCATAGTCATTTCCTCCTTCACAGTATACATCGGTTCGCGTCGCATTTGGCGCGACCAATGCCCAAATTCATAATACCACAAACTATCAAAAAATCAATCCCCTTTTGGGATATTATTTATCTTTTTTTCATGATTTTTCTTGCAAAATTCTTTGTTTTCCATTATACTGGAAAAAAAATTTCAAAAGCAAAACAATAAACGGTACACCTCCAGAAAATAAAGGGCTGTTGCGCAACCGCGCGTTGCTTGTATTGGCGCAACTGATGTGCTACAATAGCGTCAACGGGTCGTTTGCCGCATATGGGCTGGCCGGATCAGGACGCCGCGCGCAAGTTCTTGCAGGAGCAACTGCCACAGCTGAAACACTGGCAGCAAAATTAGCAAACGCGAAACGGAGGAACGCCATGCGCCGCACAGACCGTGAAATTACGGATTTTGCCGAAATCACCGATGTCCTGCGCCGGGCCGAGGTTCTTCACCTTGGTCTGCGCGGGGAGGCATACCCCTATGTCGTTCCGCTCTCCTTTGGCTTTGAGGCGGCGGAGGGCAGAATCGCGCTCTGGTTTCACGGCGCGAAGGAGGGCTTGAAGCACGAGCTGATCGCCAAAGATCCCCGTGTCTGTGTGGAAGCAAGCATTTTCCATCGTTACGCCGAAGTTCCCGGCGGCATAACGACGGTTTATGAAAGCTTTATCGGCTTTGGTACTGCGGCCCCGGTTGAGGGCGCGCAGGCCGCGCATGGTATGGCGCTGCTGCTGGAGCACTGCGGTTACGGCGGTTATGCGTATGACCCCAGGGCGCTGGAGTTTACGGGCTTATATAGGATCTCGCTGGAGCAATTTACGGGTAAGCGCCGGTGCGTTTGATTGCAAGGCCTTTCGCTCCCCTGCGTTTGATGCGCAGGGGAGATTTTTTCCGCGCGGCGCAGGGTTGTAATTGCGTTGAAAGTGCGGTATAATCAAAGGCGTCAGATTATATGAAAGCGAGGCAACCCATGGCCCAATATAATAACAGCGAAACCCTTTGGTACGACCG
The DNA here is from genome assembly GCA_031549985.1 of Oscillospiraceae bacterium. Classification (GTDB taxonomy): domain Bacteria; phylum Bacillota; class Clostridia; order Oscillospirales; family Acutalibacteraceae; genus WRMQ01. Next base: position 46,194 of record JAVBOZ010000059.1, on the reverse strand, counting down.
TCCGGCGGAATTCTGGACGCAGGCCCTGCCCATCGGCAACGGGCACCTGGGCGGCATGATTTATGGCGGCGTCGAAGAAGAGCGCATCGCTCTGAATCACGATGAGCTTTGGTCCGGCCGACCGAAGGGCGTAACACGCCCCGGCGCGGCGGAGGCCTTCAAGAAGGCGCGGGCCCTCGCGCTGGAGGATAAACTGCGGGAAGCCCAGGATGTCCTCGAAGCGGATTTTCTGAGCATGGACAGCCAGACGTTTCTGCCTCTGGGCGATCTGCGGCTGCAATTTCACGGCACAGGTGTGGCGGAGCACTACCGCCGGGAACTGGACATCGCCGATGCGGTGAGCCGGGTGGAATATGTGCGGGGCGGTGTTCAAATCACGCGTGAGTATTTTGCGTCTTTTCCGGCGAATCTCGTCGCCTGTCGCATCCGTTCAAGCAAGCCGATGGATTTCGACCTGCGCCTGACATCTCTCCTGCCCGCAGTGACGCGGATCGGCGACGACGTCTTAGCGCTGGAAGGCGAATGCCCTTCCGAAAACAACTTCAACGGCAACCGCTTTGAAAACGCCTATTTCCTTGATGAAGAAGAGCGAGGCATCCGCTTTCTTGCCGCCGCGCGCGCGGTGAGCGACGGCACAGTCCTGCTCCAAGGGGCGCGCAGCTACCGGGGCAGCCGGTGGGAGGGCGCGGGCATACTCAAACGCGCGGAGGAAAATACGCCGACCGAAGTCGTGCCCGCCTATATCCGGGTGGAGGACGCGACGGAGACCGTAATCTACTTTGCCTGCGAGACCAGCTTTAACGGATTCGACAAACAGCCCTCGACGCAGGGCAAGCCCTATGTCAAGCCCTGCCTGGAGCGTATTCGCGATTTGACGACGGCGGATTATGACAGCCTGCGCACGGCGCATATTAAAGATCACCGCGCGTTATATGACCGCGTTGCGCTGCGGCTTGAAAGCGGGAGCGAAAACGAAGCCTTGCCAACGGACCTGCGCATCCGCGACTACGCGAAGGCACAGGATGATCATGCCCTTGAAGCCCTTTTGTTCAATTACGGACGCTATCTCAGCATCGCCGCTTCGCGCCCAGGCAGCCAGCCGATGCATTTGCAGGGCAACTGGAACAACCTGCTCCTGCCGCCCTGGGCAAGCAATTATACCGTAAACATCAATACGGAGATGAACTATTGGGGCGTACTGCCCTGCGCCCTGCCAGAGCTGCACGAGCCTCTGTTGCGCATGGTGGAGGAACTGGCGCAGGCCGGGCAGGCGACCGCGCGGGCGCATTACAACGCGCCGGGTTTTTGCTGCCACCACAACAGCGACCTTTGGCGCACCAGTTGCCCGGTCAACGGCTGGGCGGGCTGGGCCTTCTGGCCGATGGGCGGAGCCTGGCTGAGCCGCCACCTCTTCGAGCATTATGAATATACGCTGGACGCCGATTTTCTGCGCACGCGCGCCTTGCCCGTACTGCGCGGCGCGGCGGAATTCCTGCTGGCCCTGCTGGCGGAGGACGCGGACGGCTATCTGATCGTCGCACCCTCCACTTCGCCCGAAAACGCCTTCGCGCGCGGGGAGGACGACAACCTCGCCCTCTCGCAGACCACGACCATGACCATGAGCATCACCCGCGAGGTGTTCGAGAATACGCTGAAGACCGTCGAAGCGCTCGGCTTGCCGGAAGACGACCTGGTCTTCCGCCTGCGCGCTGCGCTGCCACGGCTGCTGCCGTTTCAAATCGGCTCCAAGGGCCAGTTGCTGGAATGGTATAAAGAAGAGACTGAGGATGACCCCCATCACCGGCATAAGTCTCATCTTTACGCGCTGCACCCCGCTGGGCAGATTAACATGGACGACACGCCCGCGCTTGCCGCCGCCGTGCGCCAAAGCCTCGAGCTGCGCGGTGACAACGGCACCGGCTGGAGCCTCGGCTGGAAAATCAACCTTTGGGCGCGCCTGCGCGACGGCGACCGGGCGCATAAATTCATCCGCATGCTGCTCAGCCCGTCCTGGGATACCGGTACGAGCGAGGGCTACCACGGGAGCGGCGCGGGGGTCTATGAAAACCTGTTTGACGCCCATCCGCCCTTCCAGATCGATGGCAACTTCGCTGCGGTCTCCGGCATCGCCGAAATGCTGCTGCAATGCGACGGAATGCGGCTGCACCTGCTGCCCGCGCTGCCTTCCGCCTGGAAAAGCGGCAGTATTAAGGGCCTCTCCGCCAAAGGAGGGCTACGGGTAGATGTCGCGTGGGCGGATGGAAGACTGACCGGCTGGCGCGTGGAAGGCGATACCTCCGGCGTACAAATCCTCTATGACAACCAGGCGCTGGCGCAACCAAAGGGAGGGCAATATGAAAACCTATGAATTTGACGCCGTCATCCAAAAGGTGCCCGACCTCGACGGCGCGTATGTCGAAATTCCCTTTGACGTTAAGGCGACGTTCGGCAAAGGCCGCGTGCCTGTGTGCGCGACCTTCGACGGCGAACCCTATGAAGGCAGCCTTGTGCGCATGGGCACGCCCTGTCATATCATCGGCATCCGTAAGGAGATCCGTGCCAGGATCGGCAAGCAGCCGGGCGACAGTATCCGGGTCACGATTCGCGAAAGGGAGAAGGCTGGGATATAAAGATCTGCGGGCGCAACAAACCGCTAAGGTGCAAAAAAAGCGCTGCCCCCTTGACAAATACCTCAGCGCGTGCTAAGATAAGGGTGTCAAGGGGGCGCTGTGGCGTTGCCGAGACGGCAGTTCTCATTATGTTTCGAAGAACTAACCGCTCACGCTTTGGTCGGCTAGAGAGCGGTTAGTTCTTTTTATTGGACTCGTGGAAAAGAATTGCCATCGCTAAGTATACGAATGCCATAGCGAGCAAAATTTCCAGCATAGCCTCACCTCCTTTCGGAGGGAACCACCGCCCGGCAAGCAACCAAACGCCAAGGTTATTATAGCAAAGAGCAAGTGCAAAATCAAGAAAAACTGACAAGTTTTTCCTCACGTGCAAAGGCGACCCGTTTGACGCTATTACATAATAGATCAAGGCGCGATTCTGAAAAACCGGCACGGTTTTTCCCAACGCGGCAAACGACCCGTTTGACGCTATTGTAGGATGAAAATTATCGCTTTGCAAAAAATATCAATGCGCCGCCCCCTTGACAAATACCTCAGCGTGTGCTAAGATAAGGGTGTCAAGGGGGCGCTGTGGCGTTGCCAAGACGGCAGTTCTCATTATGTTTCGAAGAACTAACCGCTCAAGCTTTGCTGGCCTGAGAGCGGTTAGTTCTTTTTATTGGACTCGTGGAAGAGAATTGCCATCGCTAAGTATACGAATGCCATAGCAAGCAAGATTTCCAGCATAGCCTCACCTCCTTTCGGAGGAGAACCACCGCCCGGCAAGCAACCAAACGCCAAGGTTATTATAGCAAAGATCAAGTGCAAAATCAAGAAAAACTGACAAGTTTTTCCTCACGTGCAAAGGCGACCCGTTTGACGCTATATTAGCATAGATCAAGGCGCGATTCTGAAAAACCGGCACGGTTTTTCCCAATGCGGCAAACGACCCGTTTGACGCTATTGCGTCCCTTCAAACATCTTCTTCACCGCTCTTGCCAGCGCCTGGTGTTCCGGTGCGGCAAGGGCAGGGTCTTCTTTTGCGATCCCCTGCGCTGCCATGCGGGTTTTTTCCAGCAGGGCGCTGTCACGCAGCATATCCGCAAGACGCAGCGGTGGCAGGCCATGCTGCCGCTGGCCGAAAAATTCGCCCGGCCCGCGCAGCTGCAAATCAGCCCGGGCGATCAAAAACCCATCGTTGGTCTGAGCCATCATTTCGTGTCGGCGGCGCGCGTCCTCGCCCTCTGCGTCCGAGATCAGGATGCAGGTGGATTTGCCCACGCCGCGCCCCACGCGCCCCCGCAGCTGGTGCAATTGCGCCAGGCCGAAGCGTTCGGCGTTCTCGATAACCATGATCACTGCGTTGGGCACATCCACGCCCACCTCGATCACCGTCGTCGCCACAAGCAGCTGGAGTTCGCCTGCCACAAAGGCGCGCATGGTCTCCTCCTTCTGCTTGGCCTTCTGCCTGCCATGGAGCAGCCCCACACGGTAACCCGCAAACTCTTCCCGGCTGAGCTGCTCGGCATATGGTTCGGCAGCGGCCAAAGCGCCCGCTTCCGTGCCGGAGCCCTCAGCGCTGTCTTCGACGCGGGGGCAGACGATATAGCCCTGCCGCCCGGCATCCAGATGTTTTTTGACGTAGTTATATGCCCGCGTCCGCAGAGCCGTGCCGACGCAATAGGTCTCCACCGGGGTGCGCCCGGGAGGCAGCTCGTCCAGGATGGAGATATCCAGATCGCCGTAAATGATCATCGCCAGCGAACGCGGAATTGGCGTGGCGCTCATCACCAGCGTGTGGGGAGCGGGCTGCTGTTCGGGGCCGGAGGCCTCCAGCGCCTCACGCTGGCGCACGCCGAAACGGTGTTGTTCATCCACGACCGCCAGCGCAAGGCTCGCAAAGCAGACATCCTGCTGCAACAGGGCATGCGTGCCCACGGCGATGGGCAACGTGCCGTGCGCCAGCGCAGCCTTGGTCGCCTTTTTCTCCTTCGCGGGCGTCGAACCCACCAGCAGCGCACAGGCGTCCTCTGGGAGTAAGCCCTCGAAGAGTTTGCGCAGCGTCGCATAATGTTGTCTGGCCAACAGTTCTGTGGGCGCCATCAGCGCGCCCTGCATGCCGCTTCGCGCGGCTGCATATAGCAGCGCCGCCGCCACGGCGGTCTTGCCGGAACCGACATCCCCTTGCAGCAGGCGGCGCATCGGCACCGGCTTGGCCATTTCCGCCTCGGCCTCGGCCACGGCGCGCAGCTGCGCGGCGGTCGGCATAAAGGGCAGGGAGGTCAGGAATGCTTCGCCCGCGCCTCGGGGCAGCGCCGGGGCCCGCTGCGTCCGCGTACCGGCTCGCAGCCATTGCAAACCCAGTTGGAGCAGCAGCAACTCCTCAAATATCAGGCGTTTACGCGCCCGCAGGGTTTCATCTGGATTGGCGGGGGCGTGAATGCCGCGCAGGGCATCGCGCAGACTGCAAAGGTCATATGCCTGCCGCAGCGGTTCGGAGAGCGTCTCTTCCACCAGGGGCAGGGCCTCTTTCAGCCCGTGCGCGACGATGGCTTCCAACTGGCGGCCTGTAATGCCGTCGGTCAGGGGATACACCGGGCGCAGACGCGCTTCGCTCACCGGCGCGATCTGCGGCGACGACATTTCAGCGCGGAAAAATCCGCCGCCAACCCGCCCATAAAAGAGATATTCCTCGCCCTCGCGGAGCTTTTCGGCCTGCCAGGGGTTATTGAAAAGCGTGATGCCCAGCACACCGGTGCCGTCGGTCACAGTGGTCTTAAAGAGCGACATGCCCTTTCGTACCATCTGTTCGGCGGGGGTATGGTCGACATATGCACGAATGCAGCAGGATTCACCCATGGGTGCCTGCGCAATCGGCGTGATGGTCTGCCAATCCTCATAAGAACGCGGATAATGCAGCAACAGGTCTTCCAAGCAAAAAATGCCCAGCTTCTTCAGCAGGGCAGCGCGGCGTTCGCCAACGCCTTTAAGGAATTGAATCGGGTCAGAAAGTCTCACGCAACGCTCCAAAGAACATATCTAAAATCTAATGTCTAACGTCTAAAGTCTATCATTCGACCGCAATCATGAAGTAATACAGCGGCTGCCCGCCGGTGACGGCGGCCACCTGAACGTCGCCATTATAGCGGCGCTCCAGAGCCTCCAACAGTAACGTTGTCTGTTCCTGCGTGATCCCCTCGCCGCTGTAGACGGTCACCATTGCGCCGCTGTGGCGCCGCACCAGATGACGGGTGACGCGTTCGGCCACCTTGACCGGGTCGTCGCCTGACTGGGTAATCGTACCGTTTTCCAGACCGATGACAGCCCCCTCGCGCACCGAAAGACCGTTGATTCTGCTATCCCGCGCGGCGTAGGTCACAAGGGCGGTCTGCACCCGTTCAGCGGCCCGCTGCATTTGCATGTGATTGGTCTCGACGTCCGCCATCTCATCCAAGGCAAGCACCGCGCCGATGCCCTGCACCACTGAACCGGTGCGCACAACGCTGACTCCCCGATCCGTCAGAGGGGCCACCTGCTCGGCCGCCATAATGATATTTTTGTTGTTGGGTAAAATGAATACGTGCTCCGCCCCGCAGCGGTTGACCGCCTGCAGCAAATCCTCGGTACTGGCGTTCATGCTCTGCCCGCCCGCAACCACCTGATCTACGCCGATATCGCGCAGCAGGCTGACAACGCCCCCGCCGTTGGCCACCGCGACAATTCCGTAACGTTTTGCGAAAGGCGGAACAGCAGCCGCTTCTTCGCCGGCCGGAATATCTGCGCCTTTCGCCGCCCGGAGGATCTCCCTGTGCTGCAGCCGCATATTATCAACCTTGACTTGGGTCAGCTCGCCGTAGGCCTGCGCCAGATTCAGCGCCGTGCCGGGGTTGTTGCAGTGCACATGACCTTTGACAACGACGCCGTCCGCGACGACCGTCACGCTGTCGCCCAGTTCTTCCAATGCCAGGCGCAAGACTTCGGCATCGGCCTGCGCCGCGCCGGGCGAACGCTCGACCAAAAATTCCGTGCAATAAGTGAACGCAAGCTCCCGCTCAGGCAGCGCGGCAGCGCCGCGCGGCGAACTTGATTGAATGAGAACCAGCGGCTCTTCGGCGTCACACAAATCACCGTTGCTCAAAAAGCCCTGTAGCAGGCCTTCCATGACGTATACCAGCCCCTGGCCACCTGCGTCAACCACGCCCGCCTCCTTGAGGATGGGCAGAAGGGTTGGCGTCTGCGCCAGGGCGCTGCGCGCGCCGTGCAGCGCGGCGTTCCAGACGGAGATGGCGTCGGAGGCGTTTTTCTCGGCAGTTTCAATAGCCTGCAGCGCCGCCTGCTGGGCCACGGTAAGAATTGTGCCTTCGGTCGGCTTCATCACGGCCTTATACGCCGTCTCGCTGCCCTGCGCCAGCGCCTGCGCGAGTTCGGCGCTGCCGACGCTCCGCATCCCACGAACGCTCCGGGCGATACCCCTGAAGATCAGCGAGAGGATCACGCCCGAATTGCCCCGCGCCCCCCGCAGCATGGCGGCGGCAACGCGTTCAGCCGCCTCATCAAAGCCGCATTCGTCGGGAACCAGCGCCAGTTCGCGCGCCGCCGCCGAGATCGTCATAGACATGTTGGTGCCGGTGTCGCCGTCCGGTACCGGGAACACGTTGAGCGCGTCCACTTCGTCGCTGTGCAGGTCCATCTGTCGCGCCGCGACAAATATCCCCGCCTTGAGCATCTTACCGCTTAGCAAGCAATTATCCTCCGAACATGGCGATGAGCAGCGACTACATTTCCAATGCCGGTAGCTGCCCCGCTGTATTTACGCTTCGGCGCTGAGCATTCCGTCCACAAAGACATTGACTTTGTGAACTTCCAGGCCGGTGACCTCCTCGACAGTATAGCGCACTTTGTTGACAATACTGCGCACGATCACCGAAATGTTCAGCCCGTACGTCACTAGTATATGCAAGTCCACCATCAGGCCGTTCCCGTCCTTATAGACCCGCACACCCTGGTCCAGAAAATCCTCCCGGCGCCGCAGCAGCGCCCGCAGGCCCTGCCGCGCGTTTGAGTTTGCCATGCCCGCTACGCCGAAACAAGAGGAAACCGCGTCGCCGACAATCTCGTTGAAGTAGTCCTGTGACACTTCAATGAGGCCAAGGTGGCTTTCGAGCCGTATCATAACAATCCCTTCCCCTTCAATATGGTTGCTTCATACCCTGCCTTTTAGTCGAAGAATACGCAAAAAGCCCTTCCATTCTTTTAAAAAATGTTGCGGCCGAATCCTCCCGCTCCGGTTCGCTTGAAAATATTTCCTGTATTATTTCCAGTTGGCAATGTCAAAGAACAGATCGTTTTGCCTGCATTTCGGTGTCAGATTCATTTGGCGCGAGACCGCCGCCATGCCGTCCCGGTACCCCAGAGGCAAGAAAGGCTGCTCTTCCCGAAACGCACTGATGAACTGCGCGGGCGTTGCCCGCCCCTGCAAAAATTGGCTGTAACTGGTCGACGCCTTGCCCCAGACGTTGATGCCCGCCGTGGCCGCTCCACCGGTGAGCAGGAGGGGGGCCAGGCTGCAATCCGGCGTCAGGCGCACCTCGCCGAGATAGAGGTCGAAGTTGCCCGCCTTGACCGCTGCCAGATATTGTGCTTCGGCCAGCGCTCTGATCTCAACGCCGATCTGGCACTGCGCCAGTTGCGCCCGCATCACCTTGGCGGCAGCCATTTTGAAGTCGTTGTCTTTGTTGACCAGCAGAACGAATTGCAACTTCCGATATTGGGAGCCCCGCACCCCGTTGTTGATTTTCGTATAGCCCAGATCCTCCAGGCGCTGTTTTGCCGCTTCAATGTCGTGGGGCTGTGCGAAATCCGCCGCGTTGATGCCGTACCAGTTTGGCGGAAAGGGCGTCGCGACCGGCTTGAAATAACCCTGGAAGCATTCCGGAAGCGAAGCCGAATTGACGCAGGCTGCAATCGCCTGCCGCAGCTTCAAATCGTTGAGCGGGGCGCGCCTGCCCTGAAAGCCAAGATATACGAAGTTTGTGGTCGGCACCCGCGCCGTGACCGCACTGACGCGCAGCATCTCGCCGCCGCTCAGGTCGTCATAACAAAACTGGTAGTTCCCCATCTCCAGACCATAGAGCAGCGTGGCGCTGTCGTTGATCCCGTGAAACAATATTGTGCGCAGCGTCGGCGCACTGCCCGGGTGGCGGCTGTCGTATTCCAGCCGATAAGCACCGGCCTTTTTTACAAGCTTATATCGCCCCGTGCCGGGCGGCGTATCGGTTGGGCCGAAGTGATAGCCGTCGCTCGCCTGCTTCAGCTTGGCCGTGTTCGCGCTCCCACCCGGCACGATTGGGAAATCGAGGTTGGCGGCGATGGCGTCGTTGGCCTGGTTCAGTGTCAGCAGCAGGCTGCCGTCCGCCTGCGCGATGAACCGGGTGACGCGGGTCAATCGCGCCTTATAGCGCAGGCTGGCCTTAGCCTTCTGAAAGGAGTACACCACGTCCGCCGCCGTGACCGCCGCGCCGGAATGAAACACCCTGCCGCCGCGCAGCGTGATCTTCCATTGGAGCGCACTTTGCTTTTCCGCCTTTGCCGCCAGCACAGGCTGGGGGCTGAACGCACCGTCCGCCGCGAAAAGGCCTTCATAGAGCAGCGCCGTCAGCTGCTGGTTGAGCTGGCTTTCGGCAAGGTAAGGGTTGAGGACATCACGGGCGGCAAAGGGCAGGGCAATCGTATCCTTGGGCAGCGGCGCCGCAGAAGAACCCGGCGGCGCTGTATTGGCCTGGGTGGTCAAGGCTTCGGTATTCCCGGCAGGGTTCACCTTCGAACCGCAGGCGCAAAGCGCCAGCAACGCAATTGCCAGCGCCAGGCAAAGGGTCCGCCGCATTCGACGCATGCTTACGATCCATCCTTTTCAAGTTTTTTGCGCAGCACAAAACTTATGGTTTGAAAAATAGCTGGGCGTGATTTTTCAAACTTTTCACCACCTTGTAAATGGGCTACACCCTTACCGCAACTTCCAATGCGATTCGCAAAAATCTCTCGCGAGCGTCCTGCGTCAAACTGCCATGCGTTCGGGGATCCCATTCGACCCCGTCTAAACTATCGGCAGCATAGAGGTACTGATAAACCTCAACGCCCCTAAACTGCGCAGCCGCCATGATGGACGCGCACTCCATTTCGACTGTAATGCAGCCATCGCTCTTTCGTTTTTCCATATTGCCGCGGGTTTCGCGGTAAAATGCATCGGTTGTCCACGTTTTCCCGCAAACATGCGGAAGCTTTAGTTCCGAGAAGATCGCAGCAAGTTTCGGCGCAGTCACAACCTCTATGTACTCACTGGGCGGCGCGTAATGGTAACTTGTCCCTTCGTCTCGATAAGCCGCAGTCGGAATCATCAATGATTTTGCGGCATAAGCGCGGTCAAGAACTCCGCATGAACCGAAGAACACAAATTTTTCACAGCCCTTGGCAATCATTTCTTCCAATAGCCCAGCCGCCGCAGGGCCGCCAAGCGTTGAACAATAAACGGCTATATCCTTGCCTTCATAATTGATCTGATAAATCGGCACCGTGATACAGGGACGCATTTCGCTGACTTGCTTCGGTTCGTAGTGGTCACGCAATGCCGTGATATTATGCTCTGAGAATGAGACTACAGCTGTTTTTGGGAAGCCGCCAATAGCCGGAACAATGTTAGACGGTTGAATTACCGGTTCGGTTTTGTTATCAAAAGCATCAATAATAGACAATACCATCACCCTCTGCTATTAGCTTATAAATTAAGCCTCCTAATAAAGACAGCGTTTAAAGCTTACTTCTTTACCATCCGCGCAAGATCCTTCCACTTCAGCCGCCCGCCGTAATGCAGCACCGACGCCGCGTAAATCCGCATGGAGACAAAGCTCACCAGGGCGATCCCCGCCACGAGCAGCGCCAGCGAACCCGCGATCAGTCCGGCATCCGGCGTTTCGCTCAGCAAGAGGTAGGGGACGGCAAAGGGGGAAGTGAAGGGAATCAGCAGCATGATCTTGCCGCCGCCGCTGCTGCCCATCAGGTTCGAAAAATATCCGGCGTAAAACGAGCCGACTGTGATCAGGTTGATCGGCATCATGGCGGAGTTGATATCCTCCATCTTGCTGACCATCGCCCCGCAGACGGAGTTGAGCATGGCGAACAGCGCGTAGCCCAAAATGAAATACAACACGATCAAAAGCGCCTTGCCCACCGAAAGGTCGGGCAGTTCAAACGGCAGCGCCTTATGCGCGGGCATCAGCAGCTTTACGCAGGCCGCCGAAAACGCCATCAGCCCCCCGAACTGCATGAAACCCAGCAGCCCCGCTCCGGCGCACTTGCCAAGCAGAATGCGCCCCGGCCGGGCGGAGACGATCAGCGTTTCCATGACGCGGGAGGATTTTTCCGTCGCCACGCTCATCGCCACCGAAGCGCCGTAATAATAGATTGCGAAGAACATCAGAAACATCAACGCGCCGCCGACCACCATGTTCGAGACGTTACTGCCGATGTACGCGGTCTCCATGGCTAAATCGGGCACGATGAGCAGCTGCTCGCTTTTAGCCACACCGCTGACGGCCAGGCGGTTCTCGCGGTAAAGGGCGTTGAGCTGGCGCGTCAGAGCCGCCGCCGTCTGGGGGAAGCTGCTCATCTCGCTCTTGGCATAGACCCTGAAAGACGGCGGGTTCGCCTTGCCCGCGCCGGGCAGGATCTGCAGAATGCCGTCGCTGTTGTTCTCTTGAATGGTTGCCTTCGCGTCCTCCAGTTGTTCTTTTGATTGAAGGATCGTCAGGTTGACCCCTGTTGAGCGAAGCAGGGCTTGCGCACCGGGGAAATCCTTGCCGTCCGTCTCGTCCAACAGAAAGCAGCGCACACCGGCGCCATAATCGCCCTCGCCGCTCACTTCCCCGCCGCCGATGCGCGGCAGAAGGATGCAGGCCGCCAGCACGGCCACCATCATAATGATGTTTGTGATGATAAACGCTTTCTTGCGCACGCCGTCCTTAAAGGTAAACGCAGTAACCGTCCATATCTGCTTCATGCGGCGGCCCCCCCTTGCGTTGCTTCCGCGCCGGCGGAGCCGACCTTTTCAATAAAAATCTCATGCAGCGTCGGTTCGCTGAGGATGAATTTCGCCGGGAGCAGGTTGACCGCCAGCATCGCCCGCAGAAGGGCCTCGGCCTGGGCACTGCCGTCTTTTTCCGGCAGCGCGAAAACCATCTCGCCCGCGCGGCGCTCGGTCAGGCGCAGCCCAAAGTGCTCCGCCATCCCAACGGCTTCTTCCGGCGCACTGAGCACCAGTTTTGTATGCCCGTACCCGGCCTTGATCTTCCGCAAATCTCCCTGCAAGATCGTCTTGCCCCGGTGCAGCAGCGTGATTTCCCGGCAGTATTCCTCGACCACCGGCATCTGATGGGAGCTGAGAATAATAAACTTGCCCTCTTCCGCCATCTCCTGAATCAGGTCGTGGAACAACTGGGTGTTGAGGGGATCGAGCCCGCTGAAAGGCTCGTCCAAAACCAGTAGCTCCGGATTGTGCAGCAGGGTCGAGATCAGCTGAATTTTTTGTTGGTTCCCCTTGCTGAGCTTTTCGGCCTGCATGTTGGCGTATTCGCTAACGCCCAGGCGGTCAAGGTAATGCCGCACGGCGTCGTTCGCCTCGGCCTTGCTCATCCCGCGCAGCTGAGCGAAATAACAAAGCTGCTCGCTCACCTTTGTCTTCATGTATATGCCGCGTTCTTCCGGCATATAGCCATAGCGCAGGCCGCTCTTATAAACAGGTATCCCGTTCCAGAGCGCTGTGCCTTCGTCCGCCGGGATCATGCCCAGCATCATGCGGATGGTGGTGGTCTTGCCCGCGCCGTTGGTGCCGATCAGGCCATAGACCCCGGGGCCTGGCATGGAAAAGTGGAGGCCATCCACCGCCGTTTTTGCGCCGAAGCGCTTGGTCAAATTTGTGAGTTCAAGTGACATAAGTACCTCCTTACAAGATACGATTCCGCAAACCACAATGCAATCATTATACATGGTTTTGGCCGGGATTGCAAGGAGCGCGGAAAGAAAATATTGCCGGGAACGATTGGCCGGTGGCCCGGGGTTTTCGAGAAATATCCCCTTCCACTGTCGCAAAAAAATAAAAAGCCTTGCAATTCCCCTTAAAAACGTATAAACTATATGCATCAAACAGAAAGGCAGGGCAAGGCCATGCAACTGGGCAGCAAGGCGGAAACGCACCTTCGGCTCATCATTCATGTCGTTTATTATATCATGATCCTGCTGGGCTTTTACCTCTTCATGCTCTACGCTTTTTGGCTGGTGTTCCCGTTCCTGTTCTCGTTCTTTGTGGCGATGCTGCTGCAAAAACCGATGAACTATGCCAATCGGAAGATCAAGCTGAAGAAGGGCTTTTCGGCAATCTCCCTGGTGCTGCTCTTCTATATGCTGATTGCCGGGCTGATCAGCTATGCGGGCGTGCGGCTCTTCAACGGGCTGCGGGGATTTTTCGATTACCTGACCAACCAGAACCCGGCGGAAATCATAATCTCCGTCGCCGAGCGGATCCCTGCCATGTTCGGCTGGCTGCCGGAAAAATTGCACATCCGTATTGATACTTCCGTCGGTGACTTTGTTGAGCGCCTGAGCAAGGGAGAAAATACGGGTGTTTGGTCTTTGGTCAAGGATAACGTCAGCCTGGAATGGTTTAAAACGCCGATGTCCGGCCTGCTGACGACGGTCAAAAAAATCCCGACTGCGTTGCTTGCCGTGGTGATCACCATCATCTCCAGCTTTTTTATGACGCTCAGTTACGATTCCATCGTTCTGTTCATCAAGCGCCAGCTTTCCCAAAAACGGCAGGAAGCGCTTTCGGCGGTCAAGCGGATCTTCGTGGGTTCGCTCGCCAAGCTGCTGCGCTCTTACGCGATTTTAATGAGCCTGACCTTTGTCGAGGTTGCGCTGGGCCTTGGCCTGCTGTTGATGATCAAGGTTGACGGCGTTTTTGAGGCGCGCTATCTGATTCCCATCGCCCTGGCGACGGCTGTGGTGGATATTCTCCCCGTTCTGGGGACTGGCAGCGTACTGATCCCTTGGGCGCTCTATCACCTGATCATGCAGAATTATGGCATGGGCGCGGGGCTGGTGGCCATCTACGCGGTGATCCTCATCATCCGCCAGGTGCTGGAACCAAAGCTTGTGGCCTCCAATCTGGGCCTGCCGCCCATCGCCACGCTGGCGGGCATGTATGTCGGCCTGCAGCTGTTCGGCTTCATCGGCCTGTTGATCGTGCCGCTGCTGTTGATTTTGATCAAGCTCCTGAATGACGAAGGGGTCATTCGCGTCTGGAACCCCGCGCCGGCGGGCGAGGGGTTCGGTAATACGCCGAGGAAGCCGCACCGGTTTACGCGCAGGCCGAAGGAACCGAAGAAATAACAGGTACGCCTGCCGTGGCTGTGCCGAATCGCCGTATTGTTCATTGCGAATCGTTCATTTGGAGGGATCCCCATGCCCCTTGTCTCGCCACGTGAAATCCTGCTGCCCGCCTTTGAAGACGGGCGGCTCATCGGTGCGTTCAACACCGGCAACCTTGAGATGACCATGGGCATTCTCCGCGCGGCGGAAGAGCGCGACGCGCCCATTTTGCTGCAAATCGCCGAAAAGCGGCTGCCGCACTCCCCTCTTGCGCTGATGGGCCCGCTGATGGTTGGCGCGGCGCGGGCGGCGAAGGTCCCCGTCGCCGTACAGCTCGACCATGGCGAAAGCGAAGCCGTGCTCGAAGCGGCCCTTGCCATGGGGTTCACCGGCATCATGTTCGACGGCTCTTCGCTGCCCTTGGAGGAAAATATCCGGCGGACAGGCCAGATCAAGGCGCGCGGCGCGGCCTGGGTCGAGGGCGAAATCGGTGTGCTCGCCGGCAGCGAAGGCGGCCCGGAAGCCGAGGCGCTGCACTCCGACCCGGCGCAGGCGCTGCGTTTTGCCGAAGAATCCGGCTGCGACGCCCTGGCGGTCTCGATCGGCAACGCGCACGGGCATTATAAAGGCAAGCCGAAGCTCAACTTTGGCATATTGGAGGCGATTCGGCGCGGGGTGCGTGTGCCGCTGGTTTTGCACGGCGGCACCGGCATTCCGGAGGAGGATCTGCGCAGGGCGGTCAGCCTTGGCATTTGCAAGGTCAACATCGCTACCGCCAGTTTTGACGCGCTGCATAAAGGCGCGTCATCCCCTGCGGCGGATTATTTTGCCCTGAGCGAAGCGATGGTGCGGGGCGTTTACGAAAGCACGCTGCGGCATCTGGATATGTTTGCGCGGGTAAGCGAGTGAATTGATCCCGCCTGCGCATTCATACTATTCCTTGATAAAAAGCGTTGCAAACGTTTCGAGGATTTCGTTTGTACCGCTAGGCAGAGGACGCAGGCAGGCTGGCGCCTGTCAAGGACGATAACAACGCGGTACAGACGAAAGACCGGAACGTTGCAAGGATTTTTTACCAAGGGGTAGTATCAATAGCTGTTCGCGCACGGCCGCCCCTACATAACCAGCAAAAAGGCCCCGAATATAGACGTGATAATGCAAAGAGGTCTTTAAAAAATGGACAACTCTGCTTCTGCCCCACGGCGCATCGTCCTGCCGCCGCGCTTCTTCCCCTGGCCGTGGATGATGATGGTGCTGACAGTCTTTCAACTGCTCAGCGCCGCGCCGCTGCTTCTGGATGGCCCGCCGCTGAAACTGGCGCTGCCTCTGCTGCTGTATCCTGCTGCGGGGTGGCTGTTTTTGCTTTGCCTGCGCTTCATTGGCAGGCAGCGGCGGCTGGAGCTGGAGGTGCTCGGGCTTTGGCTTTCGGGCATCGGCCTGGTAATCTGCGCAAGCATTGACGACGACTACGCCTGGCGGCAGGCGGCGGCCATCGGCTGCGGCCTGGTGCTTTATGCACTGACGCTTTGGGTTGTGGCCGACCCCGACCGCGCCATGAAGCTGCGCCCGGCGGTGGCAGCGGCGGGCATTGCGTTGCTGCTGGTCAACCTCGCGTTTGCCGGGTTCACCAACGGCGCGCGCAACTGGATCGTCCTGGGCGGGTTTTCGTTCCAGCCTTCGGAGCTGGTGAAGCTGGCCTTCATCTTTGTGGGCGGCGCGACGCTGGATCGGCTCCAGCGTACGCAGAGCATCACCCGCTATTTGATCTTCGCCCTGATTTGTGTGGGCGTACTGTTTTGGATCCGCGACTTCGGCACCGCGCTGATCTTTTTCGCTGTCTTTCTTGTGATCGCCTTCCTGCGCTCCGGCGACTTGCGCGCCATCGCCCTGGTCGTCGCGGCGGCCGCGATGGGCGCGGGCCTGATCTATTATTTTCGCCCCTATGTCGCCGACCGCTTCCGCGTTTACCGCCACGTCTGGGAACAGATCAACGAATCCGGTTACCAGCAGACGCGGGTCTTGATCTATTCCTCCAGCGGCGGCCTGTTCGGCCTGGGCCTGGGCAGGGGGAAGCTGCGCGGCGTCTTTGCCGCCTCCACCGATCTCGTGTTCGGCATGCTCTGTGAGGAATGGGGCCTGATCATGGCCTTCCTTGTGCCCGCGTGTTATCTTGCCATCGCGGTGTTCGCCCTGCGGGCGGCGCGGCAGGCGCGCTCGTCATTTTACGCCATCATCGCGATTTCGGCGGCGGCTCTGCTGCTGTTCCAGGCTTCGCTCAACATCTTCGGCATCACCGACCTGCTTCCGCTGACGGGCGTGACGCTGCCCTTCGTCAGCCGGGGCGGCACAAGCTTACTGGCGGCCTGGGGCCTGCTGGCGTTCATGAAGTTAGACTTTAGATGTTAGACATTAGACTTTAGATCTTGTTGAACCAACCACGCCTGAAATCTAATGTCTGGAACGGAGTGTATCGTGCGCCGGATATCAAAACGTGTTTATGTGTTGCTGGCCGAAGTTAGACTTTAGATGTTAGACATTAGACTTTAGATTTTGTTGAACCAACCACGTCTGAAAACTAATGTCTGGAACGGAGTGTATCGTGCGCCGGATATCAAAACGTGTTTATGTGTTGCTGGCCTTCGTCTTGGGCTTTGCCGGGGGGCTTGGGGTTCTCATCTTCAGCCTAGGCCTGCACGGCGCAGCCTGGGCTGGCAACCGCGCCAACGCTCATGCCTTTTCGGGCGGCGAGCTTTCCAACGCGGGCGGCGTCTACGACCGCAACGGTGTCGCGCTGATTGCCAGCAAGGACGGCAAGCGCATCTGGCCGGAGAGCAAGACCATGCGCATGGCGACGCTCCACGCCGTCGGCGACCCGCAGGGGTTCATCTCCGCCGGAGCGCAGAGCGTGTTTCGCAGCACCCTGATCGGCTGGACGCCCCTGAACGGCATGTATTCCCTGGCGCGCTATGGCCGGGGCAGCGACGTGCTGCTCAACCTGGATGCCAATCTTTGCGCCACCGCATATAAAGCCCTCGATGGCCGCAAAGGCGCGGTGGGCGTGATGAACTATCAGACCGGCGAGCTGCTTTGCATGGTGTCTTCTCCCAGCTTTGATCCGCTGAAAAAGCCCAAGGATATTGACGACAGCGAAAAATATGAGGCCGTTTATCTCAACCGGCTGCTGCACGGCCTGTTTACGCCTGGTTCGACCTTCAAGGTCGTCACCGCCGCCTGCGCCATCGAGAATATCCCCGACCTTGACAGCCGCACGTTCACCTGCAATGGCAGATACGCCACAGGCGAGGGCTACGTGATCTGCCGCGCCAAGCATGGCAAACTGACCTTTCAGGAAGCCCTCAACGAAAGCTGCAACAGCGCGTTCGCGCAATTGGCGCTGGAACTGGGGCAGGCAAAATTGCGGGCGACGGCACAGGCGCTGGGGTTCAACCAAAGCTTTGCAGTGGACGGGATCACCCTTTCGGGCAGCCGCTTCGCAACCGGTGACCTGAACGCTCTTGAGCTGGGCTGGGCTGGCGTGGGGCAGCATACGACGCTGGCCAACCCCGCGCATATGCTGATGCTGATGGGAGCCGTCGCAAACGGCGGCAAGGGGGTTCTTCCCCAACTGGTCATGGCCACCCGAGGGCCTTCCGGGCACGTCACCGCCTTTGGCGGCGGCAAGGCCAGGTTTGACCGCCCGAAAACCGGCATCGAAATGAATAGCGCCACAGCCGAACGGCTCAAGGCGCTGCTGCGCTCCAACGTGATGGATGAATACGACCCCGACGGCCGCAATGAGGAACTGCGACTCTGCGGCAAGACTGGCACCGCCGAGGTCGACGGCAAGACGCCGCACTCGTGGTTCGTCGGGTTTTCGCTCGCGGAAGAGACACCCTACGCCGTGGTTGTTGTGGGTGAGAACGCGGGCGGCGGACGGGCCGTCGCCTATGAAATCGCAGTCAAAGCGCTTTCGGCGGCACCCGCCGTGCAATGATCTGTCGACCGAATTCCCTGTATTTCCCTTGACATTCCTCTCCCTATTCGATACAATAAAACAACAAGGAGGTGCCGCCCATGGATAAACCAGCACTGTTCACCATCAGCTACGGCCTTTACGTCGTCGGTGCGCAGCAGGACGGAAAACGCAACGGCATGATCAACAACACGCTCATTCAGGTTACTGAAAACCCTCTGCGCGTAGCTCTGACGCTGAATAAAAATGGCCTGACCCACGATATGGTTCTGGCGACGGGGCTGTTCTCGGCCTCTGTGCTGTGCCGGGGGGCGGAGTTCGCGCTCTTTCGCCATTTCGGTTTCCAATCGGGGCGGGACTGCGAGAAATTCGACGGCAGCGACCTTGACTGGGGCGTGGACGAACAGGGCATGCCCTATCTGCGACAGAACGCCTGCGCACGTTTTTCATGCCGCGTAGCGCAGAGCCTTGACCTGGGCACGCATACGTGGTTTCTCGCCGACGTTCTGGAGGCCGAGCGTCTGGGCGCAGCGCCGCCCGTGACCTACGCCGACTACCACGCGACGATCAAGCCGAAACCGGCGGCGCAATCCGCAAAGACGCGCTGGCGTTGCACCATCTGCGGGTACGAACACGAGGCCGAAACCCTGCCGGAGGGATTCACCTGCCCCGTCTGCAAGCACGGGGCGGCGTTTTTCATCAAAATCGGCGGGCAGACCAATCCTGTTAATGAAGAAAGGGGCATCACAATGGAACTCAAAGGCAGCAGAACCGAAGCCAACCTTATGGCGGCATTCGCCGGGGAATCCCAGGCACGCAACAAGTATACCTATTATGCGGGCAAGGCGCGCAAGGACGGGTTCGTGCAAATTGCGAATTTCTTTGAAGAGACAGCCAACAACGAAAAGGAGCACGCGAAAATTTGGTTCAAGCTTCTGCACAACGACGCAGTGCCCGGCACTGAGGAAAACCTGCTGGACGCCGCGCAGGGCGAGAATTACGAGTGGACGGAGATGTACGCGGGCTTTGCCGCCGCCGCGCGCGAAGAGGGCTTTGAGCGCATCGCGGTTTTGTTTGATGAAGTCGGCAAAATCGAAAAGGTACATGAGGAACGCTACCGCAAACTGCTGGCGAACGTACAGGGCGGACTCGTGTTCTCGCGCGACGGCGACCAGATCTGGGAATGCAGCAACTGCGGGCACATCCACATCGGCCAAAACGCGCCGGAAAGCTGCCCTGTATGCGCGCATCCGCAGGCATATTTCCAGCTGAAAGCGTCAAATTATTGACTGCACAAATTTTTCCTGTTGCAGAAACAATGAAATTTTTTTCAAAAGCTGTTGCAATTTTGGTTGCATCGTGCTATAATCAGCATGTCCAACCTTGCAACCCAAAAATTTTGAAGGAGGAGGTATTTGCAATGAGGACAAAAAAGGCCGTGAGCTTGTTGCTTGCGCTGCTGATGACGCTTTCCGTGTTTGGCGTAGTCAGTGTTTCCGCGGCGGCGGTTCAGGGATGGGATGCCGTTAAGGATGGCTTTGCGCTTGAAATCATCAACAAGGGCGCGAAGAGCAAAGAGGTCTATTGGGATGCTTTCACCGCTGGCACCGGTGCCGACGGCAAGGCTTTCTGGACGCTTTATCAAAACGACAAGACCATGAGCTACACCTGGGAAGTCCTTTACAAGGGCGCGAATGTCTATGGCACTTCCGGCGTCTCCTCGATGGATGAAAAATCCGCAAACAAGCTGACGCTGATTGTCAACCCCGGTGCCAGCGAGCGCTACGGCGAATTCCAGGTCACCCTCAGCATCAAACTGGGCGATGTTACCAAGAAGAGCGCGCCGGTTTCGATTTACCTGGTTGACGACGCGGGCTATAAGGAAATTCTGGCTGAGGCGGAAGCCGCAGCGAAGAACCCCAGCAACCGCTACACCGACGATTACATTGATGCGCTGAACGCGGCCATCAAGGAAGCGAAGACCCTGGTCGACGTCACCAACCCCACGATTGAGCGTTACACCCAGGCCACCGACATTTTGAAGGCTGTCCTTGCCGCTGAAGAGTTCCAGCTGATTGGCCTTGAATTTATCGACAATCTTTTCCCGCAGGCCGTGCTTGGCGCGTTCTGGAAGGGCATTGATGTTTTCGATAAGATCAGCGAATTCTACGACGAGTATCTGGGCGAAGGCTCCTGGCTTTACAAGAACATCTTCAGCAAGCTTGATCTTGGCCAGGTGTTCAAAGGCCTGTTCAATGGCATTGTTGCGCTGTTTGGCCTGGTTGCCTAAGCTTCCGGCGTTTTGAAGCAGTAACACGGCTGAAACAAAACAAACCCCGCCGCTTGTGTGTGAAAGCACGCAGGCGGCGATTTCTTTGTCTTTTCCGTTCGCGAAAATTCACCCTTTCCTTCGGCGCTGAATAAACTATAACAGAGCTTTTATCGCGTGCGCACTTTTTAAATTTATCCTGTTTTTCAATCAAACATTAGATATCGTGCGGGATACAAGACCCTGGATATCAAGAGAAAAGTGCGCGAATTCAAAGGTATCAATCGCAGGAAAGGATGATCATCCCCATGGAACAGCAACGCAGAACCACTCAGCCGCTCACCGTGGAGCAGTATAGGCAGCAGTTGATTGAGCTGGGCCGCCGGGGCGGCCAGCAGATTCGAAACGCGCAAAACACGCCACGCATCGCAGACATACATATTACACCGCAACAGCAAGAAGCAAGCGACTCCCGTCTGGAAGAGGCCGGGCAGACCATTGAGGAATGGCTCGAAAGGGCGGAACCGCTCGTGGAGCGGGCGGGGCCTTTCATCGACCTGGCGCTGCGTTCCGGGCTGGGCGCAGCCGCCGAGGCTGGCGTATCCGCCGTCGCGGAGGGCATCCGCCTGGGGATGAGCGCCATTGAGGAACTGGGCGAGGCAAGGCGAGAGGCGGAAACAGGCGAGAATGACCTTCCCCTATCCGGGGCCACGTCAATCATTCTCCCCCGGCAGCCCGAGCCACCGCCGCCCTCCCCAACGCTTGCCATACAGCGCTCTGCCGCCGCGCAGCCACCATCGCCGGTTCAGCCCGAGCGCCCGCAGACGCAGCCGACCCAAATCCCGATCCCCATCCCCCTGGCCCTGGCGGTGGAACTCGCACAGTCTGCATCCCCGGAGGCGCAGGCACAGGCGGACGATCTGACGGCGACGGGTTTTCCGGCAGCAGACCAGACGGCGGCGAACCTGCCACCGATAGGCCTGACGGAGGCGCGCGCGCGCTCCCAGACCTTTGCGCAGTCCTGCGCGCCCAAACCGCTGGATGTCGAACCGCAACGGTCGAAAATACGGCCTTGCCCGGTGCATGGGTATTCCCGGCGCGTCACGGGCCGCTGCCGCCGCTGCGGGTATCCGATTGCCTGCCCCGCGATCTGCTGCGCCGACTGCTGCGATGTGCCCGCCGAGGCATCTTCCGGCCCGCTTTTTCCCGAAGGAACCGGAACCCCTGCCGCCGAGACGCCGTCGCCTTTTTCCGGCGTTGAATTAGCCGACCTCACCCCTGCGAACTTGTTGACGGATTACCCCTTCACCGCAGCGGATGGTTCCATCCCAATCCCCCTTATGCCAATACCGCAGCCGGTTCAGCCAAGTTCGGCGGTGACTGCCACGACGCAATCGGGGCAGAGCAGCGGATATACGCGAACCGAGCGGCCGGACGCCCCGCCGGACGTCGCCTACGCCCCACTCAACCGGCTGTATGGCGTTTATAGCAGTTCGTTTGACGCGACCGAATATACAGCGCTGCCGCAGGAGCACTTCACGACGTTGGAGGAACTTTTAGCCCACCATACAGGCCGCGGTCAGCTAACGGTGCGTGCCTTCAACCCCGACGGCAGCCCAATGCCCGGCGCACGTGTCCGGGTGACGGCGGCCATCAACGGCGTACCGTATTTGTTTTATGACGTGCTGACCGACCACAACGGCGAAGCCGCACGCATGTCTTTGCCCGCGCCCGCCAAACGGCTTTCGCTTTCTCCCGCCCGAAATGGGCTTCCTTATGCCTTTTATGATGTTTCCGTAACAGGGGCGGGAGGTGCCAGCGTATTGTTCCACAACGTCACCCTTTTCTCCGATACGGAATCTGTGCAAGATGCGCATTTTACACATACCACTGAAACGCGTGTAATTGACGAGTCGTTTTTTGTCGGTCAATAGCAGCACCTGCCGGAAGGAGGCTTTTCCATGATTTTGCGTACGCCGGTGGTGCCGCAGTATATCACAGTTCACTTGGGGTCGCCGAAGACGGCCGCGAGAAACATCACCGTCCCCTTCAATGATTATATTAAAAACGTTGCCAGCAGCGAGATTTACCCCACCTGGCCTGAAGCGGCGCTGCGCGCCAACATATACGCCATCACCAGCTTTGCCCTAAACCGCGTCTATACGGAATTTTATCGCGCACAGGGGTATCCTTTTGACATCACCTCTTCGACCTCCTATGACCAAGCGTTTATTGAGGGGCGCGAGATTTTCGCCAATATCAGCAGGCTGGTGGATGAGCAGTTTAACGACTACATTGTTCAGCGCGGGCAAATCCAGCCCATGCATTCCTCCTATTGCAACGGCACCACTGCCACCTGCCCAGGGCTTTCGCAATGGGGCAGTTTCTATCTGGCCTCGGAGGGCTTCACACCCTATCGGATCTTGCAGTACTATTACGGCGATGACACAGACCTTGTGTTCAACGCGCCGGTCAATTTCGTGCCGCCATCCTTCCCCGGGCGGCTCATGCGCAGGGGCGACATCGGCGAAAGCGTGCGCGATATCCAGAAAATGCTGCAGCGCATCCGGCGAAACTACCCCGCCATCCCCCCGGTGACGGTCAACACCGGCGTCTTTGACGGCGCGACTGACGCGGCCGTACGCGAGTTTCAGCGCGTTTTCGGGCAGACGTCGGACGGCATAGTCGGGCTGCTCACCTGGTACCGTATGGTCTCGATCTTCGATGCCGTCAAGCGCCTTTCGGAACTTGAGTCCGAAGGCATTTCGGCTGCGGAGGCGCGTACGCTCTACAGCGAACCTCTGCGCAGAGGTGATTTTGGGCCGGACGTTAAGACCGTACAGTATTATCTGGACTTCATCGCCCTATTTCGCCCCGAGATTCCTCGCGTTGTCCCCGACGGTATCTTTGGCGGAAACACGGAGCGCGCTGTCCGCGCGTTCCAGGAGAATTTCGGCCTGCGGGAGGACGGAATCGTCGGACGCAATACCTGGAACTGGCTGCAATCCATCTATGCCGAGGCGTATGAGGAATTTCGCGAAGTCGCCCCCACCGAAGCCCTGCCGATCTATCCCGCCTACGCGTTTTCGCTGGGGGATAGCGGCGAAAAAGTGCGTCTGCTCCAGCATTGGCTAAACTCCCTTTCCGCGGCGATCCCCGGCCTGCCTTCCCTCACGCCGGACGGCTTTTATGGCCCCGCAACCGTCAACGCCGTCACCCAGTTCCAGCGCTACGTGCAGACACCCATTTCGGGCGACACCGGGCCTTTGACTTGGAACGCGCTTGCGGAAAGGTATGCATTGCACTATGGGGGCGAAACTGCGTAGGCAGTGTGCCGTGTGAACATCATGCAAATGATTCTGCACATTCTTGCCAAGGGGTAGTATTCATCTTCCCTCATAAAAAACCAGCCGCCGACGGGTATCATTGCCCGGCGGCGGCGTCATATTTCCATCTCGCGTGGCATAGCTTGCCTTGTACAACCCATTTACCCAAAGGACGGTTCCGCTATGCCCACCATAGCCCTTGTCGGCAACCCCAACAGCGGCAAAACCACGCTCTTCAACGCCCTGACGGGTTCCAGCCAGTTCGTCGGCAACTGGCCAGGCGTCACGGTGGAAAAAAAGGAAGGCCGCCTGCCGGGCTGCCGCGATATTATTTTGCTCGACCTGCCGGGAGTCTATTCCCTCTCCCCTTTTTCGCCGGAGGAACGCATCACCCGCGAGGTTCTGCTTTATCAGCGGCCGGACGCTATCCTCAATCTGGTGGACGGCTCGAATCTGGAGCGTAATCTTTATTTGACAGCCCAGCTGCTGGAACTTGAGCTACCGGTACTGGTTGCCGTGAACTTTTTGGATGTCCTGCGCACCCGGGGGGATGCCCTCGACCTCACGGCGCTTTCACAGGCGTTTGGCTGCGCGGTCATGGGGATATCCGCGCTCAGGGGCGAGCGTGTGGCTGCGCTGGCCGCCGCGCTGCCTGCGCTGGCGCGGGCAAGGCCTGCCACGCCATGGAGCCGGTTCGCGCCGCCGGCAGAAGCAGCGCTGGATTCCATCGCGATGCTGCTGCCACAGCAAAGGCCGCTGAAGCGCTTCGCCGCCGTCAAGCTCTTCGAAGGTGACCCGTTCATCCAAAAAGAACTCTTCGATGCGCGGGCGGGCGGCGCTCCAGACCCGTCAAGCATCGCGTCCGCCGTCTCTGCCGCCGAAACGGCGTTGGGGGATTCCGGCGACAGCATCGTCGCGGGCGGGCGCTACGACCAAATCGGCAGACTCTGCGCCCGATGCCTGCGCAAGGGGCGACGAAAACTCCCCGGCACACGGCTGGATGCGCTTTTACTCAACCGCTGGCTGGCCTTGCCGCTATTCGCGCTGCTGATGTTTTTGGTCTATTATATTTCCGTCAGCACGCTGGGGGCCTGGCTCGCTGAAATGATCGGCGAGGGCTTGTTCGGCAAGGGAATTCACGCCTTCGGGCAAGATCTCCCCGGTGTACCGGCTCTGCTGGAGGAGGCGCTTGCGCGCTGGCGCGTCTCCCCTTGGATGCGCTCACTTGTGCTGGAGGGCCTGTTGGGCGGGCTGGGTACCCTGCTGGGCTTTGTGCCGCAAATGGTGCTGCTCTTTCTCTGCCTGGCGTTTTTGGAAGGCTGCGGTTACCTTTCGCGCATCGCCTTTGTGCTGGATCGTCTGTTCCGGCGCTTCGGGCTTTCGGGGCGTTCCTTTCTGCCGATGCTGCTGGCCACGGGCTGCGGTGTGCCGGGAATCATGGCGGCAAGAACCATCGAAAACGAGCGGGAGCGCCGCCTTTCGATCATTACCTGTACCTTCTTGCCGTGCAGCGCCAAGCTTCCGCTGGTCGCGCTGATTGCCGGAGCGCTCTTCGGCGGGGCATGGTGGATCGCCCCAAGCGCCTATCTTTGCGGGATGGCGGCGATCCTGCTCTCGGCGGCGCTGCTGGGCAGGCTGAAGATATTTCCCCGTGGCGGTGCGCCCTTCGTGCTGGAGCTGCCGCCCTACCGCCTGCCCTCGCCCGGCAACCTCTGGCGCAGTGTACGGGAACGCACAGCCTCCTTCCTCAAAAAAGCCGGGACGGTGATCCTGCTCTCGGCGCTGCTGGTCTGGTTCCTTTCAAACGTCAAGTGGGAGGCAGGCGGGTTTCGCGCGGCTGAGGGGCTTTCCGAGGGAATGCTGGCGCGGCTGGGGCAATGGGCCGCGCCGCTCTTCGCGCCGCTGGGCTTCGGCACCTGGCAGGCGGCGGTGGCAAGCTTCACCGGCTGGATTGCCAAGGAAAACGTGGTTTCAACCTTGGGCATCTTTTATGGCTTCAGCGGCGCGGAGGGGGTCACGCGTAAACACCTGGCGGCGGCGTTCACGCCGCTTTCAGGCTACGCCTTCTTGTTGTTCAACTTGCTCTGTTCCCCCTGCGTGGCGGCGATCAGCGCGATTCGGCGCGAGATGGGTTCGCGCCGCTGGACGCTGCTGGCGCTCGTCTGGCAGACCGGCTTCGCGTATCTTGCCACCATGACGTTGTACCAAGTGGGGCGGTTGATCTTACATTTAACCGGCACCTGATCGAAAATTAATTAGGTAAAATGCAGAAAAACAAAAAACATTCCGCAGGGTTCTTGTAATCCCTGCGGTTTTCTGATAAACTGTTAATGGAAAGATTCGCCGAACCGAGCGCTGTATGCGCGATGACACAGAAAGGATGGGAACACACATGATCCAAACCGCTATCGTAGGCTTTGGCAACGTCGGTAAGGCCGCCTATGAAGCCGTACAAAACGCCCCCGATATGGCGGTGCGCTGCATCGTCGGCAGGCCAAACAAGGCCGCCCCGCCACACCTGAGCGAATTCTGGGCAACGGACATCAAAGACATCCGGGCCCACGGCGACGTGGACGTGGCTCTGCTCTGCCTGCCCACGCGCCAATGCCCCGACGCGGCGGAGACACTGTTGAAAATGGGTGTCCGCACGGTCGATGCCTATGACATCCACACGGACATCTGGAAGGAAAAATGTCGCCTGGACGCAGTCGCAAAAGCCGCCGGCACAGCCTGCGTTTTGGCCGCCGGCTGGGATCCCGGCACCGACTCCATTGTGCGCACGCTGATGGAGGCCATGGCCCCTTGCGGCATCACTTACACGGACTTCGGGCCTGGCATGAGCATGGGGCATACCGTCGCCGCGAAGGCCGTCGAGGGCGTCGAAAACGCCCTTTCCATGACCATCCCGGCCGGGACGGGTGTGCACCGGCGCATGGTATATGTGCAGCTGAAGCCCGGCGCGGCCATCGAGGACGTAACGCGTAAGATTTTGCAAGACCCCTACTTTGCCCATGACGAGACGTACGTGCGGCAGGTGGAGGACGTAGCGGTGCTGCTGGACGTCGGTCACGGCGTACATATGACGCGCAGGGGCGGTTCGGGCGGTGCGCATAACCAGGTCTTCGAATTTACGATGCGCGTCAACAACCCCGCCCTGACCGGGCAAGTGCTCGCCATCGTAGCCAGGGCAATTATGAAGCAGGCACCGGGTTGTTATACGATGCCTGAGCTGCCGGTGATCGATATGCTGCCCGGGGACCGGGAGGCGCTGATACGCCGGTTGGTGTAACACATAACCCTCATAGGCCTTTCAGGGGAGGCGTTGCCGCAAGCAGCGCCTCTTTTGTATTTTCTACCCGGCCCTCCAAAACCTCTTCCAGCAGCCGATCCAGCGTGTGGCCCAGCGCGGGCCCCTTCAGCCCCAGCGCCGCCAGGTCGTTGCCGTTGACGGCCAGCTGTTTGCGCGTCACGCAGAGCCCCTGCCCCGCTATGGCGCGAACCTCCGCTTGCAGGGCGTCGCAGGCCTCCCGACCCGTACCCGCAGCGGCACGCGTAAGCGCAAGACCGTCCAACAGCGCGGCCTCACCATATTCCCCCAACAGGCGTCGGAGCCGCACTGTTCTCTTTTGCCCGGGCGGAATTTCATTCAGCCGCAGGCTGCACAGGCGCACGGCCAGCGCCACCCGCTCGGTGAAAGCGCGGGAACAGCGCAGCCGCGCCGTGACCTCCCGGGCGACATCCTCCCCGGCGGCGTGGCAAAGGGCTGCCAACCGCAACGCCGGATCGGGAGCAATGGCCTCAACGACGGCAGGCTCCAATGAAACCAGTGGCGGCAAAACCGTAAGGATCACCGCGCGGTAGTCCTCCAACACGCGGCGCACGTTCTCGCCGCAGCTCAGCTTCAGCAATTCCTCTCGAATGCGTTCGGCGGCAACATGGCGCAGCCGCTCACGATATTGCAGCACCGCTTCGGCGGTCCGGGCTTCGATCGTGAACCCCAGCACGGAGGCAAAGCGCATGGCGCGCAGGATGCGCAGGGCATCTTCTTCCAGACGCCGCGCGGGGTCACCGACACATCGCAGACGACGGGCCTGCAAGTCCTCCGCGCCGCCGAAAGGGTCACATAGCCCCCGCGCCGGGTGCCATGCCATGGCGTTGACGGTGAAATCCCGGCGGCTGAGGTCTGCGCACAGGTCGTCGGTAAAGATGACGGCGTCAGGCCTGCGGTGGTCGCTGTAGCCGCCATCCAGGCGGAAACTGGTGACCTCGACGGCCAGGCCTCCGGCGAGCGCGGTCACCGTACCGTGCCGCAGCCCGGTTTCGATAACGCGCAGGCCCGCCAGCGCCCGCATGGTCTGTTCCGGCCGGGCGGAGGTTGCGACATCCCAGTCAAGGGGTTCGCGACCCAGAAGCGAATCCCGGACGCAGCCCCCCACGGCATACGCAAAAAACCCCGCTGATTCCAGCAGGGTTATGATGCTTTGCGCCTGGTCGGGAATTCTGATTTGGGAAGACAACGATCGTTGTTCTTTCATCGTTTTGGGATGTATATCATCAGGGCGCAGTCGGGCAATACCCGGCGTCGCGGATGCACTGCGTTCCTTCCGGAGAGAGCACCCATGCCAGCAGCTGCCTGGCCGCACTGCCCTCCGGTTCGTCGGCACGGATCACGGCATAAAACGCGTTGGTCAGGGGATAGCTGCCGTCGGCTATGGTGTCGTTGCCCGGGGCCACGCCGTTCACCGCAAGGAGCTTGACGTCCGGGTTCTGATACATATTTTTCGCGTAATAATAGACGGAATAACCCAGATTGGCCTTGCCCGCCTGGTATTCGGCAACAGAGCTGATCAGGTCGCCCATCTCGCTGGGGCGCAGCTCCTGCGGGGCCTCCGCCATGGGCAGGCCCTTCATCACCAGTTTCTCCATCAGGTTTTGGGAGCCGGAATTAACGTTGCGCTGGTAGGCGACGATCTCCGCTTTGGGGCCGCCCGCCTGCGACCAGTTTTTTATCTTGCCCTGATAGATATCCAGTATCTGCCGCACTGTCAGGGACTGCACCGGGTTTTGCGCCCCGGTGAGAAAGACCAGGGCGTCGTTGCCAATGGCATGCCTTTCGAGGGGCACCGTATCATCATAGGGCTGACCCTCATAGACCAGCAAGAAATCGGCGTCTCCGCCGACCAGGCGATCATAGGCCTGGGTGGTCTTCGTGAAGTTGATTTTTTGCTCCGCCTGACCCGCGCCGCAACCCGTGACGCGCCGCACCAGCAAGGTCGCCAGGGGAATGTTGGCGGTGGAACCATCCAGCCGGGGCAGTTCGGTAAGGGACATGATGGGGTCGTTCGGAGGGGCTGTCTCCGTAGGCGTAAGGGTGCTGCTGCCAGAGGCCGTGCCGGTTGTTGTTTCGGCGGCGGGTGTGCCGCAGGCACCGAACGTCAGGCAAAACACCAACAGAACGATTGGAAGTAGCTTTCTGATTGTGCGTTTCATAGGTATGACCCTGCCTTTCTGTTTTGAATGGAATCACAAGTCCGGCCTTATGCTAGCTTATCCCATATTCATCGAAACTCCGATAAAGATTGGTCGCGATCGTGCCATAGCTGATGCTCCCGGCACCTTTGTAGTACTTATCGATGGTTAGCGGCACACTTGACGTGACGGCCCCCCAGGGAACGCCGGAGAGCATCAGGGCCACCATGCGGTACGAAGGCAGCTGCCCGCTCACCGAAATATAATTGGAACCGATCAGATTTGTGGCCATGGCGACGTCATTCTGATCGACCTTTCCGTCCATGGTACAGTCGCCGAATATGACGCAGACATAATCGCGCATCGGCGTACCGTCCTTGGCAAACAGGCGGATGCGATATCCCGTGCTGAGCAGGGCATCGGTACTGATGGGAACGACGTAACCGGCATTTTCAATGTAAAGGTAATAGTCAGGACTCTCGGCATAGCTTTCGCTGATCAGTTCTCTGGCAATAACCCTATCCCGAAGACCGTAGATCAACCCCCGCTTTTCGTCCACAATGACTCCGGTTCCCTGCCTGGCCTTGAGAATGGGCAACTTCGGTTCCGGTTCGGGCGAACGCGTCGGCACTTGGGGCGCGTGGGTCAAATAGGCCCGCAGGCCGATGCCTTCCAGCTCTTGTATCTCCCAAATGTCGCCGAAAGGCGGAAACCAAAAGCCAACATAGTTGATCGATTCCTCCAATTCCGCAGCCGACAAGGGATCAATGGTTAAAGTCCCGCTGCCAACGCCCGTGAGCGCCGTCCCCTGCAAATAATAGCAGTTGAGCGCCGAGCTCAGCGTTGATTCTGCGCCCACAGCGCCGCCGACATATTTTGCGGGCAGCCCTGTGGCAGTTGGGATTCCGGTTGCGTAACTGGTCTTTAGGGAAGACATGTTCATCCGCCCCACCAGACCGCCGGCGCATACACGCCGCAGACCGCCGGTCGCGCCGCCGCTTTCGGCCGCCGCCGCGCCGAAGGCCACGCAATTCAAAAGATCCGTGGAGGCAATCATGCCCGCGAAGCCGCCGGCGAACGCGCTGGAAAACGCACTATGCGCCGCTGCGTCGCCAAAGGCAGCGCATTCCGTTATTTCAGCGGCTCCATCAACAACCCCCACCAGGCCCCCGGCGTAAGCCGCAGATGCACCCGATTGGGCGGATGCGTCGCCTTTCGCCACACACCGGTAGATGTGCTGCGCGTAGGTGCTCGTTACGCTGTCGCTCCATATATAGCCAACAATGCCGCCCGCGTAGCCATAATAGCTGCCGGTACCCGTCACGCGAACGATCGCTTCACTCAGCGTGTTGAAAATGCCTGCGTCATCAAGATCGGTGAGGCTGGCCTGAAAACCGGCCACGCCGCCCCCGCTGCAGCTGAGAAAGGCATCCTCCCCGACCGTGCCGCTGGTGATGGCGACGCTTCCGGTGACATAACAATTCTCAATCCTGCCGATGTTGTATCCCGTGACGCTGCCCGCGTAGGCGGCGGGTTCGTCCGCATCCGCTGCGGTGGTGACCGTCAGGTTGATGGCGCAATTTTGCAACTGAATGTTTTTGATTGTCCCGGCGTTCACCGCAACGAGTCCCAGCGCGGTGATGTCGTTCCCAGCAAGGTTTGCGCTGCGGTTCAGCAAGAGGCTCTGGATGGCGTATTGCTCCGCGCCGCCGTCCAATATGCCGGTGAACGGGTGTTCCACGCTGCCGATGGGCTGAAAGCTTTTGTTGCGCAGGCTGATATCCCGCGTCAACCGGTATTTCGCGCTCAGGTCATTGTTGATCGCGGCCAGGTCCGCCGCGCCGGAGATCAGATAGTAGCCGTCCCCGTCCATGGGCAGGGCCTGGCTGTGCGCCGCCGCGCCGCTTTCAAGCTGTGCCTGCGGCGGGTTGCGCAGCGCGTTCGCGATGACCTTCAGGCGCCGCGCCTGCGCGGCACTGTCCGTCTCCGCCGTCTGTGCCTGTTCCTCCAAAATGGACTGTGGTGCTGCGCTTTTGAGGCCTCCAAGCTGCAAGAACGGAAACAGCAAAGCGAGCAACGCCATCAAAATTTTACGTAACATTTTGTTGACCACCCTTCAAGGTCGAATCGGGTTCCATGCTTGCCCACATTATAGCACATGCCGTTAACGATTGCAATAAGCTGTTTTTTCCGCACACCCCTAAAAAGGAAGAAATTTCCGGCAGTTTTCTGCTCCCCTTGACATTTTCGCCAGCCTGCGCTAAGATAAATACATCATTAAACCACGGAAGGGGCCGCCTATGATTTCACGCATGGAAATCCAGGAGACCAACCGCATGATCTCCGAATCCAACCTCGACGTTCGCACCATTACGATGGGGGTCAGCCTGCTGGACTGCGCGGATGAAAGCCTGGAACGCTTTTGCTCGAAGATATATGATAAAATTACACGCGCGGCGCAGAACCTCGTAAAGACAGGGGACGACATCGCCCTGCAGTTCGGCATCCCCATTGTCAACAAGCGCATCGCGGTGACCCCCGTGGCGCAGGCCGCAGCGGGGCTGCATACGAACGCGCAGGGCTATACCCAGATCGCCCGCACCCTGGACGCCGCCGCGCGCGAAGTGGGCGTCAACTTCATCGGCGGCTTTTCGGCCCTGGTGCAAAAGGGCAGCACCGAAAGCGACCGTGCGCTGGTGCATAGCATCCCCCAGGCGCTCGCTGTCACCGAGCGGGTCTGCGCCAGCGTCAATCTTGGTTCCACCCGGGCGGGTATCAATATGAACGCTGTCGCCCGCATGGGCAAGGTGATCAAAGAAGCCGCCGAACTGACCCGCGATAACGGCTCCATGGCCTGCGCCAAATTGGTGGTGTTCTGCAACGCGGTGGAGGATAACCCCTTCATGGCCGGGGCTTTTCACGGCGCGGGGGAACGCGATCTTGTGATCAACGTGGGCGTCAGTGGACCGGGCGTGGTCAAGCGGGCGCTGGAAGAGGTGCGCGGCGCGGATTTCGAGACCGTCTGCGAGACGGTGAAGCGCACCGCCTTCAAAATCACCCGTGTCGGCCAACTGGTGGCGCAGGAGGCCTCCCGGCGGCTGGACGTTCCCTTCGGGATCATAGACCTTTCACTGGCCCCCACCCCCGCCGTAGGCGACAGTATTGCCGAAATTTTACAGGAGCTTGGCCTTGAGCACCCCGGCGCGCCCGGCAGCACGGCGGCCCTGGCTCTGCTCAACGATAATGTGAAAAAAGGCGGCGTGATGGCCTCCAGCTACGTTGGCGGCCTAAGCGGCGCGTTCATCCCCGTTAGCGAGGATCACGGCATGATTGAAGCGGCGCGCCTGGGGGCGCTGACGCTCGAAAAGCTGGAGGCCATGACCTGCGTCTGCTCAGTCGGGCTGGATATGGTCGCCGTGCCGGGCAGCACCACGGCGGAGACCATCGCGGGCATCATCGCCGACGAAATGGCCATCGGCATGATCAACGGCAAGACCACCGCTGTGCGCATCATCCCGGCGGCGGGCAGGGAGGTCGGCGACACCGTGGAATTCGGCGGCCTGCTGGGTTCCGCGCCGGTGATGCCCGTCAACGGGTATTCCTGCGAGGCGTTTATCAAACGAGGCGGGCGTATCCCGCCGCCGATTCATAGTTTCCGCAATTGACGCTTTTATGATGGCTTGCGTCGCCTTTCTTGCAATCTGCGCTGCAAAACCGCTCTTGCATCCGCATGCATATGAAATTTTTTCGCGCTGTCACGCCTTTCTTTGAAAAGTGAGTTGCTTTACACTTCAAACGCCCGATATTCCGGAGTTTTGCACTGTTTCCACAGGGTTTTCCACAGCTAAAACGCTAAAGCGCATTTTTACGGCGAATAATTTCCTGTATAAACCAGCGTATACAGCAAAAATTTCCATCTCCATTGACAATATGCGCCAAAGCATTTGCCAATAAATGACGGTGCCACTGGGCAAAATTGCAAGTAGCCGTAAAAAACCTGCAAGAATGATAAAGAGAGGAAGGATCTTCTTTATGAAACAGCTTTTAACCGGTGCCGAGGTCTTTCAAGAGGGGCAGCCGCGTGCACTGGACATCCTGCTGGAGGACGGCGGCGCGACGGTTGGCCCCCGGGGCTCTTTCGACCCGGCGCAGGCGGACGCGGCAACGTCCTGTGCGGGTCTGACGGTCTTCCCCGGCTTTTGCGACCTGCATGTGCACCTGCGCGAACCGGGCTTTTCGGCAAAGGAGACCATCGCCAGCGGCACTCTCGCGGCCGCGCGCGGCGGTTTTACGTGCGTCTGCGCGATGCCGAACCTGAACCCGCCGCCGGACAGCATCGAGCACTTGCAAATGCAGTTGGATATCATCCGCCGGGACGCGGTGATTCCCGTCTATCCCGTTGGGGCAATCACGTGCGGGCAAAAGGGCGGCGGCGAATGGGCTGATATGGAGGCGCTCGCGCCGCACGTCTGCGGGTTTTCAGACGACGGAGTGGGTATTCAAGACGGCAGACTCATGCGCCGCGCGATGGAGACCGCCGCCGCGCTGGGCAAACCGATCATCTCGCACTGCGAAGACCAGAGCCTTCTGAACGGCGGTTATATTCACGAGGGCACCTACGCCAGAACACACGGCCACCGCGGGATATGCGCCGAAAGCGAATGGATTCCCCTCGCCCGTGACCTGGCATTGGCCAAACAGACAGGCTGCCGTTATCACGTCTGCCATGTCTCTACAAAGGAGAGCGTGGCGCTGATTCGCCGGGCAAAGGCGGAGGGCGTCAACGTGACGGCGGAGACCGCGCCGCATTATCTGCTGCTGTGCGAAGACGATTTGCGGGAGGACGGGCGGTTCAAGATGAACCCGCCCCTACGCGCTCAAGCCGACCGCGAGGCCCTGTTGGCGGGCATTGACGACGGTACGATTGACTGCGTCGCCACCGACCACGCCCCACACACCCGGGAAGAAAAAAGCCGGGGGCTTGCGGGCAGCGCCTTTGGCGTCGTCGGGCTGGAAACCGCTTTCACGTCGCTTTATACGGAACTGGTATTGCCCGGACGGATTTCACTGGCCAGGCTGATTGAACTGATGAGCTTGCGCCCCGGCGCGCTGCTGACGCAGTGGATGGGCGAAAAGCGCCCAACCGGAGGCCTCTGCGCGTTCGATTTGCACAGGGCGTGGGTCATCGACCCCGCGCAGTTCGCGAGCATGGGCAGAGCCACCCCCCTCGCCGGGCGGGAGGTCAGAGGCGCGTGGGCGTTCACCGCCCTGGACGGGCAGCAAAATCTTATTTTGTAGAGACAACCGCCCACGACCGCACAAAACACAAAGACCATCAGGTTGCAGGACATGCGTCCTGCAGCCTGTGTTTTATTATACTATTCCTTGATAAAAAACGTTGCAACCGGTAGTATTAATACGCGTTCTGCGCGATCGTCTGCCAAACCAGGCGGATCGTATCCCCCTCAATGGCGTAGCAATCCGGCGTCTGTAGGCCATTGAGCTCGTCGACGCAGGTAAAGCCAATCGCATCCAGCTCGGCGGCGACCAGCGAAGCCATTTCCGCGTCCTCCAGCTGC
This sequence comes from Oscillospiraceae bacterium, assembly GCA_031549985.1. Classification (GTDB taxonomy): domain Bacteria; phylum Bacillota; class Clostridia; order Oscillospirales; family Acutalibacteraceae; genus WRMQ01. Next base: position 11,551 of record JAVBOZ010000059.1, on the reverse strand, counting down.
AAGCGAGCTTCCATCGTACAATCCGTACGCGGCGTGTTCAGGAACCCGTCAAGATAGTCGAATTTATAGCCGGTGATCCACCAATACTCATCAAACGGGCGGGTAAAGAGCTTTTCGCCTTCGTTATAAATGGTCATTTCCATGCCGATCCAATCCTCTTCCCGCGCGCAGTCATAATGCTCAACGTTGCGGCTGGTGGGTTTGTTATAGAGGCCAATTTCGCCGCCGGTGCAAATGCAAAAGGCATAAGCGCCCTTCCAAAGCTGCAGCAGCCAATCGCGGCCTTCATAAGTAAACTTGCAGCGGATCGTATCGGCAAAGACGAATGCCACCGGCTGGAGGAACTCATACACCTCATTGAAGCCGAAGAGCTTTTGGAAGGGATCCTTGATATTATAGACAAGGCCTTCGCGCGGCGCGAGCATATAGCCCAGCAGGTTGAAGACAGCCCAGAACGCGTCGAACATCTCGTTGATCCAGATTTCGAAGGCGGAGCTGTCTGCCGGCTCTTCGGAAAGCGGTTCCGGATCCGCCTGCCGGAAGGCGGGTTCCGCCGTTGGCGCAAGCTGGCTTTGGGTCGTTTCGATCGCCGTCGTCGGCTCAGGCTGGCTTATGATTGCGGATACCGCTGTTGTTGATTCAATCGACGGCAAATCCACAGGCGTTTCGGCGGCTACGGTAAGGGGGGCGGCAGCGGCCAACAAAAAGGCGCAAAGCGCAAAAGCCAGCCAGCGTTTGGTACGGGTTGTCCAATTCTTTTTTTGTTCCATTCTGATATTCCTCCTTTATTTATATCAGGCTGTCACGACTTCGCATGCAGAAAATATGCTCTGCAACGTGACAAATCTCCTGATGTTTTTGAAAAACTTGTAATAACTTGCAATCATATGTCAATCTATGCTATAATTATGCAGGGTTGGACGAACCTAACAGAAACAAGGAAAGAGGTGCTGAATTTGACCGCATTGTTTTCGTGGCTTTTGCTGCCGCTGCTCATGGCTATTGAGCTGCTTTTCCCGGTAGCTCCCGCGCCTGCGCAAACAGGGGGGGCGGAACCGCAAATGTATTTCGAGATGCCGCCGAAGGATGACCCCTATTATGAGGATTTTTTTCATCCGTGGCAGAAGACGCTTTTGCCTCCTGTAGATTTTGAGCGGCTCCGGGCGGAGTTCGACGCAGAAGCGGAAGAAGAGCAGGATTTCACGACTTGGCTTGAACTGCTGGGTAACCAGCTGATTGAAAATGACTTCAAAATCATCTTCCTCAATTACCCCCGCGCGGCGGTAGTCTTTAAAAAGGATACGGGCGACATCAAGGGCATTACGGACGAGGGAGTGCTGCACACAGGGTTCTCGTATAACGTCTACCAATCCCTGTTTTACGCCACCAAGAACCCCTGGATGCGCGTCATGGGTTTCAACGAGTTTTACGACTGGCTCGCCGACGACGGAACCGGCATGTTCAACCTGATTACGCGCCGTGTGCGCTTCCCTTATAACGGGCTTGATTATCAAATCCAGATCTGGAAGGGAAATTATTTTTTCAAGACCTGCATGGGCGCGGAAGTCGGGGTTTACACAAAGCCGCAGTCGCGCAGCGTGGAACATTACGACTGCTACCCGCTTGATCAGATGATGCCGATGAGCCTGAAGCTCTATAACGAACGGAACCTTTATTTTGATCTGCCGCCCGAAGATCACTGGTGGGCGGTTATGATGGCGCACCGCGCGCCGCGCGTAAGCCCCCATCAGGTGTCGCTGGATAGCAGCATCGACTTCACGGACGACCCCGGCCTGGGCGAGGCATTCTATGCGGCCCTGCAGGAGCAGTGCCCGGATTTCACAATCATCAAGGACGGCAACACCGTCTGGTTCCGCTGGCTCGCCACAGAAGCGGTGGAGCCCATCGCACCTTAAAGCTGCCCTCTGTGCCTCTGATAAAAACCGCGCTGAGAAGGGGTTTCCTTCCCGGCGCGTTTTTTTGTTATATCATCTGCGCCTATCCAAACACCGTCTCTGTCACGCGTTCGCTGGTCGGCGGCGAATATACCCAGCGGTCAATATGATCGCCATCGAGGAAGTAACGCAGCGGCAGCGGCGGGTAAGAGGCCGCGAAGGAATCCACGATGATCAGCTTGATCTTCATGCGCTCCGGCAAAATGCTCTTGATGTAAACGCAGGCGTGGTCGCCGTCCTGCACCTCTTCGCTATACTCCGCAAGGCCCGCCAGATTCGGTGTCAGTTCCACGAATACGCCGTATTTTTCGACAGAACGGACGATGCCCGGCACCGTCTCGCCGACTGAATATAGCGCGGTGTTCTGTTCCCAGGTACCCAACAGTTCTTTGTGCGAAAGCAGCAGCCGCCCCTGGTCGTCCCGCCCCTTGACCACGGCGCGGATCAATTGCCCGGCCGTAAAGCGCGCGTTGGGGTGGGGGATGCGGGAAACCGAAATTGCGTCAATGGGCAGCAGAGCGCTGACCCCCGCGCCAACGTCGGCAAACACGCCAAAGGCTTCCATATGGCTGACGCGCGCGTCGATGATATCGCCGGGCTTCAGTTCGGATATGTCTTTCGCGACGCATTCCCTCTGCACGCTCACGCGGCTCAGAGTGGCGTATTGCTCGCCCTGCTCGTTGGTATCGAACCCGGTTACCCGCACCATGACGGGCTTATTAACCCGCGAAATCAGCGCAATATCGCGCACCTCGCCCTCGGCGATGCCGATGGCGCCTTCAATCCGCGGGATGATTCCACGCATGCAGCCGAGATCAACATGGAGATTATGGTCATTGTCACAAAGCAAAACCCTGCCCTCAAGCACCGCGCCCGAAACCTGGGCCTCATGCAGCCCGGCAGGAGAAGTCAGATACCGTTTATTTTCGCTAGATAATAAAAGTTGCCCCTCCGGCGGAAAGCTATACGTAAACATCGACAATTCAATCCCTTCCCTTTCGGCATTTTAACTCTGAATATTACTATGACCGAAAGTTATTATTTATTCATGAGGCATTTCGTTTCTGCGGCCTTCGTTTTCTCTTTGACATTTGGGGTTCCCCTGTGCTATAATACTTCTATCGCCTGCGCGCCGAAGTATTACAGCGCCCCCGAAAAAAAGGATGAAAAAGAAAAGACCGCCGCACGCATTCGCTTCTTTGCACTAAGAGAGCACCAAATTACATTGATAACTCATGAAAAAGTACTGGCGGTTTTTCAGGTAAAAAATTACATATTAATTGTAGCACACGATATTCGTTCCGTCAATACATATTTTAGGATTTTTCAAAAATATTGTATGTGATTGCGAAAAAACCTTACAGAAACACCACATTTTGCGGCTTCGACATTTTTTAACCTACTCTCACCACCGAAAACAGCGTGAAAGATACAGTTTTGTGCCCTATCTCAACCTGATTCCATTTCACGCATGGAATTTCTTCGAAATTCAGAAAGGTATGTGTTTTTATGCTTGAGAAATTGGAACAGGTCGAGGCGCGGTATGCGCAAATCCAGGAGGCGCTCTGTTCGCAGGCGGTGCTGGGGGATCCGGCGCAGCTGCGCGGCCTGATGCAGGAAAGCCGCCGCCTGGAGCCGGTGGTCGAGTGCTATCGGGAGCACAAGGCGGCCCTTGAATCGCAGCGCGAGGCCAGGGAACTGCTGAATGGCAGCGGCCTTGATAAAGATTTCCGGCAGCTTGCGCAGGAGGAGCTGGAGACGGCGCAGCTTGCCGCCGAAGACACGGCGCAGCGCCTGAAGGCGCTGTTGCTGCCCCGGGACCCCAACGACGACAAGAGCGTCGTCGTGGAAATCCGCGGCGGCGCCGGTGGGGAGGAGGCCTCTCTGTTTGCGGGAGTCCTTTTTCGCATGTATAGCATGTATGCCGAAACAAAAGGTTGGCGGGCGGAAATTGTGAACGCCAGCGAGACCGAGCTAGGTGGCTTCAAAGAAATCAGCTTTTTGATCGAAGGCGAGGGCGCGTATTCGCGCTTCAAGTTCGAAAGCGGCGTCCACCGGGTGCAGCGGGTGCCCGAAACCGAGAGCCAGGGCCGCATTCACACCAGCACCGTCACCGTAGCGGTGCTGCCGGAGGCGGAGGACGTGGAGCTGGAGATCAACCCAGCCGACCTGCAAATTGATACCTTCCGTGCCAGCGGCGCGGGCGGGCAGCATATCAACAAAACCGAGTCTGCAATCCGCATCACCCACCTGCCCACCGGCACGGTCGTGGAATGCCAGGACGAGCGCAGCCAGCACAAGAACCGCGAACGGGCGATGAAGGTGCTGCGTTCGCGCATTTTGCAGGTAGAGCGCGAAAAACAAACCGAAGCCATTGCGGGCGAACGCCGCGCCCAGGTCGGCACGGGCGACCGCAGCGAGCGCATCCGCACCTATAACTACCCGCAGGGGCGGGTGAGTGACCACCGCATCGGCCTTACCTTATATAAGATAGACGCGATTCTCAACGGCAGTCTGGATGAACTCGTCGACGCGCTGATCATGGCGGATACGGCGGAGAAAATGAAGGCGTCGGAATAGGAACGCGCATGCCGCCTTACATTCAACTTACAATGATTCCTATATTATCTGACATCAACCGCAAAACAGCTTAAAGTTTAGGTGAAACAATGACGAACCCATGGTTTGAAAGCGGCATGGCTGATGAGCCGCGCTGTAAGCGCCTACGCGCCGATAGACCCGAAGACATTGCTTACGCCGCGTCTTTGCTGCGCGCCGGCAAGCTTGTCGCCATGCCGACTGAGACCGTCTATGGCCTCGCGGCCAACGCCCTTGACCCCAGCGCCGTGGCGGGCATCTTCGCAGCGAAGGGCCGCCCGGCGGATAACCCGCTGATTGTGCATGTCGCCGCGCCGGAGGATATTCAACCGCTTGTGCGTGTATTTCCGCCTGCCGCGCAGCGATTGGCCGAAGCCTTTTGGCCCGGCCCGCTGACGATCATTTTGCCGAAATCTTCGCAGGTACCCGCCATCGTCAGCGCCGGGCTGGGTACCGTGGCGCTGCGTGTGCCCGCCCACCCGGCGGCGCGGGCGCTGCTGCGGGCGGCGGGGCTTCCTCTGGCCGCGCCCAGCGCAAACCTTTCCGGCTCCCCCAGCCCCACCACGGCTGCGCATGTTCTGGCCGACCTCGACGGTCGCATCGCGGCGGTGTTGGACGGCGGTGCATGTGGCGTCGGTGTTGAATCCACCGTCGTCACCCTTGCGCAGGCAACGCCCTGTCTGCTCCGGCCCGGCGGCATTTTGCCGGAAGCGTTGCGGGCGGTGCTGGGCGAACTCACGATCTCGCCTGCCGTAACAAGCGCCCTGCAAGCAGATGAAACGGCGCAGTCGCCCGGCATGAAATATAAGCATTACGCGCCCAAAGCGGAACTGACGCTGCTGACCGGCAGCCTTTCAGCTTTCATTGATTATCTGAACGCCCAGGCCGAAGGGGGCGACGGTATCCTGTGCTTTGATGAAGAGGTTGCGGCGCTCGAACAAGGCCCTTGGCCTGTATTTTCATTTGGCCCGCAGGGCAATGCCGCCGCGCAGGCGCAACAATTGGTCGCGCGGCTGCGGGCACTGGACACGGCGGGGGTGCAGCGCGTATTTTGTCATACACCTTGCGCGCAGGGGATCGGCCTGGCGGTCTATAATCGACTTTTGCGGGCGGCAGGTTTCCGTGAGATTATATTATGATACTTTTTCTTGAAAGAAAAAGTACCAAAAAGAACTTCAGGAAGGTCATCATGTTTCCGAACATTCCGATCCCCGTCATCGGGCTGACCGGCCCCAGCGGCGCGGGCAAATCCGCAGCGGCGGCGATGCTGCGCCAAATGGGCTGCGCCGTGCTCGACGGCGACGCGCTGGCGCGTAAGATTACCGAACGGGGTTCACCGGTCTGCGCGGCGCTGGCGGTACGCTTCGGCGCGGATATTCTGGATGCCTCCGGTGCGCTGCGCAGGGGGCTGCTGGCTGAGCGGGCGTTCGCTTCTCAGGACGCACGGGCGGCGCTCAACCGGCTGACACACCCGGCAATCACGGCGCTGGCCGCCGAAATGGCCGCAGCACTGCCCACAGATACCCTCGCCGTCATCATCGACGCGGCGGCGTTGCCGGAAAGCGACATTATAAAGGCATGTGACCACATCATCATCGTCACCGCGCCGGAAGAGGTGCGCTTGCAACGGGTTCTCGCACGGGACGGCATCGGCCAGGCCGCCGCCCGGCAACGCCTCGAGGCCCAGCGGGGCATTGACTACGAAGCATGGGCCGGGCATAAAATAGGGACGGTCGTGGAAAATAACGGGGCGGTTGAAGAGATGCGCCCCGCGCTGGAAGGAGTGCTGCGGCAATATGGAGCAAATGCCAGAAAAGGCGAATAACAGGCCGAAGCGTTCAAGGCTTCCGCGCACGCTGCTGCTGTTGCTGCTGGGCATGGCGCTGGCGCTCTTCGCCGTCAACCGGTACGCCGCCTGGAGCTATCCGAAGGGCAGCGCACCGCTGGTGGAGCAGTATGCCGAGGCGTATGACCTGCCGCAGACGTTGTTATACGCGCTGATCCGCACCGAAAGCGGCTTTAACGCCAAAGCAGTCTCCGCCGCCGACGCCCGTGGGCTGACGCAGATCACACCGGAGACCTTTCAATGGCTCAAGACCAAGACCGGCGACGACCTGCCGCTGGAGGCGCTCTTCGAGGCGGAGATCTCCATTCGCTACGGTGCATTCTTCCTTCGGATGCTTTTGGATGAGTTTGGTGACACCCGCACGGCACTGGCAGCCTATCACGCCGGGCGCGGGCAGGTCAACCGCTGGCTGCGCGACCCCGCCGTTTCGCCGAACGGCGAGACACTCGAAAACATCCCGTTCGGGGATACGGAAAGCTACGTGCGCAAGGTGACAAAAGCCGAAAGACGGTATGATATGCTGTATTCGTAGGGGCGGCGTCTGGCCGCCCGCCGGCAATAACCCACCGCCAATAAAACAACCAAATCATAACCATCAACGAGAGAGAGGGAAACCATGTCCACCAACGAGACGACATCCGAACAATTGCGCGCGGAGCTGTTCCGCATGCAAAAGCATGCCAGCGAATTCCTCAGCGAAGCGGAGACCGCGCAGGCCGACGCCTTTTGCGAAGGCTATAAGGCGTTTTTGAACGCCTGCAAGACCGAACGCGCCTGCGTCCGCCATTACCGCCAAAAGGCCGAAGCCCTGGGCTTCATTCCTTTTGAGGAGGGCAGGGCCTATGCGCCGGGCGAAAAGGTCTATCTGGATAACCGGGCCAAGGCGCTGATTCTGGCGGTGATCGGCCAGCGCGGCCTTGAAGACGGCGTACACATCGCCGCAGCCCATGTGGATTCCCCCCGGCTCGACCTCAAGCCCGCTCCCCTTTATGAAGACAAGGCCCTCGCCCTGCTCAAAACCCACTAGTACGGCGGAATTAAGAAATACCAGTGGACGGCGATCCCCCTGGCGCTGCATGGCGTGGTGGTGAAAAAGGACGGCACAGTCATCGACGTCGCGCTGGGCGACGGAGCCGACGAACCCAAGTTCTGCGTAACCGACCTTTTGCCGCATTTGGCAACCGAACAGATGGAGCGCAAACTCGCCAAGGGCATTGCCGGGGAAGAACTGAACATCATCGTCGGCAGCCGCCCCCTGATGCTCGACGGCAAACCCGAAGGCTTCAAGCTGAATGTGCTTTCGCTGCTGCGCGAGCGCTATGGCATCGCGGAAGCCGACCTGATCAGCGCGGAGCTGGAGGCGGTGCCCGCCTTTTCGGCCTGCGACATCGGGCTGGATCGCAGCCTGATCGGCGCTTATGGCCACGACGACCGCGTCTGCGCCTACCCCTGCGCCGAAGCGCTGCTGGCCTGCGAAGGCCCAGAATACACCGCCGTCTGCGTGCTGGCGGATAAAGAGGAGATCGGCTCCTGCGGCAATACGGGGATGAACACCAATTACCTATATGATTTTTTGACCGACCTGGCGCTGGCGCGGGGCGCGAACCCCCGCAAGATGCTGCGCAACAGCAAATGCCTTTCCGCCGACGTCAACGCGGGCTTTGATCCGACCTTCCCCGGCGTGATGGATCCCCTCAACGCGGCCTACCTCAACTTCGGCGTGGTTTTGACCAAATACACCGGTAGCCGGGGCAAGAGCGGCAGTTCGGACGCCGGCGCGGAGTTCATGGCCTGGGTGCGCAATCTGCTGGATGAAAACAACGTGCTCTGGCAGGCCGGCGAGCTGGGTAAGGTGGACGAAGGCGGCGGCGGCACTGTGGCAGCCTACCTCGCCAAACTGAACCTTGATGTGGTCGACCTCGGCGTACCCATCCTTTCGATGCACGCCCCGTTTGAGCTGGCCTCCAAGACGGACATCGCTATGTTGCACCGCGCCTGCGCCGGGTTTTTTGCCGGTCGCGACGACCGTCCTGTAACGCAGACGCCGAAAGCTTGATTGGTATGAATAATTTTCCTCTGGCTTCCAATAACAGCAACAGTGCGGAGCGACTGGCCCCGCCGCAGGTGGCCATCACCAACCGGCACCTTTGCGTCGGCGACTTTCTGGCGCAAATCGCACGGGTTGCTGCGGCGCATCCGGATGCAATCATCCTGCGTGAAAAAGATTTGCCGGAGGCCGATTACCTTGCGCTCGCGCGGCAGGTGATGCCGCTTTGCGCAGCGCAGGGTGTTCCGTTGGTCGCCCACCATTTTGCCGACGCGGCCGAGGCACTGGGCATCCCTGCGCTGCAACTGCCTTTCGCGGAATTCGTTGCGCTGGCGCAGGCGAAGCGGCTGAGCGCGTTTGACAGGGTTGGCGTCTCCATTCACAGTGCGGCGCAGGCCCGGCAGGCGGAGGCGCTGGGTGCGCATTACCTGATTTGCGGCAACATCTTCGCCACCCCCAGCAAGCCCGGCCTGCCCGCGCGCGGCCTCTCCTTTTTGCGGGAGATCTGTGAATCGGTGGGGCTGCCGGTCTATGCCATTGGCGGGATCACAGACGAAAACGCCGCGCTCTGCATAGCGCAGGGCGCGGCTGGAATTTGCCGAATGGGTTATTGGATGCGCCTGCGGTGAGAATAGTTGCCTGCGGGCGGCCTGACGCCGCCCCTACGCGGGGTTTCGCTGGCGGCGGCGGCAATGTATCCAGTAGGCACAGCCGACCGGCTCACCGCAGGTGCGCAGGCGTGGTCACCAGCGCTTTCACCGCCCCTTCCATGGTGAACGCCCCGCTCCCGGCGGGCAGGAGGACGCTTTCCCCCTTGGCGAACGGCAGCGATTCGCCGCAGCTTACAACCTGCCCGGCGCCCTCCAGCGCCAGCAGGGAAACATAACTCTCCGGCGGCGCGCAGGCCGTGAGGCGGCCTTCCGGCGCGTCGGCGGGCGACCATTCTTCTACCGCGAAGTATTCGCAGCGCACAAGGCTCTTTCGTCCGCTCTCAATGAGGGCGGGCGTTTGTTTTTGGGTATAAGGAACGACGTGCGTCACCGCAAGCGCCTGCTCAATGTGCAGCTCACGGGGCGGTTTTCGGTTATAGTCATAGACCCGGTAGGTTGTGTCGGAGCTTTGCTGCACCTCCGCCAGAAGGATGCCGCCACCGATGGCGTGCAGCGTACCGGCGGGAATGAAGAAGAAATCCCCGGCCTTAACAGGGAAAAACTGCGTCAGCTCTGTTAGCCGGTTCTCGCGGATTGCGCAGGCAAAAGCCTCTTTGAAAGTGGGTTCGCGAAAACCCAACAACAAGTGCGCACCCGGGTCGGCGTCGAGGATATACCAGCACTCCGTCTTGCCGGCTTCCCCCGGGCGCAGCACCGCGTCGCCATCGTGCGGGTGCACCTGCACCGAAAGGTCGGCGCGGGCGTCAATCAGCTTGATCAGGCAGCCCCTGCGGGGCGGCTCCCCGGCTGTGCCGCAGCCCCTGCGGGGCGGCTCCTCGGCTGTGCCGCAACAGCCGAAAAGTTCCGGAAAAGTCGCGGCCAAATCATGTAAGCTTTGCCCGGCATAGGCACCATTGCGCACGACACTGCTTCCCTTCGGGTGCGCGGAAAGCACCCAAGCCTCGGCGCAGTTGGCCTTGGCGCCGGGGTCGACACCGTATTCATCAATCAAACGCCTGCCGCCCCAGACGGTTTCAGAAACATAGGGCAACAGCTTCATCGGGTAGCATAACATATTTTCGCCTCCATCTTGATTAAGCATAGCATATTTTTCCCAAAATAGCTATATAAATATTTTGGACGGCCTGTGGCGGCAGACGCCCGGCCGGGAATGGAGGAATACAGTGAGGCCAACACCGGGGAACAACAGGCGGGAGAGCGAACCCGCTCCAGCCCAGCGCGATGCGGATTACGTGGAGGAACTGCGCGAACTGCGCAGGCAGATTGAGAATACAAGACGATTGTTTGGCATGGAAAACGACGAGGATTTACTGGACGCCGCGATCTACCAAATGAAGGCGCTTCAGGCGCGGCAGCGTTATCTGTTGAAACGGGCGCGCGGCGAAGCCGCGGCGGGGAATAAAACAGCGGCAGGCGACAGCGCACACTGATCGCACCAAAGGCGCGTTTGCGTGCCACCGCGAGACCGTTCATCAAAAAGGGGGATCATCATGTCAACCACCCTGAAGGTTTTGCTCTACGCGCTGGCGGGGGGCGGGGCCCTTGCCATTTTACTTTCAATGCTGCGCTCCCGGCGGCTGCTGCGCTGCCTGCTGCTGACGGCGTTCTCCGGCATCGCGGCGCTCTACGCCGTCAATGCGCTGGGGCTGTTGGCAGGCATTTCGGTGCCGGTCAACGGGCTTTCGCTTGGGGTGAGCGCTGTCGGCGGCGCACCGGGCGTGATCGCGCTGCTTCTGGCCGATACGGTGTTTAAATTGGGCGGATAGCGTTGCGGACTTGACAGGTTCCCTGGGCGCACCCCTGCCCAGTAAATCTGATACTGTTCTGTCTCTCTTTGATATCTTTTTTGATTTTTTTTGAAATGTTTTGTCTTTTTTGTCAAAAACTATTGCTTTTCTTGCGATTTTGCGTTAAAATACCAATGTGCCACAAGGGGATCTTCCCTGTGGTCACATACAGATTTTCATAAAGGAGGCGTTTTTTGTGAACAAAACCAACCGCCGCCCTCTGACCAAGGCGCTCGCGCTGGTCATGGCCTTTCTGCTTTGCTTTGGCGCGGCACCCCTGGCCACGGTGATGGCCTTCGCCGAAGGGGCAACCCCCCAAGCGACCCCCGACCCGGATAAAAAGGAGCTGCTGATCGTCACACAGCCGGACAAGCTGGATTTCATCGTCGGCATCGAAAACCCCAGCCTGAAAGGATTGGTCGTCAGCCTTGATGGCGAGACATACAGCTACAGTGACAACGGCAAAGAAAATTTATACTTTAGTTTGAGTTTTAGCTCACAGGCTGTGGGTGCAAACGAGTATGAGCTTTATGTTGAAAACTATATCCAAGGGCAGGGGTGGATATTTGGCCGCACGACCCTTACCTTTACCGGCATCTCTTTGCTAGGCATGATCACAGCTGAACCCATCGCTTTGACGTTGAATG
>JAVBOZ010000011.1:0-9902 GCA_031549985.1 Oscillospiraceae bacterium | reverse complement strand
AACAAAGCAAGTTTTATCAAAACTTCAACCGGATATCGCAAAACACCTAACTCATATTGCGAGTAGGTGTTTTGTTTGATGCCCAGCATTTTGGCAACGTGCTCCTGTGTCAATTCCGCATCCGTTCGAAGGTTGCGAATGTTCTCATATGGCAAAATATCATAGCGCAAGTTATCACCCCAGCAAAGGATACAATATCCTGAAATAAGATATTGACATTTATCTTGTTTTAAGATAATATATCTTTGGAGGTGATGATTTATGGCTGAATTTTGCCTGGAATGCTGGAACGACCTGAACGAGAGCCAATTGACCGAAGATGATGTCATCTTGACGGAATACCCGGACCTCTGCGAGGGCTGCGCTGAAATGAAACCGGTGGTCTTAGCCTACCGGAAGCGCAGAGAGAAGAAAAAAGAAAACGGCTGGCTGAAAAACCAGCGCTTCCGCTGCTTTATTTCGCATTGGAAGTGATGCCCAAGCACCTGCCAAGCCCGCTTTGCATACGATAAAGCAAAGATTGGGGGTAGGCTCATGGGTGACGCGGCGGATCTTAGGGCGGAACAGTGTGTATTTTTACGTTCCAACAGCGCGGGGGGCTGCGTGAGTTTTTTGCGCGACCTTTCCGGCGGGCGTGTGGTTCTGCTACGCAGCGGCCACGGCGGCGCGGCGGCGGCCCTGCTGCGGCAACTGGCCAAACGGGCGGAAACATCCGGGCAAAAGCCGCAGCTTGTTTTTGAGGATGGCGGACGTGACCGTCCCTGCGCTCTTTGCCTTCCTGACGGCGGAAAGGGCGCAGTCTGTTTTTTGGAGGCCGAGACGCCCTACATATTGGAGGCCCGGCTGTGCGGCGGCGGCGAAGAGATGTTTTCGCTGGACGCCTGTCGGGATAACGCCCTGCTGCGCCAGCGGCGGGAGGAGCTTGCGCAGGCTTCGGCAAATTGGCAGCGAGAGCTGCAGCACGCGGCGCGATTTCTTCGCGCGGCCGCCGCGATGAAGCGGAACATGGCCGTGGTAGCCGCCGAAACTCTTGACATCGTGAAGATCAAGCAATTCGCATCGCGCCTTGCCGCCCGGCGGCTGCCGCCGCCTAACGGACATGTCGGGCGCGAAAACCGCCGTTTCCTCACCGGCCTGACCGGGCAGGGCCTGCTGATGCGCGCAAGCAGCCTGGCAAGCCAGTTCCCCGAATCCGTAGTGCTGGAGGACGACACCGGCGTCGCCGCGCCGCTGCTTTGGGATCTGCTGCGGGCCTACGCGTTGGGCAACGGGCAGGATGTCATCAGCTGCCCCTGCCTTCTCGCGCCCGAAGCGCCGCCCGAACATCTGCTGTTCCCGGAGCTTGGGCTGGCCTGCTATACGGCGAACCGCAGGCACCCCATCGCGCCGGAAGGGGCGCAGCGTGTGCTGGCCGGGCGGTTTTATGCCCGTGAAAGCTTGCAGGCGCACCGGTGTCGCCTGCGGTTCTGCCGTCGCGCTCTGGGCGACCTGCTGAAAGAAGCATATCAGGCGCAGACCGCCGCAGAAGAAGCGAAGGCCGCCATGGATGATATTTACGCCGCGGCCCTGCTTCCCGGAGCGATTGAGCACAGCGCGGAACAGCTGCTGGAAAATTCCGGCGTAAAGCGGTAAAAAATCGGGGTTGACATTCGGGTAAAAATCAGCTAATATAGATATGAACAAAGCTGTATTTTTGTTCCATATGATCAACTCGATCACCAAAGAAAAGGGGATGCCTATGAAACGATTTTTGGCCTGCTGCCTCGCACTGCTCTTCCTCCTGCCCCTGGCAGCTTGCGGCGCCGACCCTGCGGACAGTTCCACCGCCCCGCCCACCGAGACCGAATATGATTACGATGCCAACAACACCGACCCTGCGGAGAGTACCGACTCCGCCGTCGTCACCGAACTGCCCAGCGGCAGCGAGACCGGCACTGAAACGGGTACAGCGACGGGCACTGAGACCAGCGCGCTTTCCGGCGTGACCGGCACCGCCGCCGCTTCCGGCGCAACAGCTGCCCCCACCACTACCGCAGCCGCCCAGGGCCCAAAGGTGCCCGTCGGCGGCACCAAGCAGGAGATCGTCAAGTTCTATAACACCGTGGCAAACAACACCAAGGCGCAAAAGGATTTTTCCGTGCGCAAGGACGAGAAGCTCGACTGCGCCGTGACGGAAGGGGCTTTGCAGGTTATTGACTCCTTGCTGGATGATTTGCTGCGCAAGGATGAAAAGAACATCACTGAGACCTTCCGCAATGGCAAGGGAACCAAAGACACCAACCGAACCCCTGCAAAATTTTTGCCGGTTGGCGATAAATCCTACATGAGCAAGCTTGACCCCGCTTGGGTCAAGAGCGCAAGCTGCGTCAAGAAGGGCAGCGGCTGGGAAATCAAGATCACGATGGTGGATGAAACCGTTCTCGCCAAGGGTGGGGTACCCTACAAACACGATTCCTGTATGGACACCTTGGACATCGATTGGAAAAATGACGTGCCCTTTGAAGTGGAAGACAGCTCCACCAGCACAATTTCCAAGGCGACGATCTCCGCGATTGTGAACCCCGGTGGCGCTCTGCTCGACGAACTGCATATCTATGAGCCCGTTGAGGTGCGCGGCAGAATCAAGGTTGGCCTTTGGGCAAAACTGGTGGTCGCGGGCTATTGGAAGCAGGACATCTGGTTCAGCAAATAAGCATTGCGCGTAAAGCAGATCAAATAAGCGGCACGGGATTTTCGTCCCATGCCGCTTTTGTTGTGTTGTGGTATTATTTATACTTTGGCCTGGCCACGTAACTGGTGTGCAGCAGGTCGTGCGCCAGATGGCTGCCGGGTTCGCCCAGGAATTCGCTATAGATTTGTTTGATTGCCGCGCTTTCGTGACTTTTGCGCACCGGCAGGTTGCGGTCGGCCTCATAGAGGCTTGCGGCCCGCAGCTTGCGCAGATCGTGGAAGTTGCGCACCACCGCGTGCTGAATCGGCTGTCCGCCGCCGTTGACGCAGCCGCCGGGGCAACCCATAATCTCAATGAAATGGTAGCCCGCCTCGCCCCTGGCCAGCTTATCCATCAGAATCCTGGCGTTCTTGGTGCCGCTGGCGACGGCGACCTTGACGTCCATGCCCGCCACGTTATAGGTAGCCTCTTTGATATCCGCCGTGCCCCGCACTTCGTGGAAATCAAGGCTTTTCAGCTCTTCGCCGGTCAGGGTCTCGACCGCCGTGCGCAGGGCTGCTTCCATCACGCCGCCGGTCGTGCCGAAGATCACCGCCGCTCCGGTTCCGTCCGCCAAAGGATTGTCAAATTCCTCCTCGGGCAGGTCGCGGAAATAGATGCCAGCGCTCTCGATCATGCGGGCCAGCTCGCGCGTGGTCAGCGAAACATCGACATCCGGCTGGCCGGGGACGGCGTGCTCGTCGTCGCGCTTATTCTCGAACTTCTTGGCCGTGCAGGGCATGATACCCACAACGAAAATATCCTTGGGGTCAAGGTTCATCTTCTTGGCGTAATAGGTCTTAATGATTGCGCCCTGCATCTGTTGCGGGGATTTGCAGGTGCTCAGGTGGGGCAGCAGCTGCGGGTAATAATGCTCGCAGTATTTGACCCAGCCGGGGGAGCAGGAGGTGATCATCGGCAGCACGCCGCCGTTCTTCACCCGCTCAATGAATTCGTGCGCCTCTTCCATGATGGTCAGGTCGGCGCCAAAATCGGTGTCGAAGACCTTATCGAAGCCCAGACGGCGCAACGCGGCGACCATCTTGCCCTGAACGTTGGTGCCGATCTTATAGCCGAAGGCCTCGCCCAGCGTGACGCGAATCGAAGGCGCGGTATGCACCACAACAAACTTCGCCGGGTCGTTGATCGCCTTGAGCACTGCGGCGCTCTCGTCCTTTTCAACAATCGCGCCGGTGGGGCAATTGACGATGCACTGCCCGCAGCTGATGCAGCTGACGTCCGCCAGGTCCTTATCAAACGCGGAGCTGATGTGGGTATCGAACCCGCGGGCGTTCGCGCCGATTACCGAAATGCACTGGTTGTCGCAGGCGGCGACGCAGCGGCGGCAGAGGATGCATTTGTTGTTGTCGCGCACCATATGGGCGGCGGAATCGTCAAATTCGTAGTGGACGTTTTCACCGGCATAATAATCGGGGTCGTCCACACCGAATTCCTTGCAAAGCTTTTGCAGCTCACAGGTTCCGCTGCGTACGCAGGAAAGGCAGTTCTTGTCGTGGGTCGAAAGGATCAGTTCCAGGGTATGCTTGCGGCTTTTACGTACGCGTTCGGTGTTGGTGAAGACCTCCATCCCCTCCGCGACGGGGAAGACGCAGGCGGTCACGGGGCCGCGCGCGCCCTTGACCTCGACGATGCAGATGCGGCAGGCGCCGATCTCGTTGATTTCCTTCAAATAGCAGAGCGTCGGGATCTCAATGCCGATGGTGCGGGCGGCTTCCAGAATCGTGGAGCCGGCCGGGATGCTGACGGGCATGCCGTTGATTTTCAGGTTGATCATTTTGACGGTTTCGGGTGTAGCCATGTGACGCCCTCCTTTCTTATTTCTTCTCAATCGCGCCGAAGCGGCAGGTATCCATGCAAGCGCCGCATTTGATGCACTTGGCCTGGTCGATGACGTAGGGGCTCTTCACCTTGCCGCTGATCGCGCCGGTCGGGCAGACGCGGGCGCAGGCGGAGCAGCCACGGCAGGCCTCTGGGATGATTACAAAGCTCAGCAGGGCCTTACAGACGCCGGCGGGGCACTTCTTCTCAAGCACATGTGCTTCGTATTCCGCCCGGAAGTGCTTCATGGTTGCCAGCACCGGGTTCGGCGCAGTCTGGCCCAGGCCGCAGAGCGAATTCTCCTTGATATGATACGCCAGTTCCTCCAGCTTATCCAGGTCTTCCATCGTCGCGCGGCCGCCGGTGATTTTATCCAGCAGTTCCATCATCCGTTTGGTGCCGATTCGGCAGGGGGAGCATTTGCCGCAGCTCTCGTCCACCGTGAAATCAAGGAAGAAGCGGGCGATGTCCACCATGCAGTTGTCTTCGTCCATGACGATCAGCCCGCCGGAGCCCATCATAGAGCCGATGGCAGTCAGGTTGTCGTAGTCGATGGGCGTGTCGATCAGGCTTTCGGGAATACAGCCGCCGGAAGGGCCGCCGGTCTGCGCGGCCTTGAACGTCTTGCCGTCGGTGATGCCGCCGCCGATCTCCTCGATGATCACCCGCAGCGTGGTACCCATGGGGATTTCGACTAAGCCGGTGTTGGTGATCTTGCCCCCGAGGGCGAAGACCTTGGTACCCTTGGATTTTTCGGTGCCCATGGCGTTGAAATATTCCGCGCCGCGCAGGATGATCTGGGGCACGTTGGCGAAGGTCTCAACGTTGTTTTCGGTCGTGGGCTTGGCAAACAGCCCCTTCACCGCCGGATAGGGCGGACGGGGGCGGGGTTCGCCGCGCTTGCCTTCGATCGAAGCCATCAGCGCGGTTTCTTCGCCGCAGACAAACGCGCCCGCGCCCAGGCGGATGAACAGGTCGAAATCAAAGCCAGTACCCAAAATATTCTTGCCCAGCAGGCCGTAGGTTCTGGCGTCGGCTATCGCTTTTTCTAGATGTTTGACTGCGATGGGGTATTCGGCGCGGACATAGACATAGCCTTCGCTGGCCCCGGTGGCGTAGCCGCAGAGCGTCATCGCCTCCACCAGCGCGTGAGGGTCGCCCTCCAGCACCGAACGGTCCATGAACGCGCCGGGGTCGCCCTCGTCGGCGTTGCAGACCACGTATTTCTGGTCGGCCGCGTTGGCCGCCGTAAAACTCCATTTCATGCCGGTGGGGAAGCCCGCGCCGCCGCGCCCGCGCAGGCCGGAATCCTTGAGAATCTGGATCACGTCGCCGGGCTGCAGTTCGGTCAGCGCCTTGGCCAAAGCTTTATAGCCGTCCATGGCAATGTATTGGTCAATATTTTCCGGGTCGATCACCCCGCAGTTGCGCAGGGCGACACGGCGCTGTTTCTTATAAAAAGAGGTTTCATCCAGCGGCAAAATCGTGCCCGCAGGCGCTTCGCCCGTGGCCGCGCCGATGGTATAGTCGGCCACAACCACGCCGTTGGCGACGTGGGAATGTACAACGCGCGCCGCTTTTTCGGCGTTCATGCGCACATAGGTTGTCTTGGGTTGACCGGGAGCGTAAAGCTCCACAATGGGTTCATATTGGCACATGCCGATGCAGCCGGTCTCTTCCACAAGCACATTCGCCTTACCAAGGCTTTCCAGCTCCCGGCGCAGTGCCTGCAAAACGGGCTTGGCTCCGGCGGCGATCCCGCAGGTGGCATAGCCCACAACCATGCGCATGGCCGGACCGCCGGTCTCCCCGGGGGTAAGCGCTGCCTTCGCCTTCGCCTGCAATTCATTGATTTCGTTGACAGTCAAGCGGTTCATCCCCTTCTGTGTGTTGAAAATAACATTCAGTTCTTATATTTATTCAGTATGCCCGCCACCTGGTCCGGTGCCAGATTGCCATAGACCTCGTCGTTGATCATCATGACCGGCGCGAGGCCGCAGGCGCCGATGCAGCGGCAGGCGTCCAGCGAGAACAGGCCGTCTTCCGTGCATTCACCCGGCCCGATGCCCAGCAGTTCGGTGATGCGGTCAAGAATCGCCTGTGCGCCCTTGACATAGCATGCCGTCCCGAGGCAGACGGAGACCGAATTCTTCCCCGCAGGGGAAAGCGCGAACTGAGCGTAGAAGGTCGAAACCCCATACACCCGCTCCAGGGGAATGTCCATGCCGTCGGCGATGCGCACCTGCACCTCATAAGGCAAATAACCATAGATGTGCTGCGCCTTTTGCATCACTGTCATCAATTGGCTGGGGTCGCTCTTAAACTCCGCAATGACGCTGTCCAGCTGCGCCGCCTGTTCCGGCGTACCGGCAAAGGGTATTTTGCTGACTTTTTTGACCATAAAGTGCCGCGTCCTCCTTCGCTGAAATCGAAAACGGAAAGCAGCGTGTGCCAGATACACACGCCGCCTCATTATAACAGTTTTAGCCGCAAAAAGCTAGTACATTTCCCAGGAAAAAACACTTTTTTTGAAATTCAGAAATTGCATTGGATTTTACGTAGACAAGGCCCGTATTTTATGCACTTTTCCCCGGACTCCTGCGGAGCGGCTATCCCGGCTGTGCCCCAGTCGCCGTTAACTATTCTGTAAAAAGCGCCGCAACTGCCTCTGACT
The DNA here is from genome assembly GCA_031549985.1 of Oscillospiraceae bacterium. GTDB lineage: Bacteria > Bacillota > Clostridia > Oscillospirales > Acutalibacteraceae > WRMQ01. The sequence goes on along the minus strand of JAVBOZ010000011.1, from coordinate 2,679 downwards.
GTTTCGGCTTTGGCTATTTTAGTCATTTGTATTGATAGAAAATTGCGGGCGAACAGTGTTCGCCCCTACGGTTTGGCGCGTTGTGCTTTGTAGGGGAGCACAGTGTGCTCCCGCTGCCTTCTATATCAATACGGTTGTCTAAAAGCGCCTCGGCTTTTATCAGGCAAGTTCATATCATCCGCACCGTGCCCGAGTTCAAGACCTTCCGTTCCCCCTCCGGCGTACGCAGCACCAGGCCGCCTGTGGGCGTGATGTCCTCCGCCAGGGCCGTGAAGACGCGCCCGCCGTCGCCGTATTCCACACGCCGCCCCAGCAAAACGCAAGCGCCGCGATATTCTTCCAGCAGCGCGGCGTTTGCCGCCGTGCCGCGCAGGGCGCAGAGCCGCAATAGCTCCGCCGCAATCTCGCCGGTCAGCAGCGCGCGCGGGGGCAGCTCGGCCTCTCTTTCGGCGCAATAACCGATGATACCGGCCAGTTCATCCGGCGGCGGCGCAGCCGGGTATAGGTTCAGGCCGATGCCAACGACGACGCAGGGGCCTTGAGCAGCTTCAATTGCCTGGCAGAGAATGCCGCAGGCCTTTCGCCCGCCCCGAAACAGGTCGTTGACCCACTTGATCCCCAACGAAACACCATGGGTCAGCAGCACCCGTCGCACGGCCAGCGCCGCGCGGGGCGTAACGGGGAGCGAGCCGCCATCGCACAGGTTCTTCCGCAACAACAGGCTAAAATAGAGACCTCCCTCCGGCGGGGAAAAGAAAGATTTATCACCCCGACCGCGCCCTGCGCTCTGCTGCCCGGCGTCAATGAGGCTGCCGTGCGGCGCCCCTTCGCGGGCGCGTTCACAAAGCAGGCGGTTGGTGGAATCAAGGCGGTCATGCCATTCGACCAGAGCGACGCGCAGGCCGGCGTGGGCGGCGATTTGATCCGCAATGGCACGCGCTGCTTCGTTCGCCCCGCTCATCGCTCGGCCCAAAACTTTCTGTCAAGGCTCCGGAACTGGATCGCCTCGGCCAGGTGCTGCGGCTCAATTTTTTCGCAGCCCTCAAGATCCGCGACGGTGCGCGCCACGCGTAATATTTTATCATATGCCCGGGCCGAGAGGCCCAGCGCCGCGAACGCGCGCTCCAGCAGCTGCCTGCCCGCCGCGTCAGGCGTACAGAATTCGCGGGTCATCGCGGCGCTCATGCGCCCGTTGGCGTAAACGCCGCTGCCGGCAAAGCGTTTGGCCTGCGCCGCCCGCGCTGCATTGACCCGCGCCCGGATCGCGGCGGAGGGTTCGCCCGGCTCCGCGCCGGCCAGACGCTGAAAATCCACCGGCGGCACCTCGATGTGAATATCCAGACGGTCCAGCAGCGGACCGGAGACGCGCGAAAGATACCGCTGCGCACCGCCCTGCGGGCAGGTGCAGCGCCGCGTCGGATGGCCGAAAAATCCGCAGGGGCAAGGATTCATCGCGCAGACCAGCATCACCGTGCAGGGGTAATGCACCGTTCCGGCCGCGCGGCTGATCGAGACCACGCCGTCCTCCATCGGTTGGCGCAAAACCTCCAGGGCGTTGCGGTTAAACTCGGGGAGCTCGTCCAAAAACAGCACGCCGTTATGCGAAAGGCTCAGTTCGCCGGGCCGGGGGACGCTGCCGCCGCCGGAAAGCCCGGCGGGCGAGACCGTGTGGTGCGGCGAACGGAAGGGGCGGGCGCGGATCAGCGACACTGCTGCGGGCAATTCCCCTGCGACGGAATAGAGCTTCGTGGTCTCCAGGCTCTCCTCCTCGCTCATATCCGGCAGGATAGAGGGCAGGCGCTTGGCCAGCATGCTCTTGCCGGAACCAGGCGGCCCGATCATTAATACGTTATGATTTCCGGCTGCGGCAACTTCCAGCGCACGGCGGGCCTCCTGCTGGCCGCGTACCTCTGCGAAATCCGGCAGGTCCGGAGCCAAGGTCGCGACGCTTTCAAGCGGCGTCGCAGGGGTGAGCCGCCGGTGCCCACGCAGATGCGCCAGCAGCGCCTGCACACTCTGCACCGGGTAGACCGTCAATTCCCGCACTACGGCGCTTTCGGGCGCGTTCGCCGCCGGAACGAAAACTTCGCTGCGCCCCGCCGCCCGCGCCTGAATCACCATTGGCAGCGCCCCGTTGACCTTACGGACCGTGCCGTCCAATGAAAGTTCGCCGAAAAAGGCGGTACGGCTGAAATCCCCCTGCAATTGCCCACTGGCCGCCAACAGAGCAACCAGGATTGGCAGATCGTAAAGCGGCCCTTCCTTGCGCCGGTCGGCCGGGGCAAGGTTGACCGTGATGCGGCTGACGGGGAATTCGCAGCCACAATTTTTCATCGCTGAACGCACTCTGTCGCGGGCTTCGCTGACGGCGGTATCCGGCAGGCCGACGACATCAAAGCGTGGCAGCCCGCGCGAGACATCGGCCTCCACCTCCACGTTGAAGGCCTCCATACCATAGCAACCCGCGCTGTTGATTTTTGCGAACATGCGCTACCTCCAAACAGGACAATTACCAAGTCATGGGTATTGTAACATAGATACTGCTATATTTCAAGAAAAACAACGAAATCTGCGGTCTTCACCGTGGTATATAACCAAAAAAGAAGCTGCCGCCAAGCATCGCTACGGCGGCAGCAGGCCCTGTTGCTTCACTTAGAAAAAGCGCATCAAAAGCCAGCC
>JAVBOZ010000135.1:0-15750 GCA_031549985.1 Oscillospiraceae bacterium | reverse complement strand
GGAGCTGCATGTGATCAACAGCATCGAGCCGCTGCGCAATCAGGGTGTCACCAAGATGCTCTGGATTATGCCAGACGCAGTGCGCTACCAGTCGGAGATGCGCGCGCTTTTCGGCAGTACGGTCAACTGCTTCGCATCGCGGCCATACTATCTGGAGTTTGTGGACGCAAAGGCTTCCAAGGGCCTTGCCCTGCGGGCGATCGGCGAGGCCTACGGAATCGATCGAAGCGAGATGATTGCCGTTGGCGACGGCTATAACGACGTGCCCATGCTGGAATTTGCAGGGCTTTCAGTCGCCATGGGGAACGCGCCGACGGATATTCAACAGCTCTGCCGCGATGTCACGCTGACCAACGAGGAGGATGGCGTAGCGGCGGTAATTGAGAAATACATCTTGGGAGGAACCAACGTATGAGCCTTGAACTGCGCGCGAATTGCCGTTATGGGGTGGCGGCACCGACAAGCATGGGGGTACGCATCACGCCGCCCGGCGGCGCGCCCGTACATACCAGCAATCAGTTCACCATGCAGGCCACCAGTGCGGAATCCAACGTCATCAATGTGCCCGCGTCGCTCGGCCTCAAGGGGCTCGTGCTGACCAATTTCGTCGCCGAAAGCCCGATCTCCTTCTTCATCAAGGGCGAGTTGCGCCGCCGTAACATCGATTACGCAGGGCCGGACATTCCACAGGGCGGACCCTGGGGCTATCGGCATCAGTTCAATATCGCCGACAGCGGCTGCGGCACCCGCGGCCCGCGGGTGCACAATGACCGCGCGGGCGAGGTTGGCCGCATCCTCAACGCCAAAGATTTCGATTTGGATGACATTTTCGGCAACCAGGGTGTGCAGATCCTGCATCTTTCCGGGCTGGTCGGCGCGCTTTCGCCGGATACCAGCCGCTTCTGTCTGGATGTCGCACGCGCCGCCAAGAAGCACGGCACGCGCATCAGCTTTGACCTGAATTACCGCGCCTCTTTCTGGAAGGGCCGCGAAGCCGAGCTGCGCGCCGTTTTCACTGAAATCGCAGCGATGGCGGATATTTTGGCGGGCAACGAGGAGGATTTTCAGCTCTGCCTGGGCCTTGAAGGGCCGAAGGCGGGCGGGAAGGATTTGGCCGCGCAAATCGACAATTTCAAAGAGATGATCGGCCGGGTGAAGGCCGCGTTCCCCGGCGCGTCGGTTTACGGGACGACGCTGCGGCAGGTGCTTTCTGTGAACGAGCACCTCTGGGGCGCGATCACCTCTTTTGGCGAGGATTGGACGGTCATTGAGCCGCGTCCCATTCAGGTGCTTGATCGCATCGGCGGTGGCGACGGCTTTGTCAGCGGCCTGCTCTATGGTATTCTGAAGGGCTGGGAGGCGGAAAAATGCACCCAGTTTGCCTGGGCTTCCGGCGCGCTGGCCACCACGGTGCTTGAGGACTACGCCACTCCGGCGGACGAAGACATGGTCTGGAGCATCTATCAGGGCAACGCGCGGGTGAAACGGTAGAGCGTCCTTCAGGTGCGGGCGACCGAGGACGGTCGCCCCTACGGCAGAACAAAGCGGGAGGAGATTTCATGGGTGAGTTGCCCGCGAGAAAGAGCATTCGGCTAAAAGGATACGACTATGGCAGCAGTGGCGCATATTTTGTTACGATTTGCATCAAAGACAGGCATGAATTGCTGGGCCGGGTTGTAGGGGCGACCGTCCCCGGTCGCCCGACCCCTCCGGCAATGCATCCTATGTTTTCGACATCCGTCGAATTGTCCGAAATCGGGCAAGTTGTCGAGAGCGCAATACGGCACACTGACCGTCCAGGCGTTTTGATTTCGAATTACGTGATCATGCCCAACCACATTCACATGATAATAGTTTTGTCATCTTCAAGCACGGGCGACCGAGGACGGTCACCCCTACAGATGGTCCTGCGAAACATGAAAGCGTATATCTCCAAACAGATCGGCTTTTCCCCCTGGCAAAAATCCTACCACGATCACATCCTCCGTGGTCAAAAGGATTATCGCGATCATTGGCATTATATCAACGAGAACCCTGCAAAATGGGCAGAAGATGAATATAATCCCTGCAATGCAAATAGAAACATAGGAGAGGACAAACAATGAGCAAAGCGGACATCGGCCTGATCGGCCTTGCGGTGATGGGTGAAAACCTGGTGATGAACATGGAAAGCAAGGGATTCACCGTCTGCGTCTATAACCGCACAACGCAGAAGGTGGCCGACTTCGTCGAAGGCCGGGCCAAGGGGAAAAACATCATCGGCGCATATTCTATTCAGGAACTGGTCGATAGCCTCAAGACGCCCCGCAGGATTATGCTGATGGTCAAGTCGGGCAGGCCGGTCGACGACTTTATTGAAACACTGCTTCCCTACCTTTCGCAGGGGGATATTCTGATTGACGGCGGCAACTCACACTTTCCGGATACCGTTCGCCGCACGGCCTATGTGGAATCCAAGGGGCTGCTATACATCGGCACCGGCGTTTCCGGCGGTGAAGAGGGCGCGTTGCTCGGGCCGAGCATCATGCCCGGCGGTTCGCCCGCGGCCTGGCCGCACGTGAAGCCGATCTTTCAGGCGATTGCCGCCAAGGTGGAGGGCAATGTGCCCTGCTGCGACTGGGTGGGCGAAAATGGCGCTGGCCATTTTGTCAAGATGGTGCATAACGGCATCGAATACGGCGACATGCAGCTGATCTGCGAGGCGTATTTCCTGATGAAGGAATACCTCGGCATGAGCGCGGACGAGATGCACGCGGTCTTTAAGGAATGGAACACCGGGGTGCTCGACAGCTACCTGATCGAGATCACCCGGGATATATTGGCCTTCAAGGATGACGACGGCAGCGCCATCGTCGAGAAAATCCTTGACACAGCCGGGCAAAAGGGCACCGGTAAATGGACGTCCGTCTCTTCGCTGGACGAGGGGATTCCGCTGACGCTCATCAGCGAAGCGGTCTACGCGCGCTGCCTTTCAGCCATCAAGGAGGAGCGCGTACGGGCATCGTCCGTCCTGCAAGGCCCTGCGGGTAAATTCAGCGGCGACCGGGCGGCTTTCATTGAGGACATCCGGCAGGCGCTGTTCGCTTCGAAAATTATCTCCTACGCGCAAGGGTATGCGCTTTTGCGCGCGGCGGCGGAGACCTACAAGTGGGATCTGAATTATGGCGATATCGCCCTGCTCTGGCGCGGCGGCTGCATCATCCGCTCGACCTTCCTTTCAAACATCAAGGAGGCCTTTGACAAAGACTCCGCGCTTGAAAATTTGATGCTCGACTCTTTCTTCACCGGCGCACTGGCTGAAGCGCAAGGCGGCTGGCGCAGGGTCTGCGCTGCGGCGATGCTAAACGGCGTGCCTGTTCCGGCGTTCACCAGCGCCCTCGCCTATTATGACGGTTACCGCTGTGCGCGCCTGCCCGCGAACCTTTTGCAGGCCCAGCGCGACTATTTCGGCGCGCACACCTATGAACGCGTCGACGCCCCGCGTGGGCAGATGTTCCACACCAACTGGACGGGCCACGGCGGGACAACGGCGGCCACGGCGTACGTGGTCTAGGTGCAAGAGCAAGAAGAGGCTTTGACACAATAAAGTTTGGAGGCAGATATGGAACTAACGAGTGCGGTCAACATTATCTTTTTCATCGCCGCCGCTACCGTAGCTGTATCCTACGGCTGGGGCATGCGGGGCACGACCCTGGGTGGCGAGGCGGGCGCGATGCTGCCAGGCGCGATTCTGGGCGCGCTGATCGCGATCTTCAGCGGCTCCGATTTTCTGCGCGAGCATTTTTATCTGCTTTCCGCCGCCGGTGCGCTGGGGATGTACTTCGGCGGAACCATGTCCTATGGGCAGACCATCGGGCTCTGCTCGAATCAGGTGCCGCCCAAACGACCGACGCGCGAGCTGGTTGGCCTGGGCGTCAAGGGAGCTCTGTGGTTCGGCATTTTCGGCGCGGTTGTGGGGATGTTCCTTTCTTCCATGACCGTGCTCTACGACCTGAAGAGCATTTTGATGGCCTTCGCCTTTTTACCGGTATTCGCATTTTGCGGTTCCCGGCTGTTTGACCGACCCTATAACGAGGCAAAGGGAATTCACCCCAAGATTTATTTTTCGATCACCCGGCCCGAGGGCATGGGCGTTCTGTTTGGCATCCTTGTGAATTTCGTTCTGTTCATGGCACTGCGCAAAGATACCGTCGGTCTGGCGCTCACAATGGGCGGTGTGCTTTCCGGCGGCATCGGCTGGGTCGTCGCGCAGGCACTGCAAATCGCGGCAAAGCGCGGCAAGTTTTTCTCAAAGGCACAGGGAAAACAGTTGATTGACACATGGAAGATTATGGAGTGTGTGCTGGGGGCCATCGGCGGGCTGGGCATCGCCGTGACCTTTACGCTGGTCTCCAATTTTTTCTTCAAGTACAAGGCCTATTATACCGACCTTTCGCTGCCGCTGCGCATTGACCTGCCCGAATGGGCGCTGCCAACGGCTTTCGTCTGCCTGCTGGCGCTTTACATGATCCGCTACGTCATCAAAAAACCGCCGACAAAGGAAGGCCTGGATTTTCAGCTCAAGCGCAGCCTGATTAGTCCGGAAGAGCACGAAATCGGCATGCAAAACGTGAGCAAGGGACACTCCAAGGCGTTTAAGCTCTATGAGCGCGTGATGGAAATCGCCCAATTCCCAATCTACTGCGTCGTTCCGCTGTTCTTCCTGTTCCTTGGCAGCGGGGGCGTGGCAAAGCTAGTGTCGTTTTATCTGGTCTATTACGTGCTGGTTGAGCATCAGGTCTTCGTGCGCTTCAACCGGTTCAAGGCCATTTGGCTGTGGCGCATATCGCTGCTGGGCTTTGGGTTTTTTATTGTGTTCGCGCAGTTCTTTTGGAAGTGGACGCCCGGGCCGTTCGAGACATTTTTGATGTACGGCGCGTTCTATGAGGCGCTGACGCTGGTTGGGCTGACGGCGAAAAACAGCCCCGACCGCTACGGAAAAAAGAGCGCCAAAGAAAGCTCGCTTATTGAGGCCTATGGCAGCCAGATCACCGTGCACGCCTATTTCATCGTCTGCGTCGCATTGATTACCGTAGGCGTTGCGTGGCTATGATCACATTGTTCTTACGCGATTGAAAAGTTGAGGGGGTAATTGCATGATCCGGACAAAAAAAGCGCTTGCAATCGTCTGTGTTCTGGCGACGGTATTTACCGCGTTGTTTTCACTTTCTCCGGTTTCGTCGGCTGAACCTGTGCTGGCCTTCCCCGGCGCGGACGGCGTCGGGAAATACACAGTCGGCGGTCGGGGCGGCGACGTCTACGAGGTGACGACCCTGCAAGACGGCCCGGGCATCCCCGGCTCGCTTCGCGCCGCGATCGAAGCAACTGGGCCGCGCACGATTGTTTTCAAGGTCGCCGGCACCATTGAGCTGAAATCTGAGCTGCGTGTGCGAAACCCTTACCTGACCATCGCCGGGCAGACCGCACCGGGCGAAGGAATCACGCTGAAGGGTGAGACCTTCTCCATCACGGCGAACGAGGTCATTATCCGCAACATTCGGGTGCGGCTCGGGGATTTCGTAATCGACGACGCGATGGAAATCGGGAACTCGAATAACGTGATCATCGACCACTGCTCCGTCAGTTGGGGCGTCGATGAGACGCTGTCGATTAAACGCTCGACGAACGTCACGCTGCAATGGACGTTTGTCACCGAGGGCCTGCACGACTCCATCAGCGACCGCGGAGAACATAGTAAAGGCTCGCTGATCAGCGGCAACGACGGGCAAATCGTCTCGCTGCACCACAACCTCTATGCCCACCACGACGCGCGCAGCCCGCGCCCGCAGGGTCTGAAGAAGCCGGACGAAGACCCCATCGGCTTTTTCTGCGATTTCACCAACAATGTCGTCTATGACTGGGGCCGCAAATACGCCGCAAAGAACCTCGATGTTGACGAAATCTGCACCATGAATTTCATCAACAACTATTTTCTTGCCGGGCCAAGCTCGGACGCCTCCAACTTCATGGTGGATAAGAACATCAACACCTCCATGTATTTCGCTGGCAATTATATGAACGGGAAGCTACCCAAGGATCAGTATGCTCTCATCATCTATGAGGACTTCAAAAAACCGGATACGAACTGGAAGCTTGACGCACCCTTTGAGGCCGGAATGTCCAAGATATACGACGCCGAAACGGCCTTCGCGATGGTGATGAAGAGCGGCGGCGCGGCGCTGAACCGCGACGCTGTGGATGAGCGCATCGTCAGCGAAGTGCTCAGCGGGCGCGGTAGGATCATCGATACGCCCAGCGAGGGCGGCGGCTGGCCGGAGCTTGAAACCGGCACCGCGTATACTGACACCGACCGAGACGGCATGCCGGACGATTGGGAGACCGCGCGCGGGCTGAACCCCAACGACCCGGCAGACGGTAAGCTTGCCGGACCAGAGGGCTACACAAATCTTGAACTGTACCTGAACAGCCTGATGGAAGGCCTCTTCGCGCAGGACGTTCCCGTGCCTGCGTTTGACAACACCTGGCGTTGGCTCTATCATATCTTTTATGAAGTATACCGCTTTTTTAAGGAAGTTGGTCACTTCTTTGAGAATGCCTGGGCCTTCGTAAAAAATCTCTTTTGATGCTTTTTCTGATTGAAGAAGCATAAGCTGCATTAGCTGCCGCTGCGCAAAGCCAATTTTTATAGCGCGAATGGATATGTATGAAAGGATTGATGATTTATATGAAGAGACTCTTGGCATCCTGTTTGGCGCTGGTGCTTTTGCTCGGGGTTGCCGCCTGCGGCGAGGTCATTGATGACCCGCAAAGCACCGCAACAGATACCACACAGGCAACAACTGGTGAGACTGCGGCAACCAATGTAAGCATCCCGACCGACACCACGACGGCGTCGCAATCCGGCAACGAAACCAGCGTCCCCACAGCGGGTAGCGATGTCACCTCCGCCGTATCCAACCCGACGGCCGGGTCGCTGCCTGATGGCTCAAGGCCTGCCGTGCCCACTGTCCCCCGCGATCTGGGCGGCATCATTGCGTATTATAATGCTGCACTGCGCAAGACGCCCATGCAGCGCACCGCGTATACGCGCCTGCTGACCAAAGTCACGGCGGTAGCGGCCATGAACGTCTTAAACGAGCAAAACCTGCAGGATGACGACCGTGTGAAAGCCGTGGGGAATGTCAACGAAAAGAAGAACACCCCCAGTGACCTGGTTGCGTTGAGCACGGCGCAGGTGCAAAGCGCTTCGAGCCGGGTGGACGGCAACACCGCGGCCTTGACCATCGTCATGAAAGAGTACGGTAAGGGCACGGTCGCCGACCCTATCTCCGGCACAAACGGCTATCTTGGTACAGTTGACCGGCCGACCTGCGAGCGACTTGTACGCGACACCGCCATGGCGATTGCGGGGAACGTGCTGCAAAAGGTCGGCGAGATTGATTCACAGTTCGCCCTGACCGAAGGGAAATACACGATTACCGTCGACACGGCGACCGGCAAGCTCAAAAGCGTCCGCTTCACCTGCACCGAATCGGGGACGGGCGAAGCGAAATGCGTTGTGAAAATCGTACCGATCCCGGTGAGAGCGGACGTCGCGCTGTGGGCTGATATGGAATCGACCTACGGGCCGAAATAGAAGCGCGCCGCGCAAAAAAAATGGAGCATATATGAAAAACATCGCCATACTTGCGGCCATGGGCATGGAGGCCGCTCAAATGGAAAAACGGATTGATGGCGTCCGGCCTGAAAAAGCGGCGGGCAGAAAATTCCTGCGGGGCAGGGTCGGCGCAGCTGAGGTTACACTGCATCAGACGGGTTGGGGCATGCGCAACGCCGAAAAAGGCGCACGCGCATTGATCGCGCATGCCCGGCCCGAAGCGTTGGTTCTTTACGGCATTTCCGGTGGCATGATGCCCGGCGTACGGCACTATGAGCTCTTCATCGCTGCCTCCTCTTACCCATGCTCGGGCAAGGCGGCGGCGCGCCGTGCAGTTCCCACGGATGAAGTTCTGGCCGCCTTCGCGGCGCATTGCCTCGAAGGCGTACGTAAAGCCCCGGTCGCCACCAGTCAGGGGTTGATCCTTCGTAAATCGCGCAAGGCGCGCATTGTGGCGGCCAGCGGCGCGGTCTGCATCGACATGGAAAGCTGCGCCGTGGCAAGGGTCGCGCTCGAAATGGGCGTCCCGCTGCTGGTGCTGCGCTGTATATCGGATACGATTGAGGTAAGTTCGCTGCTGGGAACGCCGAGGAACGGCAAAGTCGCGGCCGACAAGGCAGCGGCGGCGGCGGAAAGCGTGATAAAGGCGTTGGCGGCTAATACTACCCCCTGAATAAAAGCATTGTATCGTTTCGGCCTTTCGCTCCCAGGCTGCGTTATCGTCCTTGACAGGCGTCAGCCTGCCTGCGTCCTCTTCCTTGCACTGAAAGCGAAAACCTCAAAACGCTTGCAATGTTTTTAACCAAGGAATCGTATGGTAACATGGAGTGAATGAAAAGGAGCCTGTGTATGCAATATCGGGAGGACTTAAAATCGGGCAACCGGCTTTCCGTGCTGGGCTTTGGCTGCATGCGTTTCCCCAAGGGGCTGACGGGGCAAATCGACCTGGATAAGACAGGCGCGTTGCTCCAAAACGCCGTGGAACGCGGCGTCAACTACTTTGACACTGCGTACATTTATGGCGGCAGTGAGGCCGCCATAGGGGAAATCTTCAGGCGCATGCCGGGATTGCGGGAGAAAATGTACCTTGCAACAAAGCTGCCGCATCAACACGTGCGCTCCGCCGCCGATTTTGACCGGCTGCTTGATAAATCGCTCGAACGCCTGGGGTTGGATTACGTCGACTACTACCTGATGCACAACCTCAGCGCCCCCGAGGACTGGCAAAAGCTCTGCGCATTGGGGATCGAGGACTGGATTGCCCGGCAAAAGGCCGCCGGGCGGATCAGGCAAATCGGGTTTTCGTTCCACGGCAGCCAGGCGGATTTTATGCCGCTATTGGAATGTTACCCCTGGGAGTTCGTCCAAATTCAGTATAATTATTCGGACGAAAACTATCAGGCGGGGCGCGCGGGCCTGCAAAAGGCCGCCGCAATGGGCCTGCCGGTGATCATCATGGAGCCGTTGCTGGGCGGCAAACTGGCCACAGGGCTACCCAAAAAAGCCGCCGCGCTCCTCGACAAGGCCGAACCCGGGCGCAGCCACGCCGCCTGGGCGCTGCGCTGGCTTTGGGATCAGCCGGAGGTGACGGTCGTGCTTTCGGGCATGAGCACCCCAGATCAATTGGACGACAATATTAAAACAGCCGAAGCGGCCCAGCCAGGCTGCCTGAGCGCACACGAGCGAACCGTATTTCCGCAGCTGGTCAAGCTGTTCCGCGATGGGTACAAAATCCCCTGCACCGGGTGCAATTATTGCATGCCCTGCCCACAGCGCGTCAACATTCCGAACTGCTTCGCGGCGTATAACGCGAGCTACGCCATCGGCCTGTATGTCGGCTTTCAGCAATACACTACCAGCTCCAACGTGATGAACCCCGAATTCAACGGCAGCGCCCGCAACTGCATCAAATGCGGCATTTGCCAGAAGAAATGCCCGCAGCACATCGATATTCCGGCGCAGCTGCGCCGCGTGGCGCGCAGGCTGGAGCCCGCCGCAATGCGCCTGGGCGTTAAGGTTCATGTGATGAAACATAAATGATCTTGCAAGGCACGCATTGGTACAATATAACGATTGCGAAAGAGGTGTTTGAGTGGCAAAACATGCACAGAAAAGCCGCCGGTATGTTGGCCCAACCGAGACGGTGGGCTACATCTTGTTCGACGCGTCATCAAGGATACCGGTCACTGCGGACAACGAATTTACCGACCGCATCCTTAATATTGACAAAGGTGTTCAGGCAATAACGACACCGATCATGGCTTTGTGGGATGCCATCAACGACTTGTTTGTAGCGGCGTTTGTGGATAAAACCCGCTCACGTTTTGGCAAGTTTCGGCCCTATCTGGTGCTCTATCCGCTTTATGGCCTGCCGATGACACTGTTGGTTTACCTACTTCCCTATGTTTTTTGGGGCACGGGCAGCACGTTCATGCCCAAAATCATCGCCTGGGCGGTTCTGAGCATGTTCAACGAATTGACCAACACCCTGGCCTCCATTTGCCGCACGGGCATGATAGCAAACGTTACGCCTGACCCGCAGGAGCGAATCTCGCTGATCACCAAGGGACATTTTTTTGCCTTCGGCGATAATTTGCCGAAGCTGATTTTCCCCATCCTTCGCGATATTATTTCCCTTTCCGGAAAGTATTCGCCGATGGTTGCCGATCAAAAGCTGCGTGGTCTATTTATGGGGTTCGGCGTGGGGACGCTTCTGGTCAGCGGACTGTTTTCGCTTTATTTTGCCCTTGTTTCAAAGGAACGTGTATTCGGTGCGGAATCCGCACGTGAAAAGCCGCCAACCATACGCGAATCGCTGAATGCCCTGCGGCACAACCGCCCCCTGCTGATGCTCATGCTGGCGGATATCCTGGAGGGGATCAACGTCAGAGGACAGTCAAGCACATACGAGCGGTCCATCCTAAACTTCGCCAATTTCGGCACGATTTCCGGCATCCCCGGTTCGCCGGTCAGCTATGCAAGTTACGCCTATGTTGGCAAGCTGCGCCAGCGGTTTTCGACCAAAACCCTTTGGATCGCGGCGGACAATATTCAAAAACCCGTGACCATCTTGATTTTCTTTTACGGCATGATAAAAGTGCGGAATCCGGCGAAACTAGCAAAAGGGGTCACACGCAATTTTATGGATCTTATCCCTATGCTGATCGCTTTCGGAATCGAAAACACTGTAGCTATGTCGCTCTACGGTACCAAAAAGGTAATTCCGGACGAAATCCGCAATGAGTGCATCGACTATGGTGAGTGGAAGAGCGGTTTTCGTTCGGAGGGGATGACAGGCGCGCTGCGCGGTTTCCCGGGGAAAATTAGCAAGATGTTCGGTGATACGATGACGAACGCGGTGATGAAGCTTGTGGGTTTTCAAACGGGACGAAACTATAACCAACAGACCGAAAAAGCCGCCATTGGCGTATTCGCGATGTCCACCATCATCCCGACGCTTTTCAGCTTAATTGCGCTGATCCCCAAGTTTTTCTTCAACATCAGCCAGAAAGAGCGCGAGGTGATGTATGTTGAGCTTGCTGAGCGCCGCGCTGCAGCCGCCGCAGCTTTAACGGCGGCACATATAGAATAGCGAACCGGAGAAGCTCCCCCACACGCTTGGCAATACCATCTTTTGTTGCCTACGGGCGGCCTGACGCCGCCCCTACGCGAGGCTCGCTTGTGGGAGCGACGGACCCCCGGGCGCGCCACGCACACTCCCCTGCGGCGGGGGTTAGCTAAGCATTGTAGGGGCGGCGTCGGGCCGCCCGCAAGTAAGCTGGTGCCTTTGTTCACTCGTCTATTGTTTTACCGAGGAAAAGTATAAAAGGACTTGTTGTACTAATTTTTGTACTCTTCTAACGTAAAATAGAATTAAAGCTCGTTATAATACAAGAGGCCAGGTGTGTTTTTTGACACACCTGGCCTTTTTCTTTTGTTTGGGTTAGCGTGCGTCCTCTGCCAGCTGTGAAACTGATGCGGCAGCGGCGGCTCTGCGTTCTGCTAGTTCGGGATACATGCGCTCGCGGTCTTTTTGGCTGATGTTGAAGAAAAACTTGGGGATCAGCGCAATAAATCCGGTGATTGTCGGGATGAGCGTAGCCATCGCAAACACGCCAATGGCGGTTTTTTCGCTCTGCTTGTTGTAATCCACACCGGTTTTAAAGCCAATGAGTTTCATGATCAAGCTGGTCATCGAAGAGCCGAACATATTCGTAATCTTTGCCGGCATGCCACGCAACACACCGACCATCCCCTCGGAACGGAAGCCATTTTTCCATTCGCCGTAGTCGATGCATTCGTTGCGAATCTCGTCCGGAATCACTCGCTTACAGCCATAGAGCGTCATGGCCACCATATCCTCAACCGCATACGCAATGAGCATTGGTATCAGATCCATAAACATGCGCGTGACGCCTTTGGCACGCTTTGCCGGGTTTTTCACCTTAATCATGCCAAAGAAGAAAATGGCGATAATGACCGGTTTGCTTATGTTCTCTGAAGCAATCCAAAGGGCCTTGGTCGAAAACCGCTGACGTAACTTGGTCACATATGCATATCCGATATAACTGATGGGTCCGCCGGCGATACCTGAAACCAAGCCAAAATTGGCAAAATTCAAAATGGAGTTCGTGTAAGTGCCCAGCTGGCTCTTTATGTTGAAGCCGTTCAATATTTCGGCCAGCATGAGCATCAGCAAGGGCCGGTTGTGGCGCAGAGCCGCTATGGATTCGCGTATGGTGGGCGGCTTCTCTTTAGCGGTTTCAGCGCCGAACACACGCTGTCTGGATACCATAGCAAAATAAAGCGATAGACCCGCTGCAATGATCGCGGTTACTATGCCGAAGCCAAAAAAGAGGTTGCGCATCTTCAGGTTGATTACAACGGGCGTCCATTTGGAAGTGGAGCGCGAAATAACGTCACGCATAATGCCGAAGATCTGCTCCGGTAAGCTGCTGCCGATGGAAAGCAGGTTTGCCTTGGTCAGCAGGGAAAGCCGCTCTTGCGGTTCCGGCGTTATGTTGGCAATCATACCCGTACGGCAGATTTCGAAGATGGTTCCCCTGGTCAGTTCCATCAGCATTTTGACGGCGGCCCAGGCGATAATTTTAGGCACAAATGTAGCGCTCGCGCCCGAAAAAAAGTAGGGCAGTATAAACATCAGGAGCTCCAGCGGAAGGCCAAAAAGCGGGTATAGAATCAGATATGGTCGAAACTTACCGAAGCGCGTTCGGGTTCGGTCAACGAACGCCGCCACAAACAGGTCGTTGACGATATCCCACGCGGTCATAATCGGGCCTACCAGCGCCTGCATACCTTTGTCAATGTTGAGGATGCGGTCGGTGAACTCCTCGTTTGCCTGAACCCGCACACGTGTTGCCGCGTCGAACATGATAAATCCGGCCGTCTCCGCCGGGCCAACATATCTCCGCCCCTTTGGTGCTTGCGTCTTATTTGCCACCAAAACACCCCTCTAACACTTTTATTCAGTTATCAATCGCTGCCATTCGCTGCCATTCGCAGTCATTCGCTGTCAATCAATAATCCGGGGGGTAGTTGGGAGGCAAGCCATTCTCCCTGTCATAACGGGATTTTTCCTCTGGACCCCAGTCTTTGAAGGGGAAAGTGTGCGTCGTTCTCGCGGTGGTGGTGGTCGCGCTTGTTGTCGGAGCGGTCGTCGTCGGCTTCGTCGTCGTTGGCCGCGTTGTAAAGGAGTATTTGGTGCTTTTGGTGGTACCGGAGGTTGTGGTCTGGGTTGTGGTCGAACTGCCGCTCGTGGTGGTTCCGGTGGTCGCTGTGGTTGCTGTCGACGCAGTCGGCCGGGTTGTGCCGGAGCTTGTGGGCTGTGTGGTAACAACCGGCGTTGTCGGGCGAGTCGTGCTCGGGCGGGCGCTCGTCGGGCGGGTCGTGGTCCGCCTGGAAGACTCAGTGGGAACATAGAACGTCGGATAATCGGTCGTCCCGAGCGTCCAGCGGTTGCGCGTCGTATTCCCCGGCAACGTGGGCTGCAGCGGTTCACCATTGGGCAGGGTCTCAATCGGCGTATTCGGCAGAGTCTGCCCCGGTGCCAGCGTGACAATATCAATGGACGTGCACATTTCAACGTAATTATCAAGCGTGCCACTCTTGGGGCACATCTTCAGCGGCGGATTGCCCTTGATCGGAGAACCGTCCTCTTCCCAGGCCAGAAGCGTTCCCTCATCCAGCGCCAGCGCGGCCGAATAGTTGACGACCTTGCCATTGGCGGAGGTTACGGTCACGCTCTGCACCCGATAATCAGGTACGCCGACAAAACTCAAAATGGATTTGAGCGTAATGCCGGTATATTGGTGGGTGAGGGTTGTCGCATAATTGGGATCCGTGACGGTCATTGGCAAATTTTGAATTACTGTCTGAAATTTGGCATCGTTACTTGTGAATTCACTGATGTTGGCGCCGCGTATGGTCAGTCGCCAGGCGTTTGGGTCGTTCATAACAGGTTGCTCTGTGGGGGCTTGGGTTGGATCCGTAAACCACGCACCCCCGTCGGTCGATGATGTGGACGACTTGTTGTCAGGGTCATCGCCGGTCTTGCAGGCGGCAAAGGTGAAAATCAGCGCCCCGGCCAGCAGCAGCGCCGCCCAGCGGATAATTTGCTTCATGATAAAAATTCCCTCCCTCTAAAAAAGATCGCTCACCCTTCTATACTGTATTATAGCTGATTTTCCCCGCATTTGCAAGAACTATTTTTGTCCTTTTTATCATATTCATTGCAGTGGCGTGGTCAATTGACAGAACCCAATGGCCATAAAATAAACCGGGGATATTGAGGTGCGGGATGAAAAACGCTGGCAAACTTGTCCTGAATACGGCGCTGCTAACGGCGGCTTCCTTCTTGATGCAGACGGTCTCTGTCACGTTCAACGTGTATTTGACCAACCGGATCGGCGAACTGGGCATCGGCCTGTTCCAGCTGACCATGACCGTCTATGGCATGGCGGCAACCTTTGCCTGCGCCGGGGTACGCCTTGGCTCAACGCGGCTGAACATCGACCTGCTGGCCAAACAACCGGATGCTTCTTCGCGCGCAGCGATGCGGCTCTGCCTGGGGTATGCCTTTATTCTCAGCTGCACGGTGGGGGTGGCGCTGTTGTGCTGCGCCCCCATAGCTGCGGAGCAGTGGCTCCACGACCCCCGCGCGGCCCAGGCACTGCGCTGGCTTGCGTTGGGGCTGCCGTTCGTCTCCACAACGGCAGCGATGCAGGGATATTTTACCGCCATGCGCACCGTCTTCAAGAACGCGGCGGTGCAGGCGTTGGAGCAGGCGGTGAAAATCGGGGCCGTCGTTTTCTTTCTCGGAAAGATGCTGCCCTTGGGGGTGGAATACGCCTGCCTGGCGATCGTCTACGGCATGTTCGCCGGGGAGATCGCCGCGCTTGCGTTCTCTTCGATATTGCTGCGCACTGCGCGTTCCATGCGCCGCAGGCGCGCACCGGGGCAAGAGCCAACACGCCTGCGCGCACTGCTGCACATTGCGGGTCCGGAGGCGATCGGCACCTGTTTCCGCAGCATTTTGCTGACCATCGAACACCTGCTGATTCCGCGCGGTTTTGAGGCCTCGGGGCGTTCGACGGAGGACGCAACGCGCATTTACGGTGTTGTGCACGGCATGACGTTTCCAGTGCTGCTGTATCCTTCGGCGGTGCTGTCGTCCCTGTCGTCGCTGCTGGTGCCGGAGTTTTCGCAGCTCCGCGTCGAGGGGCAACGCGCACGGATCGAGGCAGCCGTACGAAAGATTCTCCGGCTTTCGCTGTTTTACGGCGTATTCGTCGGCGGCATGTTTTACGCCTTCGCGCAGCCGATTTCGCAACGCATTTATGGCAGCGACGTTGCGGCAAAGTACTTACAGCTCCTTGCGCCGCTCGTCCCCGTCATGTATATGGACATGAGCGTGGATGGCATGCTCAAGGGGCTGGATCAGCAAAAATATTCCATGCGCTATAACATCCTGGATTCCGGCATCTGCGTGATCCTGGTGCTCATTCTCCTGCCGCGCCTTGCGATCAAGGGCTATATCATCGTACTGTTCGTCAGTGAAATTTTCAACTTTTTCT
>JAVBOZ010000003.1:0-16414 GCA_031549985.1 Oscillospiraceae bacterium | reverse complement strand
GCCCAAGAAGGCGGTGCAGAGCAAAAGCAGAGCTTCGTCTGTGCCGTTCCATGCGGTCAGATGCGCTGCCTGCACACCGTAATAATCCGCGGCGGCGGCGCAGAGCGAAGCGGCCCGGGGGTCGGGGTAGCGGCGCGGGTTGATTCGCTGGGCGACGGAGACGATGGCCTCGCGCTCCTCCTCACCGATGGGCAGAAACGACTCGTTGGCATCGAGCCGGACGGCGTACGTCCCCGCGATCGGATCATAAGGGACGAGGTTTTTGATCTTTTCGTTGAGCTGAAACGGCATAGGCGGAACTCCGATCTTTTTAGACTTTAGAAGATAGATATTAGCTGTTCTTGCAATCAACAGGGCCTAAAGTCTAAAATCTAAAGTCTAAAATCTAACTCTCACCGCGTTGGCGTGCGCCGTCAGGCCTTCGGCTTCGGCCAGGGTGATGACGGCGTCGCGCGCTTTTTCCAGTGCGGGCCGCGTGTAAGAGATGAACTGCATCTTCTTGACAAAGTCATCCACCGAAAGGGGAGAGAAGAAGCGCGGTGTGCCGCCGGTGGGCAGCACATGGTTCGGGCCGGCGTAATAATCGCCCACCGATTCAGGGGTGTAATTGCCCAAAAAGACGGAACCTGCGTTATCAACCGCGCCCAGGAGTTCCATCGGGTTTTTCACGCAAAGCTCCAGGTGCTCCGGCGCAAAGTCGTTGGCATAGGCCACGGCCTGCAGCAAATCTTGGCACACCACCAGGGCGCCGAAATTTCGCAGTGCTTCGGTGGCGATCTCGCGGCGCGGGAGCGCGGCCAGCTGGGCCTCCAACTCCGCCGCCGTGGCTTCGGCGACGGCCCGGGAGGTGCTGAGCAGCACCGCGCTGGATAGCCGGTCATGCTCCGCCTGCGAGAGCAGGTCTGCCGCCAGGTATTTTGGGTTCGCCGTCTCGTCGGCGATGATCAGAATTTCGCTCGGCCCGGCGATCATGTCGATGTCCACCGTGCCATAGAGCAGCTTTTTCGCCGTCGCCACAAAGATGTTCCCCGGCCCGACGATCTTGTCCACCTGCGGGATGGTCTGCGTCCCATATGCCAGCGCGGCAACGCCCTGCGCGCCGCCCACGAGGAACACGCGGTCGACACCCGCCACCAGCGCCGCCGCCAGCATATTGGCGTCCGCGCCGCCGCCGGGCTGTTCGGGCGTGACCATGATGATCTCCTTAACCCCGGCAATTTTGGCTGGGATCACGTTCATCAGCACGGAGGAGGGGTAGAGCGCGGTGCCGCCGGGGGCGTAGACGCCCACCCGCTGGAGGGGCCGAATCCGCTGGCCCAGCATCACTCCGTCCGGTTCGGCGGTAAACCAGCTCTGCCGCTTTTGTCGCTCATGAAACGCCCGGATATTGGCGCTGGCGGCTTCCAACGCGGCAAGAAAGGCCGGATCGCGGCTAGCCGCCGCCTCCAGCGCCGCGCGCGGGATTTCCTGGCTCTTTGCTTCGGGTGCGCCAGCGGCCAGCGCAGCCCGCACTTCGGCCACGACATTCAGGGTATCCCGTCTTTGCTGTACGTCAAAAAAGTCCGTAAAGGCACGTACGGCGACATCGCCGTATTCCCTGACCACGGCGAGAATTTCCGCGACTGCGGCGGTGACGCGCGCGTCAACCTCGCCGCTGCGGGCCTTGAGATTTGCGAAAAGCGCCTTTTCACGCGCGCCGTCGCAGATGGTGATGGGTAGCATAGGTTACCTCCAAAGAAATTGTATGATTACAAAACCTGCGCGGCCAGCGCAATCTCGTCCAGCAGCCGCTCCAGTTCCTCGCGGCGCAGTTTCATGCTGGCCTTGTTGACAATTACGCGGGCGGAAATGGGCATGATCTCTTCGATGACCTCCAGCCCATTTTCGCGCAGCGTGGAGCCGGTCTCGACAATATCCACAATGGCGTGCGCCAGGTTCAGCAGGGGAGCCAGTTCCACCGAACCCTCAATCTTGATGATGCGGACGTCCATGCCCTTCTGTTCAAAGAAATGCTTGGCGACGTTGGGGTATTTGCTGGCCACCACGCGCTCGTGATAGCCCGCGTAAAAGTCGATGCCCTTTGGCCCCGCCAGGGCAAAGCGGCATTTGCCAAAGCCAAGGTCGAGCATTTCGTATACGCCCGAACCGGCCTCAACAATGGTGTCTTTGCCCACAACCCCAAGATCGCAGGCACCGTGCTCCACGTAGGTGATTACGTCCGGGGCCTTAGCCAGCACGACTTCATGCGCGTCCATGGGCAAAATCAGCCGCCGCCCCTTGCTGTTCAGCTCGGAGCAGTCAAAGCCGATGGATTCAAACAGTTCAACGCAGCGCTTTTCAAGCCTGCCCTTGGTCAGCGCGATCCGAATGGGTCTCATAGGGGATACCTCCTTTGTTTGAAGCAAGTAGCAAGAGACAAGAGCGGGAGCTTACGGTTGGGGCTTGACCGCCACGTCTTCCATAATATCTTCGCCGGTGACGACGGCGATTTTCGTGATGCCCCTCCGCCGCGCGTATTGCCGCGCCTCTTCCATGGTGTCGACCATCGCCAGCTCACAGCGCAGGCCCTCTGCGCGACGCTCCGCAATATGCCGCAGTGCTGGGGCTTCGAGGCCGGGCGGCGCGAAGACCAATAGCGCGGGCGCGGGAATTTGCGGTGCACCTTCGCTGTTCAACAGCGCCTCCGCGAGAGGTTCAGCGCGCACGGCAAAACCAACCGCCGCTGCCGGGCGGCCTAGCTCCGCCAACAGGCCGTCATATCGCCCGCCGGAAAGCGGCGTCACGCCGGAGCCTTCAATATAGCCACGGAACACCAGGCCGGTGTAATAATCCTGCCCGTGCACCAGCCCCAAATCGATGTCGATCACATCTTCCAGGTGCAGGGCCTCCAGCGCGTTGTAGAGCTGTTTGAGGTAATCCAAGGATTCCGCGGCCTTTGTGCCTCGGAAGAGGGCCGTTGCTTTCCCAAGCACCTCGCCGCCGCCGAAGAGCCGGGGCAGCTGCCGCAGTGCGCTCGCTTCCGCGCTGACGAACGGTTGGAGAAGAACTTCAAGCGCGGGGTAATTCTTGGTTTCAATGCAGCGCACCAGCGCGGCGCGCGTCTCCTCGTCCGGGTTCAGCGCGTCCGCCAGCGTTCGGAAGATTTCCGCGTGGCCAAGTTCAAGGCGGAAGCGCGGGCACCCGCAGGTGCGCAGAGCGTCCACCGCGCAGAGCAGAATTTCAAGGTCAGCCCGCAGCCCCTGCGCTCCCAGCAGCTCGACTCCGCTCTGATGAATCTCGTCGTTGCCCCCGCTATAGGAACGGGTGCGGCGGAACACGCTCTGGTGTGTATAGAGCCGCAGGGGGAGCTCAGCCTCGCGCAGGCGTGTGACGGCAACGCGGGCGATGGGTAGCGTATTATCCGGCCGCAGCACCAAAAGATGCCCGTTGGAATCCGTGGTATGATAGAGTCGCTCGGAAAGCCAGGCTGCGCTGGGGCGCAGAAAGAGATCCTGAAACTCCAGATGCGGCGTCATGACCGGGGCATAGCCGTAGGATTCAAAGACCTGTGTCAGCTTACCTTGCACAGCCTCCTGCGCGACGCATTCGGCGAAAAGAGAATCCTTGGTACCCTCCGGCGTGATTTTTTCATAGCGTTTCATGGCGGCTCTCCTTCATTTTCTTTACTGTTGCACTTCGCGAAAAAATTTCCTTGCCCGCTCCAGACCGTCAGTGATATCCTGTCGGGAAAATCCGTGGGCTTCCAGCGTCTTGTCGCCAAATTCGTTCATTTGGCGGTAAATTTCCTCCGCCAGTTCTAGGCTGTCGGGGTCATCCGGACGCAGATTCTCCCAGAGCAGATCCTCAGCAGCACAAAATTCCAGCTGTGCCAGCAGCGCACAAATGCGATAATAAAGCAAATCGTCGCCGCCAAATTGCTGCAGCCGCACGGTCTCCTGCGGCGCGGGCTTATGCAAAAGCTCGCGGGCCGCGCCTTCAACCAGCAGATCGATCTGCCGTATCAGCCAGTCTTTTTCAAAATCCATGGTTGCTCCTTTGCCACGTTAACATGCGTCTTTGAACACGGCCTTTTTGGCGTCATAGCCCGCGCGGGTTAAAACTGCCTGAAAATGCGCTATTTCATGTTCGGAGGACTCATCATCCTCAAAAAGAATATATTCGGCATATAGCGTTTTGAACCTTTTCTTTTTCGTGTCATACTTTAGCAAAGAGAGAACAAATCCAGGACAGTGCCATATGTCCTGCTGAACAAAAATTTCAAAGGTTCCGTCAGCTTCAATATCAACAAGCTGAACGCAAGTAATGTGTTCACCATCAATAGAGCTGCTGCCGTAATACGTGTCATCTGAAACCGTTCGTGAGTAGCCGGTAATGCTGTTGCGGAGCGTCCAAGACTTGTCGCTGTTTTGTTCCATGCTGAATCCAAAATGGTACGGGACACCCCAGGGAGAAATCATGAGTGGTTCGTTTCCGCCATCAACCGCCCAAAACAACGGCGTACCCCATGCGTCCTTCTCTGCGTTTTCTGCGTCGCGCGCATAGGGGAAGATGCCCAACGTTGCGCGTTCGTGATCCGCACCAATATCCCAACTGACCGCGACAATTTCGTCGTTGCCGTCGCCGTCAAAATCTGCTGTGCCAAAGCAATTGCTACCATCATGTTTTGAAGGGAAGACAATGAGCGTCGGGTTTATGACCTGCAAATCAAGATAAGCCTTTTTCTGTTCCCGATTTTCCTGAACGCTGCAAAGCACAGCGATGCCATCGCCATTTTGCCTGTCAATTATATTATAGCAACGCAGAAAAGGGCCTATCGTATCATGCGCTACATCATCCTCAATAACGAATTCGCCAATGGTATCGATCCCTATAGTTTCAAAAATTTCTTGCAGCTGCGGGGCAAGGTAGTCGCTGATTCGTGCCCCAAATACCCGTTCCGCCGTCCACGAAAACCCAAGGCTCCCATTATGAATCATCGGCACCTTTGGCAGATGAAATGCTTGGAGGATTGCACCAATGGTCTGGGGGGCTTTGGTCAAAGGCTCAAAGCTAATGGGTTTTGCAACGCTGCGATCGGTGTTTGGAGCGTTGACGGAGGGCAATTCGGCAGGCTTCCTTTGGCGGACGTAGTACCCCGCGCCAAAACTCCCCGCCGCCACCGCAACGGCGGCAATGACGGATACGCAGACGGTTAGACCTTTACGCATAGAACCACCTTCCCCAAAAATATGCCGTCAGGCAAACCATGTCTAAAATCTAACATCCAGCATCTCAAACATACTCATCTGCCTGCTTTTGGGCAACGCACCCAGCGCACCCAGTTCCTCCAACAGCGACATCACCTGCGCGGATACTCCGGCGCGGCGTTTGAAGTCGTCCTGCGAAAGATAGCGCCCCTCGCCGTCCTCCCGTGCCTGCGATAGCTGGCGGCAGGCCACTTCGCCCACGCCTTCCAGCGCCGCGAAGGGCAGCCGGATGCGGCCGTCCTCAATTTGGTAGACCGTCGCATGGGACTTATAGAGGTCAACGGGCAGCACTTCGATCCCGCGGGCGAGCATCTCGTTGACCACCTGGAGCTGCGGCACCATGCTCTGCTCTTTCTGGCTGGCCTCCTTGCCCTTGCGCTGAATCTCGCCGATCCGCGCTCGCACCGCCGTGCGCCCGCCCAGAACGGCCTTGGTGTCCAGCGCCTCGCCGCGCACGGTCATGTAAGCCGCATAATATTCAAGCGGGTAGTAGACTTTATACCACGCCAGACGCATGGCCGCGATGACATAGGCCGCCGCATGCGCCTTGGGGAACATGTACTTGATCTTCATGCAGGAGTCGATGTACCACTGCTCAACGCCGTTGTCGCGCATCGCCTTCTTGTGCTCGTCCGTCAGCTTGAAGGGCGCCATGCCCTTACGCACGATTTCTGTGATTTGGAACGCCGTCTTGGGTTCCATGCCTTTGTGCATCAGGTAGACCATGATGTTGTCGCGCGTGCCGATCACGTTTGAGATGGTGCAGATGCCCTTTTGGATCAACTCCTGCGCGTTGTTGAGCCAGACGTCAGTGCCGTGCGAGAGGCCGGAGACCTGCAATAAATCCGAAAAGTTCCGGGGCTTAGTGTCCACCAGCATTTGCAGCACGAAGGGGGTGCCCATCTCCGGCAGCGAAAGAGTACCGGTGGGGCAGCCGATCTCCTCCGCCGTCACGCCCAGCGGTTCGGGCGAGACAAATAGCTCATAGAGCCGGGGGTCGCAGACGTCCGCCTGGTCGATTTTCACCCCCGTCGACTGTTCCAGATATTTATAGAGCGTTGGAACGTCGTGGCCCAGGTTATCAAGCTTTAGTATTGTATCGTGGAGGGAATGGAAATCGAAGTGCGTGGTCATGCCCTTGCTCTCGTCATTGGCGGGGTATTGCACCGGCGTGAAGTCTTCGGCCTCCATATTCGCCGGAATGACCACCATGCCGCCCGGATGCTGCCCTGTGGTGCGTTTCACGCCCTCGCATCCCTTGGCAAGCCGGTCAATCTCGGCCTGGCTGGCCTCTCGGCCGGTCTGCTCCAAATACTTTTTGACGAAGAACGCAGCCGTCTTTTCGGCCAGGGTACCGATGGTGCCCGCCTTGAAGACATAGGCCTTGCCAAAGAGCTCTTCGGTATAGCGGTGGGCAAAGGACTGATATTCGCCGGAAAAGTTGAGGTCGATATCGGGCTGCTTATCGCCGTCAAAGCCTAGGAAGGTTTCAAAGGGGATGTCGTGGCCGTCGCGTAGCAGGGGCTGGCCACAGATGGGGCAGTCTTTGGGCGGCAGGTCGAAGCCGGAGCCAACGCTGCCGTCGGTAAAAAATTCCGAGTGGCGGCAGGCGCGGCAGAGGTAGTGCGGCGCAAGGGGATTGACTTCCGAAATCCCTGCGGCGTTGGCGACGAAGCTTGAACCGACCGAACCACGCGAGCCGACGTAATAGCCGTGATCTTCCGAATCCTTCACCAGCTTTTGCGCAATGACATAGAGCACGGCGAAGTTGTTCTTGATAATGGAGCGCAGCTCTCTTTCCAGCCGCTGCGCGACGTGTTCCGGCAGAGGGTCGCCGTAGCGCTCCTTCATGCGTGTGTAGCAAAGCTGCTCCAATTCTTCCTCCGCCCCGTGGATGCTGGGCGGGTAAGTGCCGGCGGGGAAGGGCCGCAGGACCTCAATTTGATCGGCGATGGCATTGGGGTTTTTTATGACAACTTCATAGGCCGCGTCTTCCCCAAGGTAGGCGAATTCAGCGAGCATGTCCTGTGTCGTTCGCAGGTAGAGCGGTGCCTGCTCGTGGGCGTCGTGATAGCCCTGCGCCGTCATCAGCACCTCGCGGAAGACGCTGTCCTTCGGGTTAAGAAAGTGGACGTCCCCTGTGGCGACCACCGGCTTGCCCAGCGCGTCGCCGAGATGGATGATCTTGCGATTGATGTCGCACAGCTCTTCCTCGCTTTCCAGCGCGGGCGGGTCGTCGCGGCCGGGCCGGAGGAGGAAGGCGTTGTTGCCG
Organism: Oscillospiraceae bacterium; assembly: GCA_031549985.1. Taxonomy (GTDB): domain Bacteria; phylum Bacillota; class Clostridia; order Oscillospirales; family Acutalibacteraceae; genus WRMQ01. The sequence goes on along the minus strand of JAVBOZ010000003.1, from coordinate 8,896 downwards.
TTGGGCTGTATCTCAAGATAATCGTAAAACGAGGTCAGGCGCCGCAATTCGCGGTCGTCTTTCAGGTCCAGAACGGCGCGGAAGACTTCACCGGATTCGCAGGCGCTGCCGATCAGCAGGCCCTCGCGCCGCCGTATCAGTTCGCTGCGCGGTACGCGCGGCTTGCGCGCGAAGCACTTGATATTGCTGTGCGTGATCAGCTTATAAAGGTTTTTCAGCCCTGTCTGGTTCCGGACCAGCAAAATCATGTGGTGCATGCGCAGCTTGCGCGGGTCGGCGCGGAGCGGGCAATCGTTGAACCAAAGCAAGTCGTCGCCGCAGGCCGGGTGGTTTTCACGCGCCGTGCGCAGAAGTTCCAGAAGCACCTGCCCCGTGACGCGCGCGTCGTCGTCGGCGCGGTGATGCTCAAAGCTGCCCAGGCCAAAGTGTTCAGCAAGGGTATCAAGCTTGTAGTTCTTCAGCTCCGGCAGAAGCAGCTGCGCAAGAGCGAGGGTATCAACGCACGGGCGGGCAAAACGCCTGCCCTGCCGGGCATAGAGGGCCTTCAAAAAGCCGGTATCAAATGCCGCGTTGTGGGCACAGAGAATGGCGTCGCCGCAAAAGGCTGCAAAGGCTGCGGCGGCTTCGGTCTCCTCCGGTGCGCCCGAAAGCATTTCGGGAGTGATGCGCGTAAGCTCCGTAATTTTGGGCGGCAACGCTTTTTTGGGATCGACAAACGCCGCAAAGCTCTCAGTGATCTCGCCGCCCCGGATTTTGACCGCGCCGATCTGAATGATCCTGTCGTGCCGGGCCGAAAGCCCCGTTGTCTCCACGTCGAAGACGACAAATTCGCCGTCAAAGGCGACGGACGCTTCCACGGCGTCGAGCACCGCCAGAGGCATGTCGTTGACGTAATAGCATTCCAGGCCGTAGATGATTTTGATGCCGTGTTTTTTGCCCGCTTCCATCGCTGCGGGGAAGGCCTGCGCCACGCCGTGATCTGTGACGGCGATCGCTTGGTGGCCCCAGAGCGCCGCCCGGGCGGCCAGTTTGTCGATGCCCGTCAGCCCGTCCATCTCGCTCATGTTGGTGTGTAGGTGCAGTTCCACTCGTTTGACCGGCGCGTCATCCTGCGGAAGCAATTGTTCCACCGGCATGATCGCGCGAGGCTGCAGGCAGTGGGAGCCACTGAATTTATCGAAAACGAAGCTGCCGCGCAAGAGCAGGCAAACGCCGTCCTTGATGTGCTTGAGCAGCGCTTCGCAGTTTTCGGCCTCTTCAAAAATTTTGCAGGGGTAAGAGCTCGTTCCGTCGGTCAGGTTGAAGGTGATAATTTTCTTGCGGCCGTCACGTGTCGTGATCTCCCTGAATCCGAAGACCTCGCCCCAGATCACCGCGCTGCCGTCCAATGGATCAAGCCCCGCGATGGGCACCGGGCGTGTGCGGATGGGGCCGCCATAGATCGGCTTGGCCTTGACGGTGAACGGGAAACCGTCAAACAGGTTGTCTTTCCGGGGCTTGTCCGCCCGGGGTTTTGGTTCCGGGCGCTGCGGTGTGGTATTGGGTTTTGGTGCGTCGGCTTGTGCTTTAGGCGTTGTTACCGCCTGTATTTCCGGGGCAGGGGAGGCCTTTGTTTTCGCCGGAATTTCGACCGCAAGCAGTTCGACGCCGATGTCCAAATCGAAGTGCCGCTGCGCAAACCGCCGCAGCCATTGCGCCACCCCTGCGTCCTCCAAGACCTTTTTGCCCGTCTCGCTCAGTCGCAGCCGCAGCAGCCCTTCGGCATATGCCAACGCCGCGCCGCGCAGAAAGCCGTTGGCCACGACAACATCTTCCTTCAGCTTGCGCAGCAGCCAGGGGAAGCAACTTTCACCAAAACATGCCGGGGCGAAGCGCAGGCTATAGGTCGCCCGGCAGTCCGTGGCCTCCGCGATGTTTTTGCAGAGGCGATCTACGGTTTCCGGCTCAACCCAGGCGGCGGACTGCAGTTCTAGGTGCATCGTCCGCGCGGCGGAGTCAATCGACGGCTGCACCTGCATTCCCTGGGTCTCCGCCGGGAACTCCACGCCGGGGAGGCAGTCCCCAAAAAAAATCCAGAGCGGTATGTAGGCCAAAATGGATGTCCTCCGTCAGATGTCATAATAAAGAATCACAGCGCCTCAATTTCCACCATCAGCGCGTCAAGTGCTTCGGCCTCCGGAACTTTGCGCAGAATCTCGCCTTTGCGGAAGAGCAGTGCGCAGCCGTCGCCGCCCGCCAAGCCGATATCCGCCTCACGCGCCTCACCGGGGCCGTTGACCGCGCAGCCCATCACTGCCACGGTGATCTCTTTCTCGCAGCCCTGCAGGCGTTGCTCCACTGCATGCGCCAGGGCGATCAGGTCGATTTTTGTCCGTCCGCAGGTGGGGCAGGCGATCAGGTTCGGGCCTTTGCCGCCCAGCCCCAGTGCCCGCAAGATATCCTTTGCGGCGGCGATTTCCTCCACCGGATCCGCCGTCAGTGAGACGCGGACTGTATCACCCAGCCCGCGCAGCAGCATCGCGCCGATGCCAACGGCCGATTTCACCAGCCCCATCCGGGCGGTGCCTGCTTCGGTGATGCCCAGATGCAGGGGGTAATCGCAGCGTACGGCCAGCAGCTCATAGGCCTGAACGGTTGCCTCCACTGAAGAGGATTTGAGCGAGACGACGATATCCCCGAAGTCGCAGGCCTCCAGCAGACGGATGTGCCCCATGGCGCTTTCGGCCATCGCCTCCGGCGTGGGCGCACCGTGTTTTGCGAGCAGTTCCGGTTCCAGCGAACCTGAGTTGACGCCCACGCGGATCGGGACCCCCCGCGTCCGGCAGGCGGCGGCGACTTGGCGTACGCGATCCTGCCCGCCGATGTTGCCGGGGTTAATGCGGATCTTGTCCGCTCCGGCGGCCACACTTTCCAGCGCAAGTTTATAATCAAAGTGGATGTCCGCGACGATAGGGATACCGCATTGACCCTTCAGCGCGGCAATCAGCGCGATGGCCGCCTGATCCGGCACGGCGGCGCGCAGAACCTGACAGCCCGCCGCCTCCAGCGCCGCAGCCTGTTCGAGGTTCGCGGCAATGTCGTGCGCCGGGCGGCTGAGCATCGACTGCACGGTAATCGGCCCGCCGCCGCCGATGACGACGTGTCCGACCTGTACGCTCCGGCTGAGTCTCCGCCGCATCCAGCCACCCCCTCTGTACAATTAACAATTAACAATTAACAATTAACGATTAACAATTAACAATTAACAATTTACAATTAACAACTAGCAATTGTGGGTGATTAGCGTTTGCCCTGCACCCACGCGAGGATATCGGAGAATGAGATGATGATCATAAACGCGAAGAGCAACAGCAACCCCACGGCGTGGAGCGTTGCCTCAAAGCGCTTTGGAATCGGCTTGCGGAAGATCATTTCGATCAGGCAGAAGAAGATACGTCCGCCATCCAGCGCCGGGAGCGGCAGCAGGTTCATCAGGCCAATGTTGATGGAAATCAGCGCGAAGAGGAACAGCAGATTGTCAATGGCCGCGCGGAAAGCCTTGCTGTCGCCCGCGCTGGCCTGGGCCTCCTGCGCCTGGCCGGAGATGATCTGCACCACCCCGACAGGCCCCGAAAGGTCGGTCAGTTTGAATTTGCCCGTCACCATATCCAGCAGGCTCAGCCAGACCAGACGCACGACGGAGACGCTTTCACGCAGGCTTTCGCCTGCCACGATCCCGGCGAACTTCACTTTCGAAAAGTCCGAGCGGTCAAGCCCAAGGATCTTCATATCCTCCTTATGCAGCTGTTCCATCGTTACGCCATCAAGCTGTACGTCTTTCCCGTCCCGCCGAACCACAAAGTCAATGGTGCCGTCGCTGTCGCGCGAAAGCAGGAAGCCGATGTCGAGGTTGGATATCACGCGCTTACCGTTGATTTTGCGCAAGTCGTCGCCCGGTCGCAAGCCGCTTTGCCCGGCGGTCTTCCACTCGGGATGGACTTTCGTCGTCCCCACAAGGCCTTGCGTGCTGATGAGAATCGTCATGATCAATAAGCCGCAAAGCAAGTTGATGAACGCTCCGGCCACCAAAATGCAGATGCGTTTCCAGGGCTTTTGGTTCAAAAACCCGCGCGTGTCGTCGGTCGACTCGTCTTCGCCCTCCATAATGACGGAGCCGCCGAAGGGCACCGCTTTGAGGGAATAGAGGGTCTCGCCCCGTTTGCGTTTAAGCAGCCTTGGCCCCATGCCCAGTGAGAATTCATTGACGCGGACGCGAAACGCCTTGGCGGTTCCGAAGTGCCCCAGCTCATGGGCCAGGATCAAAAAGCCAAAATAGAGAACCGCCACAAGGAAAGGCCAGACCTTGCCCCAGAGGCTCCCGATGCTCAACAAAGCAGTTATGACTATCACCTCTCGTCGTTTAGTGATTGCTATACGTGTGCGCAAACGTATTCCCTTGCGGCCTGATCCACCGCGAGAATACCTTCCAGGGTATCCGCTTCACCCGGGGGGGCCTCTTCCGCCGCCGCCGCCGCAAGCTCCGCGATTTGCGGGAAACGCAGTTTCCCCTCGCGGAACAGCGCGTTGGCCGCCTCGTTCGCTCCGTTGAGCGCGGCGGGCGCAAACCCGCCCCGGCGAATCGCCGCCCGGCAAAGCGAAAGCGCCGGGAAAGCCGCGTCGTCCGGTGGCTCAAACGTTAGCGTACCCCATTTTTCCAGATTCAACCGCTCTGCGGGGCAGGGCAGGCGACTGGGGAAGGTCAGCGCGTACTGGATGGGCAGGCGCATATCAGCCGAACCCAATTGCGCCAGTACCGCGCCGTCTATGTATTCGATCATGGAATGCACCACGCTCTGCCGGTGGATCAGCACGTCGATCCGATCTTCCGGCAGCCCAAAGAGCCAGACCGCCTCGATCACTTCAAGGCCCTTGTTCATCATGGTGGCGCAGTCGACGGTTATTTTCGCGCCCATATTCCAGTTGGGATGCCGCAGGGCTTCCTCCGCCGTGGCCTGTTCCAGTTCCGCACCGCTGCGGCCATAAAACGCGCCGCCCGAGGCCGTCAGGATCAAGCGGCGCAGCGAAGCCAGGTTGTGGCACCCCTGCAACACCTGAAATATCGCCGAATGCTCGCTGTCGACCGGCAGGATGTTGACGCGCTTTTCGCTCGCCAGCTTCGTCACCAGTCTGCCGCCCGCCACCAGACTTTCCTTGTTCGCGAGGGCGAGCGTGTTCCCGGCGTCCAGCGCAGCCAGGGTCGGCGGCAGGCCCGCCACCCCCACAAGGGCGTTCAGGACGATATCCGCCCGCAGGGCCGCGCATTGCGCAACCCCTTGCGCACCCGACAGCACCTTCGTTGGCGTATCCGCCACGGCAAGACGCAGCGCTTGGGCAGCGCCTTCCTCCGCCAGGGCGGCGAAGGCGGGGCGATAGCGGCGGATCTGCTGCTCGAGCGCAGCGGCGTTACTCCCCGCACTCAGCGCGGCGATGCCAATGCCCAGCCGTTCGGCCACATCCAGCGCCTGTCGCCCGATGGAGCCTGTGGACCCCAAGACTGTCAAACGTTTCACAAAAAACTTCATACCTTTCTGAATTTCGAAGAAATTCAACGCGTGAAACGGAATCAGGCACAAATAGGGCATGAAACTTTATCTTTCACGCTAATACTTTCCTTGCTCGAATTTCGTGGAAATTCAATGGAATCAGGCACAAACAGAATATGAGCGTATCTTTTACGCTGCTATCCTCGTATAAAATAATCCCCAGCTATTGTCGATATTGAGCTGCAGCAGCAGGGCTGTGCAGGGGGCGACGAAGGCCAGACTGTCGAAGCGATCCATTACGCCGCCATGGCCGGGGAAGAAACTGCCGAAATCTTTTTGCCCATAATTGCGCTTGATCAGGCTGAACGTGAGATCACCCAGCATGGAAATTAGGCAGAGCGCCAGCGTCAACAGCGAGATTGCGGCAATATGCAGGCGATACGCTCCTTTGAGAAACGCGGCGTTGAACAGCAGCGCAAAGCCGATGTTGACCAACAACGTGCAAAGGACGCCGCCGACCGCCCCCTCCACCGTCTTTTTGGGGCTGATCTTTGGGGCGAGCTTGTGTTTGCCCAGCTTGCGTCCGACGAAATAAGCGAAGGTATCGGTCAGCCAGGCGCAGCAGAAGGTAAAGAAGAGAAAATAGACTGCCAAATTGATCTTAAACGCGGCGCCCTCGCTGCGGCGCAATAGGTCGCGGATTACCGTCAGTGTACTGATCGCCGCAGGCACAGCCAGCGAGGCGAACAGGGTGATCAAGACGTGCTCAAATCGGGTCTCTTCACTGCGCACCAGCGCGAGCAGGCAGAGAATCAGGAAGCACAGAACCGCCAAAGTCAGGGGCCGCAGCTGGAGATATGCGGGCAGCCGGTGCCGGTATTCGATCCAGAGCGGCATCAGCAGCGCGACGCCTACGCTGAAATACCGCATGGCTTTGTTTTTCACCCCGGCAACGTGGCAGATCTCATGGCAAGCCATCATCGCAAAGGGGATCAGCAACAGCCCCAGCAGGATGGAATCGAGCCGCACCAGCGTGACGATTGTCACTGCCGCGCCGGCTATGCCTGTGATAATGCGTGTTTTCAAGGGAACACCTCTTCTTTTCGTAAGGGCGAACGTTGTTCGCCTGTCCCGCTACCCAATATCGCCAAACCGCCGGTTTCGCGCGGCATAGGCGGCCAGGGCAGCGTCCAGATGTTTTTCGGTAAAATCCGGCCAAAGAATATCAGAAAACCAGAACTCTGCGTAGGCGCTTTGCCAGAGCAGAAAGTTTGAGAGCCGCAACTCGCCACTGGGGCGAATGATCAAGTCGAGGGCGGGCTGACCCGCAGTGTAAAGACCATCCTCCATGTCCTGTTCGCTCAGGTCTTCCGGTTCCAGCGCGCGTTCGCGCACCAGGCGGGCCAGCCGCCGCGTCGCGTGTAAAATCTCCTGCCTGCCGCCGTAATTGACGGCAATGTTGACGACGGTCTTTTCCTGATCCATCGACTGGCGCTCCATATCCCGCAGCAGGTTCAAAATATCCGCCGGGACGGGACCGCCCTCTTCGAGGTCGCCGATGTAACGGATGCGCCAGCGTTTGCTTCGATTTTCCTCCTTGCGGCGCTCCGCCGACTCCAGTTGCCGTCGGAACAATCCCATAATCGCGGTGACTTCGTCCTCCGGACGCGTCCAGTTCTCGGTTGAAAAGGCGTAAAAGGTCAGCGCGGGGATGCCGAGACCGGCGGCGTATTCGCAGATGCGCTCAAAGACTTCGACGCCCGCCCTGTGGCCCTCGGTGCGGGGTAGGCCGCGCTGCTTTGCCCAGCGCCCGTTGCCGTCCATGATAATACCGATATGCTGCGGCAAAGCCTTTAATTCCTGGCTCAGATCTCCATCACCTCTTTATCCTTGGCGGCGGCGATGGAATCAATCTCCTTGGTAAAGCGGTCGGTCAAATCCTGAAGTTCCTTTTCAAGATCCTTCAGGTCGTCCTCGGTAATGTCGGCGGCCTTTTGCATCTTCTTGAGCTTATCCACCGTATCGCGCCGTGCGCCGCGGACGGAGACTTTTGCTTCCTCAGCCTGATTCCGAATATCCTTGGCGATGCTCTTGCGGTGGTCCTCCGTCAGAGGCGGGAAGATCAGGCGGATGACCCGGCCGTCGCTCTGGGGGTTGATGCCAAGGTCCGAGGTCTGTAGCGCCTTTTCGATCGCGCGGACGGTGGAGGCGTCCCAGGGCTGGATGGTGAGTATGCGGGCCTCCGCCACGGCGACGGCGGCCATCTGGTTGATCGGCGTCGGCGTACCGTAATAGTCCACACGGATTTTATCCAGCACGGTGGGGTTGGCCCGGCCCGCACGGATGGAGCCGTACTCCGTCTTCAGCGCCTGAATGGTCTTTTCCATTTTTGCGTTCACGTCGTTCAGCAGGGGATCCATACTGTTACCTCCTAATTATATACATTTCATTCGTATAATACGCATGTCATTGTGCGGATGTTTACGCGCGCTCGGCCTTAACCAGCGTACCGATTCGCTCGCCCCGCAGGGCGCGCAGGATATTGGCCGGGTCGTTGAGGTTGAACACTAGCATCGGTATGCCCCGGCTCTGGCAGAGCGCAGCCGCTGTGGCGTCCATCACGTTCAGCCGTTTGGCAAGGATTTCCGCGTGGTCCAGCGCATCGTATTTTTGCGCGTTGGGATTTTTGCGTGGGTCGCTGTCGTAGACGCCGTCCACATTGGTTGCCTTCAGGACGATTTCGGCGTCAATTTCCGCAGCCCAAAGCGCCGCAGCTGAATCGGTGGTGAAAAAGGGATTCCCAGTGCCGCCGCCGAAGAGCACGACCCTGCCTTCCGCCAGCGCCGCCAGCGCTGCGGGCTTGCTGATGGGCGGCGCGATCTGCGGCATCTGCACGGCCGCCTGCAGCAGCGTGGGGATGCCCAACTGCTCAAAGGTATCCGAAAGGGCGATGGCGTTCATCACTGTGGCCAGCATGCCCATCTGGTCAGCCCGGACGGGATCCATTGCGCCGCCCGTGCGCCCGCGCCAGAAGTTTCCGCCGCCGATGACGATTCCCAACTGCGCGCCCTCCGCCAGGCAGGCCTTGATTTGCCCGCCGATGGCCTCGGCGACGGCGAAGTCAATGCCGCCGAACTTTTCGCCCGCCAGCGCCTCGCCGCTGAGTTTGAGCAGCGCCCGCCGGTATTTTAGGTTGTGTTGCATGGGCGTCATCCTTCCAAGGCTTTAAATTTGGCTGTTTTAGACGTTGGTATTGATGCGTAATTGCGGGCGAACACTGTTCGCCCCTACGGTTTGGCCGTTGCGTGCTTTTGTAGGGGAGCACAGTGTGCTCCCGTTGCCTCCTGTATCAATACGGTTGTCGAAAAGAGCCT
>JAVBOZ010000061.1:0-21592 GCA_031549985.1 Oscillospiraceae bacterium | reverse complement strand
TTGCCTGAATATCCGCCCCGGCGGTGGCAATCGCCTCCGGAATGCCCTGCGGGTACTCCGCCGCACCGGTTATGACCGGCATGGGGTCGATCCGCTGGGTGTTGCAGATCAGCTTGCCGCCGGGCTTGAGGTGGGGTAGCCAGCGTGCGGCCTCCAACTGCTCAAAGGCAAGGATGATATCCGCCTCGCCCGCGTCAATCATCGGGGACGCCACGGCGTCGCCATAACGGACATAGGTGATCACCGAACCGCCGCGCTGGCTCATACCATGCACTTCGCTGACCTTTACGTCATAGCCCTGGCTGAGCAGCGCCGCGCCCAACAGGCGGCTGGCCAGCAGCGTCCCCTGCCCGCCGACACCCACAATCATGATATTCTTCGTCGTCATTGCGCATCCCCCCTTTGCAGCGCGCCGAATTTGCACAATTGGGCGCATTGGTCGCAGCCTACGCACTGGGTCGCGTCAACAACGGCCTTCTTCCGGCCATCTTCGCCTGCCCGCATGCTGATCGCCGGGCAGCCGATGCGCATACATTGTCGGCAGCCGGTGCATTTTTCGTTGACACGCAAAGAGGGCCTGGCCTTGACAGTTTTCAGCAGAGCGCAGGGCCGTCTGGCGATGATCACGCAGGGTTGTTCCGCCGCAAGTGCCTCGCGCACAGCCTGCTCCGAAGCGGCCAGATCATTCGGGTCGATAACGCGCACCCATGCAATACCCACTGCGGCACAGAGCGCCTCAAGGTTCACGGCTGCGGTGGGGTCGCCCTTAAGCGTCAAGCCGGTGACGGGGTTCTGTTGGTGCCCGGTCATGCCGGTGATGCTGTTATCGAGGATGATCACAACCGAATTGCTGCGGTTATAGGCGATATTCATCAGCCCGGTCACACCGGAATGGGCAAACGTGGAGTCGCCGATGATCGCCACGCTCTTGGCCGCGTTGGCGGGGTCGGCCTTGTTGCGCCCGTGCAGGGCCGAAACCGACGCGCCCATGCAAACGCAGGTGTCGATCATCTCAATGGGCTTGAGCGCGCCTAAGGTATAGCAGCCAATGTCTCCGCTGACGAAGACGCCGCATTTTTTAAGGGCGTAAAACATGCCCCGATGGGGGCAACCGGGGCAAAGCACGGGCGGCCTGCCCGCAAGTGGCATATCGAGCGCCTTCTGCGTAGGCAGTTCTTCGCCCAAAATAGCCTTGCGCAGCAGAGCCTGCGAAAACTCGCCTGTCAGCGGCAGCACATCCTTGCCGCGCACATTCAGCCCCAATGACTTGCAGTGCTGTTCAATGAAGCTGTCTAGGTCCTCCGCGACCCAAACAGTCTCGCAGGCCGCGCAGAACGCCCGCAGCGCCTGGTCCGGCAAAGGATAGACGCAGCCAAGCTTGAAATAGGAGGCACGTTCGCCCAGCGCCTCTTTGGCGCACTGATAATTGATACCGGCGCAAATCACGCCGATCTTTTTGTCGTTATATTCAACTCGGTTCAGTGCGCAGCCTTCAGCCCACGCGGCCTGCGCCCGAAGGCGCTCCTCGACAACCACGTGGCGCGCCCGCGCCATCGCGGGCATCATCACGTACTTATCGGGGTCCTTGGCGTAAGGCTTCAGCGCAGGCGACTCCCGCTGCGTCAATTGCGTCACGCTGCGTGAATGCGCGACACGTGTGCTCAGCCGCAGCAGCACAGGCGTGTCAAATTGCTCTGAAAGTTCAAAGGCAAGCCGGGCAAAGTCCTTGCATTCCTGCGAATCCGCGGGTTCAAGCATCATCAGCTTGGCCGCGCGGGCATAATGCCGCGAATCCTGCTCATTTTGCGAGGAATGCATGCCCGGATCATCCGCCACGGCGATGACCATCCCGGCGTTGACCCCGGTATAGGATGCCGTAAAAAGCGGGTCTGCGGCCACGTTGAGCCCCACGTGTTTCATCCCGCAAAAGGCGCGCGCGCCCGCAATGGCGGCGCCCAGGGCGGCTTCCATGGCCACCTTCTCGTTGGGCGCCCATTCGGCGTCAATTTCTGCGTATTCCGCCGCAGTCTCGGTGATCTCGGTGCTCGGCGTACCGGGATAGCTGGAAATAAAGCGGCACCCGGCCTCCCAAAGGCCGCGTGCAACGGCTTCGTTGCCCAAGAGCAACTGTCTGTCTGTCATGTACACTTCTCCTGCGTTTTATTGCTTGGTTTTCGTTCGGCTTATTTCTTCTCCTGCAAAAGTTTTGCCAGCTCGTCCATGAAGGTGTTGATGTCTTTAAACTCACGATAGACGGAGGCAAAACGGACATAAGATACCTCGTCCACCTGCTTCAGATGCTCCATGGCAAGGGTGCCGATGCTCTCGGTCGGCACTTCGCGCTCCATCGAATTGTGCAGCGCCTGCTCAATGTCATCAACGATTTGCTCCAGCTGGTCGACCGAAACCGCGCGTTTATCACAGGCGCGGCGCAGGCTGTTGAAGAGCTTTTGCCGGTCGAAGGATTCGCGCGACTTATCCTTTTTGATGACGATCAGGGGCACGGTCTCGATGATCTCATAAGTAGTGAAGCGTTTGCGGCACTCGGTGCATTCCCGCCTCCGCCGGATGCGCTCGCTGAAATCCGTCGGCCGGGAGTCGATCACCTTGCTTTCTTCGCAGGCGCAAAACGGGCATTTCATGTCAAACCTCCATTCAGCCGCAGGAGGCGGCGTCTTCTATTTCTTAGCGTTGGTGCGCCAGTCATCCTCTTTCAGGCCACCACGAATCGCCACATAACTATCATACCGGCTTGCCGGTATCAGGCCCGCTTCGACGGCGGCGCGTATGCCGCAGCCATCCTCCTTGATATGCGCACAATCCGTGAAACGGCAATTGCCCAGTAAAGGTGCAAATTCACGAAAAGCCAAAATCAGATTATCCCGCGTCAACACGGGCACGCCCTCAGCCTCCAGGGAAGAAAATCCAGGCGTATCCGCCACCCAGCCCCCCGCGACGGGGAATAACTCCACGTGGCGGGTGGTATGCCGCCCCCGGCCAAGCTTTGGGCTGATCTCGCCCGTAGGCAATTGCAATTCGGGGGCCAGACGGTTGAGCAGGGTGGATTTCCCCACCCCTGTATTCCCACAAAAGGCGCTGAGCCTGCCCCGCAGCGAAGCCCGCAGCTCCGCCATTCCCTCCTGGGAATCCCGCGCAATGGCGTATGCGCTGAACCCGCAAGTGCGATAAAGGGCCGCCAGAGCCTCCCCTGGCGCAAGATCGGACTTCGTGAACACCGGCACCGGCTCAATCCCCGCAAGCTCCGCTGAAGCGATCAGGAGATCAAGCAGACGCAGGTTCGGCCTTGGCTCGGCGGTGGAACAGACAAGGAACAGCTGATCCAGGTTGGCCAGCGGCGGGCGTTCGAGCGCGTTGCGGCGCGGCAGTAATTCAACCAGGGTACCTGTGCCATCTGCCTGCGCAAGTACGCGGGCAAAATCGCCCACCAGCGGCGTCAGGCCCTCTTTGCGGAAAAGCCCGCGTGCACGGCACTCAATGACGTGTGAAGCGCCGTCTTCGACCATAACGGTGAAATAACCGGCCAGGGAACGAATAATCCTTCCTTCCTGCTTCATGCGTCAAACGACCACTGTAAGCTCAATTGTCCGGTCAGGTTTGCAGGGCACACCCGGCAGAGGGCTCTGCAAACTCACCGTGCCCGGCTCTCCTAGGAATCCAAAGATTGCGCTCTGCTCCCTCTTGCTGATGTTTTCAGCGCTGAAACCGGCATCGACGAGCGTTATGACCGCGCTTTCGTAACTGTCGCCGGTTACGTTCGGCATTGAAATCGTCGGCTGTTCCGGCTCCGGCGGCGGCTTGGGCGTCACGTGCGGCGGATTTTTCGTGAAGTCGATCGACGCCTCGTAAATCGTTAAATCATTGTCCTGCGTCACCTGAAGCTTCTGGCTTGCGCCGCTGCCTTCAATTGAGAAGGGGTACGTGCCGCTGTCTTGTCGGACAACCACCTCGTCCTGCTTGACGCCATCCAGATAAATGCGCAGCGTACATTCCGCGCCGCCGTTGTTGGTCACCGGAACGGTGATGCTTGCCTTTTGTGACGGAGCAACGCCGGAACTGACACGCACCTGAATGCTCGTGCCGATATATGCCTTCGTATCGGCTTTAATGCTCTGATAGGTAATGGTTCCCTTGGGCTTTTTGCTGGTTTCTTCAATAATGTTGGATTCATCCAGCTGGAAACCCAACGGCGTCAGCGCGTCCTTCGCCTGCGCCACAGTCCAGCCCGTGATATCCGGCACCGTCTCCATCAGAGGGATGAATTCGTGGACGGCGACATAGACCGTCACAACCGAATTGGCCTCCAGTTTTGTGTTGTGGGGCGGATCAGTGCGGATCACCTTTCCCTTTTCCATGTCCAAGCGCAACTCGTCTTCCCTCTTGGTCTTGAACCCCTTGTTCTCTATTTCCTGTATGGCGTCCTCAGCATCTTTATAACGCACATCCGGCACAACCCGCATCGCGTCGGCCACATAAAGGGTCACCTTGACCTTGCCCTCTTCGTTGCGTTTGACCTTTTTGCCCTGCTCGGGGTCCTGCTTAAATACGCTGCCTACCTTATAGCTGTCGTTGATTTCCGATATGAATTCGAACTCATAATCGGTCAAGTATTCCTCGTTCTGTTCAATATCGACACGCTGATGCCCAAAAAAGCTTTTTATCTCAAGAACGTCCCTGCCGTTCTTGGCCAACACCGACACGATCAGGGCGATCACCCCAACCAGGACAATGACGCCGGCAATGATCCCCAGCATCATGGGCACAACGCGGCTACGCTCCTCTTCCTCTTCCTCAGCGGGCAGCGCGGGCACCGGTGCCGCCGGACGGACGACGCGTTGCCGGTCCATCGGCGAAACGTACTTGGTCGGCTCCCGATCGACAAAGTAGCTGTATTCAAAGCGGATCAACGGGTTGCGCTTGAACTCTTCCAAATCCAGCAGCATTTCAGCCGCAGACTGATAACGGTCGGACGGGTTTTTTTGCATCGCGCGGATGGTGATCTGCTCCAGCCCCAAAGGGATCGCATCGTTGATTTCGCGCGGGCGGCGCGCCTCGCTCTGTAGCTGCATAATCGCAACCGAAACAGTGGAATCAGACTGGAAGGGCAGTTCACCCGTCAGCATTTCATAGAGCACCACGCCGACGGAATAGATGTCGGTCTTTTCGTCCGTAAAATCGCCGCGCGCCTGTTCGGGGCTGATGTAATGCACCGAACCGATGGCATTCTCGCTCATCGTGCGCGTCTCGCTGCGGCTGAAGCGGGCGATGCCAAAGTCCGTCACCTTGATGTTGCCGCTATGCAACAGCATGATGTTTTGCGGCTTGATATCGCGGTGCACAACACCCCGGTCGTGCGCGTGCTGTAGCGCGCGCAAAATCTGGGTAAGGAAATGCACCGCCTCCTTCCACGGAATCACGCGGCGCTGCTCAATATATTCCTTGAGCGTGATGCCCTCCACGTATTCCATGACAATATACTGGAGCCGGTCGCCATAGCTGACGTCATAGACCTTGACGATGTTGGGGTGCGAAAGCATCGCGATGGCTTTGGATTCATTCTTGAACCGCCGCCGGAATTCCTCGTTGGCCAGGTATTCCTCCTTGAGAATCTTCACGGCGACCGGGCGGTCGTCAATGTTGTCATACGCCCGGTAGACCACGGCCATGCCGCCGATCCCAAGCACCTCTTGGATTTCATAGCGTCCATCGAGAATTTTGCCCACATAATAGTCCATATGCATCCGCCTTTCACGGTTATTCGTTGGCGATGGCGACGACGGTGATGTTATCCGGCCCGCCGTTTTCGTTGGCTAAGGCGACCAATGCTTCCGCGCAGGCGGCAAACCCGGCCTGCTGCATCGTACGCTGAATCTGTTCCGGCTCCACCGCGTTGGTCAGCCCGTCGGTACAAATCAGCAGAATATCGCCCGGCTCAAATTCCTCTTCGCAATAGTCGACGTCCAGATTTTCGCCAACCCCCAGCGCCCGGGTAATCAGGTTCTTGCGCGGGTGGGTTCTGGCTTCCGTTGGCGTGATCTGCCCCGAATCCAACATCGCCTGCACAACCGAATGGTCTTTCGTCAGCTGCATCAGGCGCCCCTCGGCAAAAATGTAAGCGCGGCTGTCGCCCGCGTGGGCGATATAAACTTTGCGCTGCGCGACAAGCGCGGCCACCACGGTGGTACCCATACCACTGAGGCTCTCGTTCGCCACCGAAAGGTCAAATATTCGCATGTTCGCGTTATCCACCGCCGCGACCAAAAGGTTGCGGATGGAACGGCTGCTCATCTGATCCTGATAGGAAGCGCCGATGCTCTCCGCAATCAGTTTGACCGCCGTCTGGCTGGCAATATTGCCGCCCGCCGCGCCGCCCATGCCGTCGCAGATCACCGCCCAGACCATACCGTTAGGAAGCTCCCCGACACTGTAACAGTCCTCGTTCATCTGCCGAACTTGCCCGGTGTCCGTTTTTGCGGCAACGCGCATGGAACGTTCCTCCTGTCATTCTATGTTGGTTCGCCGGTGCCTTGCACAGTTTTTTTGTATTAAAGGCTCGCGCAAGCCATTTTTGTTGACATTTTTAATACGAGTCCTTGATAAAAACGTTGCAAGCGTTTCGAGGATTTCGTTTGTATCGCCAGACAGAGGATATAGGCAGGACGACGCCTGTCAATGACGATAGCGACGCGGTAAAGACGAAAGAGCGAAACGATACAAGAATTTTTACCAAGGGGTAGTATTAGTATGCCCGTCTGCATCGCGATTCCGCAATTGCCCGCAGGCGGCTTCGATCCCTCCGCCAAGGCTGCGGCGTACGGTGACGTTGATCCCCCGCCGCTCCAGCGCACGGGCAAAGGCCTGCACAACCGCCGGTTCGCTTCGCCGCAGGGCAGCGCCGCGTTCCGGCACGGGGTTGCCGGGGATCAGGTTGACGTGGCATAGCATCCCCCGGAGCAACGCAGCAAGCTCTTCGGCACAGGCGACGCTGTCGTTGACGCCGCAAAACAGCGCATACTCGAACGATATCCGCCTGGAGGTCTCCTCGGCATAACACTTGCAAGCCGCCAAAAGTTCCCGCACCGGCCAGCGCCGGTTGACGGGCATCAGCGCACCGCGAATGGCGTCGTTGGGCGCATGCAACGAGACCGAAAGGGTCAGGCCCAGGCCCTCGCCGCGCAGACGATTAATTTGCGGCACAACGCCGCAGGTGGAAAGCGAAATTTTGCGTTGGCTGACGTTCAGCCCCTGCGGGTGCGAAACAAGGCGCAAAAGCCGCAGGACGTTATCGTAATTATCGAGAGGTTCGCCCATGCCCATCAGCACAACATGAGAGATTTCGATTGCCAGGTCGCGCCGGGCGGCCTGAATTTGCCCCAGCATTTCGCCGGGCAAAAGATTTCGCGTCAGGCCGTGCAGCCCTGAGGCGCAGAACGCGCAGCCCATCCGGCAGCCCGTCTGCGTTGAGACGCAGATGGTGTTTCCATAGCTATACCGCATGACGACGCTTTCGATGGCTTCGCCGTCTTGCAGACGAAAGAGGTACTTCACCGATCCATCCGCGTCGGCCTGCTGCCTGCGCGTGATTTCACAGGTGGCGATGGGGAAGCGTTCCGCCAGCAACCGGCGGTCTTCTTTGGCAAGATCGGTCATCTCTGCGAACGACACTGCGCCCTTTTTCTGAAGCCAGCCAAAGATCTGGCGGCTCCGATAGGGCGGCAGCCCCAGGGGGGCCAGCGCCTCAGCCAGTTCCTCCGGCAGCATGGATCGCGGATCATTGAACGCAGGCATGATCGGCACAGGTTGTCCTTTTCGTGAATTTGGCGATGAAGAACCCGTCGCACCCACTGAAGTGGGGCATCAGCGTGAGCCAGGGCTCGCGCGGCCCGCGATACCCAAGCACGTTTGGC
The DNA here is from genome assembly GCA_031549985.1 of Oscillospiraceae bacterium. Taxonomy (GTDB): domain Bacteria; phylum Bacillota; class Clostridia; order Oscillospirales; family Acutalibacteraceae; genus WRMQ01. The sequence goes on along the minus strand of JAVBOZ010000061.1, from coordinate 13,667 downwards.
AAAACAGGTTCGGCGGCGAATCCGGAGTGTTCCCGCAGGAAGCGGCGGCAGACTTCTTCGTTTTCAGCCGGATTCAGCGTACAGGTGGCGTAGACCAACGCGCCGTTTTCCTCCAGACATTCGGAGGCACTACAGAGTATATGGTACTGCATTTCGGGGAGTTTGTCAATATCAGTCTGCGTTTTCTCGCGAATATCGGGCTTTTTTCGGAGTACACCCAGCCCGGAACACGGCACATCGCAGAGAATTTTCCCCGCTTTCCCAAACTTCGACAATATTTGGCAGGCATCTGCAGCATCCCCCTGCATTGCCTCAACGGTGCGCAGGCCAAGGCGACGCGCACCCTCGGCGATTAGGCCGACCCGCGCCTCATGCAATTCCAGCGCCAGCACGCGACCGCAGTCGCCCATCATTTCAGCCAGTGTGAAACTTTTCCCTCCCGGCGCGGCGCAAAGGTCAAAGACAGTGTCACCGGGTTCCGGCGCGAGGGCTTTGCAGCAGAGCTGCGCCGCAATGTCCTGCACATGAAACCAACCCTGCGCGAAACCGGGCAACTTCGGCACCGCGCCGGCTTTTTCCAGCAGCAATGCCTCCGGCAAAACGGTGCTTGCCCGGCATGGTATGCCCTCGTCCTCCAAAAGCCTGCGCAGGTCCTCCGGCGCACAGCGCAAAGGGTTGACACGCAGCGTCAAGGGCGGCTGCTCAAGCGAAGCCGCCAGCAGCGCTTCCGCCGTCTCAATGCCGTAACTATCGCGCCAAAGGTTGCAGAGCCATTCCGGGCAGCTGTAGCGGACGCTCAGCCATCGCAGCTCATCGGCCTGCCGGGCAGGATATTGCAATTCACGCGCGGCGGCGCGGCGCAGCACCGCGTTGACCAGCCCCGCTGTAAAAGGCGCTTTGCTGTGCTTGACCAGTTCCACGCTCTCATTAATGGCGGCGTGGTGCGGTACGCGGTCCATATAGTAGATTTGATACAGCCCCAGCGTCAGCGCAACCTTGGCCTCGGGCGGCAGCTGGCGGAGCGGTTTGCGCAGCAGGTCTTCCAATTGATATTCCAGGGTGCGGCGACGTTCCGTCACGCCGTAGGCCAGCGCCGCGCAGAGGGCGGCGTCCGCTTGGCTCAGGCCCTCGCGCTCCAGCGCCGCGTCCAACGCTAGGTTGGTATAAGCCCCGCCCCGCTCCATGCGCAACAGCAGCCGGAATGCGGCTGCACGGGGGTTCGCCCGGGGCAAAGCTCCTCCCCCCTTCATCGCCGCCGAAAGCGCAAAAGCAGGCGCAGCAGGTTGGCCAGCGAAATGACCAGTGCGGCGACATAGGTCATCGCCGCAGCCCGCAGCACCGAACGTGCGCCTTTGTACTCCTGCTCATCCAGCAGATACTGCGCCTCAATTGCCTGCAACGCCCGGCGGCTGGCGTTGAATTCCACCGGCAGGGTGATCAGCTGAAACAGCGTAACCAGGCTGAAAAGGATCAGTCCCAGCGACACCAACTCAAAGAGGTTGATCATAAAACCAATCATCACCAGCGGCAGGCCAAGCGCGGAACCAATGTTACAGACCGGCAGAATCGCGTTGCGCACCTTGATGGGTGTATAGCCCTGAGCGTATTGCACGGCGTGCCCGGCCTCATGGGCCGCGATGCCCACCGCAGCCACGGTCGCGCCGGTGAACACCCCCGAAGAAAGGCGGATGGTATTGCTGCGCGGGTCAAAGTGATCGTTCAGCGTACCATTGATATGCTCGATGCGCACACCCTCCACACCGTTCCATTGCAGTACGCGGGCCGCCGCCTCAGCGCCCGTCATGCCGCGCCCGTTTTGGACGAAGGACATTTTCCGGTAGGTGTGCTTGACCATCCCCTGCATCACCAGCGAAAACAGCAGCGCCGGGATGATCAGCAGCAAAAAATATTGGTCGATATAACCGTAGCCACCGTACATCATGGGAAACATGGAAACCTCCTTGTTCATTCAAACCGCAGCGCACCTTCGTAATGAAGCCCGCGCAAATATTCCGTCGGGGCCATCGCCCGCTTTCCCTCCGGCTGCACCTCCAGAAATTCCAGCGTACCGCCGCCGCAAACGGCAAATACACGCCCGGCGTGGTGAACAACCGCGCCCGGCGGTAGACCGGGCGAAATTTCTTCCGCCGTACGACTCTTCAGAATTTTCAGCCGCTTGCCAAGCAACACGGTTTCCGCGCCGGGCCAGGGATGCAGGCCCCGAACTTGATTGTGCAGTTCTGTCGCATTTTTTCGCCAATCCAAAGGCGAAAGCGCCTTGCTGAGCATCGGCGCGTGACTGGAAAGCGCATCCTCCTGCGGTAATGGCGCTAGTGCGCCGCGCTCCAACAAGCGCAGGGTTTCGGCCAGCGCCTCCGCCCCCAGAGCTGACAACACGTCGTGCAACTCTCCGGCGGTCATGTCTTCCGGGATGGCGCAGCGCTTTTGCAATAGCATGTCGCCTGTGTCAATCCCGGCGTCCATCTGCATCGTGGTGACGCCGCTCTCGGTCTCGCCGCACAGCACGGCCCACTGAATCGGCGCGGCGCCCCGGTATTTCGGCAACAGAGAGGCATGCACATTGATACAGCCATATTTGGGCAGAGTCAAAATTTCCGGCGGCAAAATTTTGCCGTAGGCCACGACGACGATCAGTTCGGGGGCATATGCGGCAAGGCATTGCATCGCCGCGCCGCCGCGCAGGGTAACGGGCTGTTCGACCGGGATGCCCGCCGCGAGAGCGGCCTGCTTCACCGGCGGCGGTGTCAAGAGCATCTTGCGCCCCTGGGGCTTATCCGGCTGGGCAAACGCCGCCGCGATCTCGTGCCCCTCTCGCCGCAGGCGCTCAAGGCACGGGACGGCAAACGCCGGAGTTCCCATAAATACAATTTTCACCGGCTCCGCTCCGCCTCCGTTCGTATCGTAAACACATATAACAGCAGATAGGCCACGGCGGCCAGCGCCGCGAATATGACAATTGTCTTGCACACCCGCATATCCAGTTCCGCCAGAATCTCGCGCAGCAGCCAGTCGGGGCGTTGCAGCGCATCCCAGCTGTTGAAGCGCAGGCAGCGGCCAATCCATACGCCGACGCCGCTGAGCGCGCAGGCCCCCGCAGCGAAGCACCAGCCCGCCATTTTGCCGCACCGCCGCGCCACTATATTATGGAGCAAGCGCAGCGAAAGCATGCCTATGGCCGTTCCGGCTGCCACGCCGGTAAAGAGGTGCAGCAGCCCAAACCAGGCTGCGGGCTTATCCGTAAACCCCACGCCGCTGATGTAGAATTGATACCATCTTAAATGAATCAGATCAGTCAACATATAGGGAGCGTTGGGGAAGAAGAGCAGCCACAGCGGCCATAGAATCACTGACAGCAAACGCTTCTTTTTTATTTGCTTCTGATCAAAATAAACCACGCCGCAGGCGACTAAAAACGGTATTCCGGAAAGAAAGATGTTCCATAGTAACATCCTGCGCATGGCCAGATGCCGCCCGAAAAAAATCAGCGTCACCGTTTCGGCGACGGCCATGCAGGCCAGCAGCACAAGCGGCCACAAAAGCTCCTCCGGGAGCCAGCGGGGATAAAGCCTGCGCAAAAGGCGCTCCATCATTCAACCTCCCGCACTACGCGGCTCTTGAAGAGAATGCCATCCATATGGTCGATCTCATGGCAGAAGGCCCGCGCCTTCAGGCCATCGGCCTTATAAAAGCACCAGGTACCCCGCCGGTTTTGTGCGCGTACGCGCACAACGGCGGGCCGCCGCGTGATCCCCTGCTCGCCGGGAAAAGAAAGGCAGCCCTCGTGCTCCTCCTGCTCCCCCTCGCTCGCGATGATCACGGGATTCACCAGTTCCAGCAGGCCGTCGCCCGCGTCGACCACGGCCACGCGCCGCAGAACACCCACCTGCACCGCCGCCAGACCGCAGCCGTCCGCCTGACGCATGGTCGCGGCCATGTCGTCCAGCAGCAGGGCGAGCCGTTCGTCAAAACGCTCCACCGCGCGGCTCTTTTTTTCCAGCACCGGGTCGCCGTTCTGAATGATTTTGCGGATGGCCATGAGCTGTTCTCCTTTATACTATCGTCTCCGGATTCATATCGGCATATGCGGTGACCTTCTGAAAGCGGCTTTCTTTGCCGAAGGCGGAAAGCACCGAGGCCACCAGACTGCGCAGCCGGACGCTATCGCGGCATTTCATAAGCAGCCGCCAGCGGAACCGATTGCCCAGTTTGCTCACCCGGGCGGGCATTGGGCCAAGAACGATGATCTTCTCGCCCCGGTATTCGCCGTCATCCCCGGTGCGCTGTCGCAGCAGTTCCAAGAGATATTTCGCCCCCGTTCGGGCAAGCAGTTCTTCCTCCGATACGGTGCCCAGCAGGCAAAAATCACAATAGGGCGGGTAGGTCAAAAGCCTGCGCAGGCGAATCTCCGTCTGAAAAAAAGAGCGGTAATCCTGCCGCGCGGCTAAACGAATGATCTCGTTTTCCGGGTTGATGGTCTGCACCAACGCCAGGCCGGGGTAGGTTCCCCGCCCTGCCCGGCCCACCACTTGCGTCAGCAGGGCAAAGGCACGCTCCTGGCTGCGGTAGTCGTCAAGGCAGAGCTGCTGGTCGATTGACAGCACACCCACCAGCGTCACGTTTTCAAAATCAAGCCCCTTGGCCACCATCTGGGTGCCGAGCAGGATGTCATATTGTTTCGCCGCGAAGCCGGAAAGCAGTTCCTCCCGCACGCCCCGCACCGCCGTTGAGTCGGCGTCCATACGCGCGATGCGCAGGCCCGGCAGCAGGCGCAGCAACTCCTGTTCAAGGCGCTGCGTCCCTGCGCCAGCGTAGCGGACGGTAGGCTCCCCGCACTCCGGGCAAGCCGTGGGCGCGGGTCCGCTGTAGCCGCAGTAATGGCACATCACCCGCTCGTTGGCCAGGTGATAGGTCAGAGAAATGCTGCACTGAGGGCAGGTGACCACGTGGGAACAGCCGTCGCAGACCACAAAGGTGTGATAGCCCCGCCGGTTCATCAGCAGGATCGCCTGCCTGCCCTCGGCCAGTACGCGGCGTAGCTCTTGCAGCAGTTCGGCGCTGAGCAGCCCGCTCTCCCCTCCCCGCCGTTCCAGCCGCAGGTCGACGACCCGCACCTCGGGCAGCGCAGCGGCGCCATACCGGCGCTCCAGAGTCTCCAGCCGGTAACGCCCCTTCAGGGCGGCGGCGTAGCTCTCGACGCTGGGCGTTGCGGAAGCCAACAGCAACAGCGCACCCTCTCGCGCTGCCCGCCATTTTGCGACGTCACGCGCGTGAAAACGCGGCGTCTGCTCCGATTTATAGGTGTGCTCATGCTCTTCATCCATGACGATGAGGCCGATATTTTCAAGGGGAGCAAATATGGCGCTCCGGGTGCCGATGGCGATGCTCGCCCGGCCCTCCCGGATGCGGTTCCATTCGTCCATACGCTCGCCCATCGAAAGAGCGCTGTGGAACAACGCGACTTTCTCGCCGTACCTTCCGGTAAACAAAGCAAGCAATTGCGGCGTCAAGGCGATTTCCGGCACCATGACGATCGCGCCGCGCCCGGCGGCAACGGCTTCGTCGATCAGCCGGAGATAGACGCTGGTCTTGCCGCTGCCCGTCACCCCGAAAAGTAGCGCGACGTCGGGTTTTTCGCTTTGCATAGCCTGCCGAAGGTTCGCGAACACCCGCGCCTGTTCCTCCGTCAGCGCGATTGGCACGGCCTGTTCCGCCGCCAGCCCGGTCGACGGGCCACGCCAGACGCGCCGCTCCCAGCTCCGCAGCGCACCCTTGCGTTCCAGGGCCTGCGGCACGGCGGGCGAAACGCCGGTATAAGAGCAAATCTCCTTCATGGAAGCCGCGCCGCACTGGGCGAGGAATGCCCAGACCTCCGCCTGCCTGCCGGTCAGTTTTCCCACGGATTCCGCCCCTTCCGCAGGGGCATACATGCGCTCAGTCAATTCGCCCGCGCCGCGCAAGGCGTCGGTGTTGCGCAAAAGGAACCCTTTTTCGGCCAGCCGCTCCGGGAGCATGGAATCGCCGGGCAGTCCGCAGCGCTTGCAAAGAGCCTCCTTGGGTATGTAACTGTTCCGGCTCCGGGCTTTGCGCAGTTTTTCAAGCACCGCCTGTTCTTCGGCGTCCAGAAGCGCGGGGGACGGGCAATGCTCCGGCGGCAACGCGCTGAAGGTCTCGCGCAGCTTTTGATGCAGCCCTGCGGGTACCATCGCCCGAAAGGCATCGTAATACGTACAAAAACAATGCTCCCGCAGCCAGGGGACCAATGCCGCCAGGCTCGGTGGGAGCAACGGGCGCTCGTCCAACAGTGTGCGGATGCCCTTCAGGCCATCCGGCGCTTCGCCCGCGTCTTCCCGGGTCTCCAGCACCAGCCCAAGGCAGTCTTTTCCGCCGTTGCCAAATGGGACGCGCACCCGGCAGCCGGGGCGCGCCCTGCCCCACATCGCCGGCGGGATGGCGTACGTATACAATTGGTCAAAATGGAAGGCCGCCCGTTCGACCGCGACGGCGGCAAAGCGGGCCGCCGGAAAGTCATCGCTCATATGGCGTTATCCCATGCTGTTTCTGATAAAGACATTGATGTTGGCGTATACCACGGACGCGCCACGCGCACCCTTCCGGCGGAATGAAAATTGTAGGGGCGGCCGTTGGCCGTCCGCATAGACCCAAACGTCAATATCGCCACCAAAAAACATCCACTCAAATATCCCGGATCTCTTCCGGCTCCAGAAGGGCGTAGCGCCCCTCCAGAAAGTCGTTCAACGCCAGCGTGACGGCCTTGCCTTCTACGCCGACCTTGCCGCTCTCCGTCTCGTTCACAAGCTCCCGCGCCCGCTTGGCCACGGCCGTCACCAGGGAATAGCGGCTGGTGTGTTTGCCCATGATTCCGCGCACGTCAACATTCAGCATGTGCCAATACCTCATTTATCATATATTTTCTGCGGCAGGTTCGCTGGCGCTCCGCCCGAATGATCGCGCGGAAATCGCTGACCGCATAGTCCAGCTCGTCGTTGAGAATCAGGTAATCGTAATCCGCAGCGTGTTGCAGCTCGAGCGCAGCGATGTTCATCCGCCTGCTGATCTCCGCCTCATCTTCGCTCTTGCGCCCAAACAGGCGCTGAGCCAAAACATCGAGCGAAGGCGGCAGGAGGAATACGCTGACGCTGTTCGGGTAAATCTCACGGATGCGCCGTGCACCTTCAACCTCGATCTTTAGCACAACCGTCTTGCCAAGCGCGAGCCATTCATCCACCGTCGCCTTCGGCGTACCGTAGTAATGGCCGCTGTAGCAGGCATGCTCCAGGATTTCGCCGTCCTCCAGCTTGCACTCAAAGTATTCTTTCGATACGAAATAGTAGTGCGTACCATCCGACTCCCAACTCCGGCGCTGCCGCGTGGTCAGCGAGACGGAGAATTCGAGGTCGTCGTCCGCGTGGTCGGCCAGTTCGTTGAGCAGGGTATCCTTCCCCGAGCCGGAAGGCCCCGAAAGGACGATGAGCAGACCTTCCCGATTTTTACGCATGGTCTTCCTCCTCTTCGGCCTCTGCGGCTCCTTCGGTGCGCATGCGGGCCGCAATGGTCTCCGGCTGCAGGTAACTCAGCACCGTATGCCCACTGTCGAGCAAAAGCACCGCGCGGGTCTTGCGCCCGCAGGAAGCGTCGATCAGGGTGCCGGCCGCCTTTGCCTCCTGCGCCAGACGCTTGACCGGCTGGGAATCCGGGTGCAGCACCGCCAAAATCCGCTCTGCGTTAAGCAGGTTACCAAACCCGACATTGACCATGCGCATGCATGTACCCCCAATATATATTGCTCAAATCTATTCCAGATTCTGCACTTGTTCCCTGATTTTTTCAACCAGCGCCTTGACTTCCACCACCCGCCGGGCGATCTTAATGTCCTGCGCCTTGGAACCGATGGTGTTGGCCTCGCGGTTAATCTCCTGCACCAGGAAATCCAGCTTGCGGCCAATCGGCTCCGGGCTTTCGAAGAACTCCTCCAGTTGCGCCAGATGGCTGCGCAGGCGGACGGTTTCTTCGGCCACGGCGGTCTTATCGGCAAAGATAGCGGCTTCGGTCAGCAGGCGCTGTTCTTCCACCTTGGCGTCCGCCAGAAGCTCTCGCATACGCTGGGCCAGCTTTTCGTTGTATTCCCGCACCGTCTGGGGAGAACGCTCCTCCACAAAGGCGACGTGCTCCAAAATTTCGCCCGCGCGAGCCATGATATCCGCCCGCAGACGCCCTCCCTCCGCCTCGCGCATGGCGAGGAAGCGCTCGGCGGCTTCCTGAACGGCGGGGCGCACGGCCTCCCAGATAGCCGCTTCATCCACCGCCCGCTTTTCCACCGAAAAAAGCTCCGGTACGCGCAACAGAGCACTGGCGGCGACGTCGTTGCGTATGCCATACCCCTGTTCCATTTCCGCGAAAGCGTCCAGATAGCCGCGCAGCAGCGCCGGGTTGAGCCGTACCACCAAATCCTGCTCGCGCAGGGATTCAAGCATGACGCCGCACTCCACCTTGCCCCGGGAGATCAGGCCGCCAAGGAAGGTCTTGAGCTTTTCCTCTAAAAAACCACAGGCACGCGGCACCCGGGCCGAAAATTCAAAAAATCGGTGGTTCACGCTCTTGATCTCGCAGACCACGCGGTATTCTTCGCCGCGTATCTCAGCGCGACCATAGCCAGTCATGCTGCGTACCATAAATTCAGCTCTCCATTCTCGTGAACTATCATGTTATTTTAGCATATTTCCGCCATTTTGTCAATCATACAATTCCGCGCAGCGGCATATAGCTGGGACGGTACCACGATTCTTGCTGAAAGGCGTGAATGCTCATGTTTGTGTATTCCATCAAATCCTCCAAAATTAAATTGGCCGCCCTCATCTTTGTCATTGCGGCCGCCGTGCTGGCGCTGATCTTCCTCACCCGGGGCGAGAAGACCCCCGTAAAAGGCGGCGCCATCCGCGTATCGGCCGCCAACGCAGCCGAACGGCTGGCATTTCTTTCCCAATTTGGCTGGGAAGTTACGGAAGACCCCGTTGAGGTCAGCGAGGTAATCATTCCCGCTGAATTTGACGAGACCTACGAAAAATACAATGATATCCAGAAGGCGCAGAATATGGACCTGGGCCCGAGCGCAGGCAAGCGCGTCAAGCGCTGGACATATGATGTCAAGAATTACCCCGGCTTTGAGAATAAGCCCGGCGTGGTGCAGGCCAATTTGCTGATTGAAGACGGCATCGTCGTGGGCGGCGACATCTGTTCGCTGGAACTCGGCGGCTTTTTGCAGGGTTTCGATTTCCCGGCTAAGGCGGCGACTTAAATCTTTTGCTATTCGTGACTATAAAGTAAACAAACAGTCCATGTATGCTCCGCCTCCCTCGCGGCATACTATCCCATAGGATTGCGCACGTTCAAGGGAGGAAGCACAGCGATGCAGAACAACGATTTCACACTGCCGGAGGTCACCCTGCCCGACCCGGAGGGCAGCGGCGGAGACACGGAGACACGCGAGCGCAAACAGATTCAGGAAATGGGGAGCATCACACTTGAGGGGCGGCGCGGGCTGATCCACTGCCTGACCGTAATTGGGCAAATTGAAGGCCACACCGAACTTTCGGCGGAGACAAAGACCACAAAGTACGAGCACGTGATCCCGCAACTGGTAGCCATTGAAGAAAGCCGCGACGTGCGCGGCCTGCTGATTATTCTCAACACCGTGGGGGGCGACATCGAAGCCGGGCTTGCGCTGGCGGAGCTGATCGCAGGCATGAAAACCCCCACGGTTTCGCTCGTTTTGGGCGGCGGGCACTCCATCGGTGTGCCACTGGCGGTGTCGGCGAAGCATTCATTCATTACGCCCTCGGCCACAATGACCATTCACCCGGTTCGCATGAACGGTCTTGTGCTGGGCGTACCGCAGACGCTCTCTTATTTTGAACAGATGCAGGAACGCATCGTGCGTTTTGTGGCCGGCAACTCCCGCATGCCGCCCGACCGATACCGGAGCATGATGCTCGAGACCGGGGAACTGGCAATGGACTTCGGCACAGTGCTGACCGGGGAGCAGGCGGTACTTGAAGGGCTGATTGAGCGCCTGGGCGGCCTTTCGGATGCCCTCGACGCGCTTTACGCAATGATACCGGAGTGACACTGCCGTTAGGCAACCGCATGAAAACGCCCCGAACGACGCTTGTCGCCCGGGGCCAATTTCGTTTTACGCTGCCTTTTGATATACCCGTACATAGTCGATCAGGAACTCCGTCTCGAAGCCCGGCTGCTCGTCGAATTCTTCCGCCTTGGGTGTCTCCAGCGAAAGGATGATATACTCCTCAGCCTTTGATACGCCGTCCAACCAGGTGCTGCGAGTGGCCTCGACGCCGTTGACATAGAGGATGTATTCCTCCTGTGTCCATTCCAGCGTATAAGTGTTGTATTCAGTATAGATGTTCTTCCCGTAATAGTGCTCCGCGCCCGCCGAACGCAGCCCGTCGCCGTAGCCGCCGACATGAACGTTGAAGGACACCGCGTCTTTTCGGAGGAACTGGTCGTAGTTGCCTGCCTCAAAGATATCAATTTCCGCGCCGCCAAGACCGCCGTTGGAGGCCTCAGCGGATTCCATGCCGCGCGCGTTGAGCCAGAAGGCGCTCCAGAACCCGCCCCCCCTTGAGACGATGGCGCTGATCTCAAACACGCCGCCGATGAATTCCTGCTTCGTGCTGACCATACCTGAATACCAGCCCTCGCCATAGGTGCCGTCGGTCTTGTGTTCCGCCTTGATATAGAGCTTCCCGTCTTCCACACGCACCTGCGCGGGATCCATATACCCGCCGGAGCGTTTGCCCGAACTGCGGTACTGCCACCGATCAAGGTTCAGGCTGTCGCCGTCAAAGTTATCTTCAAACACCAGTTCGTAGCCGCTCAAATCCAGGGCCTTGCCATAGGGCGTAACCCCGGTATCAAGCACCAGCACGCCGATGCATTGAAAGAATGCCAGCACCAGCAGGCCGATCTTTTTAAGGGCATCCAGAAACGACAGCCCCTGTAAGGGATTCGTATGCAGGTAGTCAAACAGGAACTCCATCGTCCGCAGCTGCCGGTCGGCAAAGATCGTGAGCAAAAAGTCGCGCATATTCAACCTCTCCTGTCCCCATCATTCGCAGGGTCTGCCAAATCCCACGGTTCCCAGACCCGGCAACTTATTTTAGCATGCCATTGCGCAAAAAGCAAGAAAATGATTTTTGCGCTTGCAATGCCGCAGCGGGGATGCTATAATTGTTGCGCAATCAAACGGCCTGAACCTTTCATCATCCAACTGCGGAAGAAAGTGAGGTTTTCCCGATGACATATTGTCCAACTTGCGGGGCGCAGTGCCCGGACGGCGCTCGGTTCTGCAACGCCTGCGGCGCGGCCATGGCGGCGGAACAGCCGACTGTTAACTCGGAGCAGACATTGACGCCCCCTGCCCCGGTTTATCGCAACCCATTTGATCCGCCCAGCCAGCAACCCATTCAACAGCCTTACCAGGCTACTTATCAGCAGCCCTATCAAGCAGCGCCCTATCGACCTGTTTACACCGCGCCGTCTGCGGCGGAGCCAACCCCCTTGACACGGGCGATAAAAGAGTCGGGCGCCTCGCCGCTGTTTCTGGGCGCAACCGCAACCTATGCGCTGGGTCTGTTGATGGTGGTGGTCGGCGCTTTCAGTGCCGACAGTTTGATTGAACGGGTTCTCAAGCTGTTCGGGCGCTATATTCCGGACTGGGACACCGTCATGGAGGAGATGCAGACCGACCTCCCCTATGATTTTTTCAACATGCTGAAATTCCAGACCGGCTTTTCTGTTCTGTTTGCGATGATCCCCTTGGCCCTGGTCTGCGCGGGTATGTTTATGTTTTACCGCTCGGCGAGGAACGAAAATGAGGCGATCCCAAAAAGCACGGGCCTGAGCCTCATCAACGGCGTTGCGATTTATCGCCTTGTGGGTGTCGGCGGAGGCGCGGTCGCCATTGTCATCATGCTCGGCTTCGGCGTTTTAGCCTTGTTCGCGGTGCAGGAGGCAACCGTCGCCATGGTGTTGGCTGCTTCAAGCCTGTTTTTGGCGGCATCGATCGCGCTCAGCATCGCCTTTTATGCCAGCGCCATACGCTCCCTCAGCTCGGTGAAGAAGACTTTGGCGGACGGGCGCAGCGCCCCCGTGATCTCACGCTTTTTGACGGGGATGATCATCTATACCGCCATATCCACGCTGGTTCAATCGATTCCTGGCTTCATCTTTTTTGGCATACCGCTGGGCCTGGCCAATTTTCTGCAAGGCGCGGGGATGGCGTTGCTTGCCGCTGTGCTGGTTCAGTTCCGAAAAAAAATTCAGGAACTGCAAGATGCACCTCCTTGCACCGAACCTGCGCTGCCCCTGGCGGACTCTGTGGCCCCGGCGCAGGAAGACCCCTCGTTATAGTTTCATGGCGCTTTTAGACAAGCGTATTGATATAGAAGGCAGCGGGAGCACACTGTGCTCCCCTACAAAGCACAACGCGCCAAACCGTAGGGGCGAACACTGTTCGCCCGCAATTGTCTATCAATACAAGTGACGAAAATAGCCAATTTCATTGAGAACAACATAAAATTTGAGGATTGGATGGAATACTATGTACAGAATCGGCGTGGATCTGGGCGGCACGAACATTTCGGTCGCGGTGGTGGATATTGACAACGACTATAAGATTCTCGGCAGGGGGATGCGCAAGACGCAGTCGCCCCGCCCCGCCGAAGGAATCATGGACGACATCGCGGCGGCCTGCCGCGACGCCGCCGCAGAGGCAAAATTGCCCCTTTCGGCAATTGCCAGCGTCGGCGTGGGTACACCGGGTTCGGTCAACAAACCCAACGGAATGATCGACTTTTCCAACAATCTGGCGTTCCACCATGTGCCCGCCAAGGCGATGCTGGAAGAACGCCTCGGCTGCCCCGTCTATCTTGATAACGACGCCAACTGCGCCGCGCTGGGCGAAGCGCTTGCGGGCAGTGGCAAGGGCGTAAGCAGCTTTGTCGCCATTACGCTGGGCACGGGCGTCGGGAGCGGGATCGTCATCGGCGGCAAGATCGTCAACGGCGTCAACGACGCGGCGGGCGAATGCGGCCACATGGTAATCAATGTTGACGGCCTGCCCTGCAACTGCGGACGCCGCGGGTGCTGGGAGCGTTACGCCTCGGCGACGGCGCTGGTGGAGCAGACCAAAGAAGCGATGCAAGCGCACCCCGAAAGCCTTTGCTGGGAAATCGCGGGCGGCGAGCTGGATAACGTCAACGGCAAGACCTCCTTCGATGCCTGGCGCGCGGGCGACCCCGTCGGTTCCCAACTGGTGGCGCAGTATTTGCGCTATCTCTCCGTCGGGCTGGGTAACCTGATCAACGCGCTGCAGCCCTCCATGATCTGCGTGGGCGGCGGCATCGGCCACGAGAAAGAAAGTTTGCTCGCGCCTTTGCGTGAGCTGATCAAAAAGGAACGCTACAGCATTTACGCCGCCGAACAGACCGCACTGGTCAGCGCGGTGCTTGGCAACGACGCGGGCATCATCGGCGCGGCGGCGCTGACGGCGTGATGCATTTAAAATGATTTTGAACGGGGGTACGCTGCGTTGGCGGACCTTTTGCAGG